>CAYWSJ010000050.1:0-24948 GCA_964461045.1 uncultured Bacteroidales bacterium | reverse complement strand
TCCAACGAAACGGAATCCCGGAGGGATGGTATATTTCAAAAGCCAACGTAATAAATATGTCATCCCTCCGGGATTTGTTGTGTCGTAGGAACATTAATCCCCGGCATTCACATGCCGGGCTACAGAGATACCAACCCTCCGGGTTTTTTATCCGCCCAAACCCGGTGTTTATTTGAAACATACCGGGTCTCTCCTGTCGTTCAAACCAGTGGTTTTTGGTTGAATTACATCGGGTTATTGAATTTCTCCAGGGAACCCACGAGATTAGACCAATTTACCCATTTAACAATAGAACAATAAAACAATAAAAGAATGAAAAATTTGAATAAATGAAATGCAGGGCCTTTTAAAAGACCGATGGAAAGACCACCAAAAAAATAATCATCCATTTAATACGCATGAGATTGAAATTTTTTATAAGCCAACAAAGATAGAGAAATAAATTATTGAATGCCAGCTTACAAATAAAATAAATTAAAAATTTTCATCAAAAATATTCAGAATTACTTGACGAATATTGTAAATTTATATTATATTCGTAAATTATAACAAAATATGTAAAGTCGAATGAAAAAAAGGAATCCAAAATTCAGGCAGATTGTAAAAACTGCAAAAGACTTGTTCTGGAAACACGGTATGAGCAGGATCACAGTGGAAGAAATCTGCGAGAAATCAGGTGTCAGTAAGATGACATTCTACAAACACTTTTCAAACAAAACAGAACTGGCAAAGCATATCCTACAGGAATTGTTCGATGAAGGAATACAGGTATACCGGGAAATAATGGAGAGTAATAAACCTTATGTAGAAAAGGTTAAAGCAATCATTCAGATGAAGATGGATTTTACAAAGGAAATAAGCCAGGAATTTATTAATGATCTCTACAAGGGCGATGACCCTGAGTTGCAGGAGATGATCGAGAAATACGTAAGCAGGAATATGGAAATGATTCTGAAGGATTTCAAAAAAGCACAAAAAGAAGGGAATATTAGAAAAGATATTAATCCACACTTTTTGGTTTACATGATGAATAAAACGATTGATTTCAGTACAGATGAACAGCTTATAAAATTGTACTCCACACCACAGGAAATGATCAATGAATTTGTGAGGTTCTTTTACTATGGGATTATGCCGGAAAGTGATGAACAGTTAAAGTAGCAGTGGCAGTGAACAACACACAATGAGAAATGAAAAATGAAAAACGTCTACATTCATGAACGAAATGAGTAATCGAACATCTACTAGCTACTGTCTACTAATTCCTGAACCACATAAGACATAGAAGATCAGACAAGAAGGCAGTGGCAGGTTTAAGATAAAGTAGATTATAATATATGAATGAATTCAAATAATGACCTTTATGAGTGTGAATTTACAGAAATATAAGGAATTAAGGGGCAAGGAATAAAACTCGATATTTTTAACCAAACAATGAAAAAACTGATATTTACATCCCTGGTTTCATTTTTGATTTTCAGCGTGAATACAAAAATCCATGCTCAGGAAAAACTTGAAACTTCTGCAAAAGCCCAAATCAATTCATGGTCAACCTTCAATTTTGAAAAACCAATAAAACACCAATTGGGAGCCCGTTTCATTCCACAGATCAATTTTGAAAAAGGCAATGAGAATATTCAATTTGATGCGGAATTTTCGTTCAACACAACTGGAAGTCTGAACTATGAAAAGTGGAAAAATACCGGCACATACGAAAAATTCAGTCCGTACCGGATGTGGCTGCGTTTGTCAGGCGTTAATTTTGAAATTAGGGCCGGCCTGCAAAAGATCAATTTTGGCTCAGCCACAATGCTCCGCCCGCTCATGTGGTTCGACCGCATCGACCCGCGGGATCCGCTCCAACTAACAGAGGGCGTCTATGCGATACTGGGAAAATACTATTTTAAAAACAATGCCAACATTTGGCTTTGGGGACTGGCGGGCAATGATGAAACCAAAGGACTGGAGGTAATCCCTTCCACTGCCAGTGACCCCGAATTGGGTGGCCGGTTTCAGTTCCCTGTTGCAACAGGTGAACTTGCTGTTACACTCCATCATCGCACCGCAGACAGATCTGAATTCTATTCAAGCGCAACAATCCAGGGCAAAAAATCTTTTCCACAAAATCGCTATGCCCTGGATGGAAAATGGGATGCAGGCGTCGGCGTTTGGTTTGAATATGTCCTGGAAGAAAACGGGATCGAAAATGTGGTGTTTCCCTATAAGTATCAGCATACAGCAAATGTTGGACTGGATTATACTTTCGGCATTGGAAATGGCTTGAACATCTCAACCGAGCTGTTCTATTTCAGTCAGGCCGATGAAATATTCAACAGTGAAACAAATGCAGAAATCTCTGCTTTGGCTGTAAATTACCCTCTGGGCCTGATCGATCAGATCTCTGCAATGGTATATTACAGTTGGAAAGACCAGTCGTGGTATCGCTTTATCAATTTCCAGCGTACTTATGACTTCTGGAGCTTTTATCTCATGGGTTTCTGGAATCCTGATCAATTCATGCTTTACAACCTGGATGAAACAAGAAATCTATTCTCCGGGAAAGGAATACAATTCATGGCAGTATACAACTTTTAAATTATTAAGGATGGAAAACGAAGCAATCATTTCAATCAAAGGGGTAAGCAAGCAATTCTCAATGGGAAAGGGAAAGTTTACCGCCCTGAGCGAGATAAACATGCAAGTAAAAAAAGGTGAGTTCACGGGAATAGTAGGACCTTCAGGCTCCGGAAAAACCACCCTGCTGAATATTATTGGGTCGCTTGACACACCAACTGAAGGAACAGTTAAGGTGCTGGGTAACGACATCAGCAACCTCAGCGCCAAAAAATCTGCTTCTCTCCGAAAAACAAAGCTGGGTTTTATTTTTCAGACCTATAACCTGTTACCGGTCCATACGGTATTCGAGAATGTAGAATTCCCGCTTCTTTTACTAAAGCTCAGTACTGAAAAACGCAGAAAAATGGTAGAAGAAGCCCTTTCATGGCTGGGAATAGAAGACAAAGCCAAATCCCGCCCGGCACAACTCTCCGGAGGTGAATGTCAGCGGGTAGCCATTGCCCGTGCCATGGTAAAGAAACCGGAAATTGTCCTGGCCGATGAACCCACGGCAAACCTGGATGCAGCAAATTCACACAACATCCTGAAAGCAATGGTTCAGCTTAACCAGCAACTCAAAACCACTTTCGTGTTTGCTACACACGACGACAAAGTAATTAAATATCTGCGGCGACAAGTGGAACTGTTCGACGGAAAAATCGCCCGCGACAATATGATAACACAAAAGGAGGCATAAACCATGTTGGCATTTAAACTTGCATACCGGAACCTGATTGGGGCAGGACTTAGAACCTGGCTCAACGTGTTCATATTATCCATCGCTTTTGTTATTATAATATGGCACAAAGGATTGCTTGATGGATGGGACAAACAGGCCCGAAGAGATATGATAAGCTGGGAATACGGTGGTGGCCAGTACTGGCAATCGAAATACGACCCCTATGATCCGTTTTCCATCTCTGAAAGCCATGGCGCTGTCCCTGAAAAGCTACAACAACAAGTACAAAAAGGTAACCTGCTGCCTATCCTTGTGGCCCAGGGAACCATCTATCCGGAAGGAAGAGTGCAAAGTATCCGCATTAAAGGTATTAAGGCAAATCAGAACATTCTGCAACTCCCTACCGATCATTTCAACAAAGAAAGTGAAAACATACAGGCATTGATAGGCCAGAATATGGCCCAAAGCAACAGCCTCGATTCGGGAGAATTTGTAATACTAAGATGGCGAGATGTAAACGGAACCTTCGATGCAAGAGAAATTCAGATTGCAGGAATTTTTAAAACCAACGCCCCGTCGGTGGATATTGGACAAGTATGGGTTCCTCTTGAAAAGCTGCAATCAATGCTGAAAACACCTGGCGAAGCTACCATTCTTGTGAAAAAGAATACAGAAGTACCAACCAGCCAGGTAAGTGGTTGGGAATTTAAAGACCTCGAGGTGCTCCTGGCCGATTTAGATGCCATTATCAAATCAAAAAATGTGGGAGGTTCCATTTTCTGGTTCATCCTATTATTGCTTGCCATGCTTGCCATCTTCGACACCCAGGTGCTTTCCATATTCAGAAGACAAAAAGAAATAGGAACCTACATTGCCATGGGAATGACCAAGCGCCAGGTGGTTGGACTGTTCACTGTGGAGGGCGCCTTCCATTCTGTCCTGGCGATACTTGTCGGAGCGGTTTATGGCATACCTCTTTTCATCTGGCAGGCGAATACAGGCATCAGTTTTCCTATGGAAGGACAGGATTATGGCCTGGCCATATCGGAAATAATGTATCCGGCTTACAGCCTGACTCTGGTGGTGGGAACAATCCTTGTGGTGATAATAGCTACGCTTATCGTGAGTTATCTGCCGGCAAGAAAAATATCAAAAATGAAACCAACTGAAGCTTTAAGGGGGAAACTACAATGATAAAATTTTTGCTAAAAGGCGTCCTAAGAGACAAAAACAAAAGTCTGCTGCCCATATTTGTCGTAGCGCTTGGTGTATTTCTTACGGTATTGTTCCATTCATGGATGACAGGCATCCTGGAACAAAGCATTGAGTTCAATGCACAATTCTCAACAGGCCATGTCAAAGTGGTAACGAATGCTTATTTTGAAAACAAAGACCAGAAACCCAACGACCTGGCATTAATCAATGTAGAAGAAATAAAGAAAAAGCTCAAAAACGATTACCCCGAAATGGTATGGGCTGAAAGAATTCTCTTCGGCGGACTGATAGATGCCCCGGATGAGAAGGGCGAAACCAAAGCGCAGGGACCTGCTGCCGGATTCGGTATTGATATGCTCTCCGAAGGTTCTAAAGAAATTGATCGGTTCAACCTGGAAAAATCACTGAAAACAGGAAGACTCCCGAATAAAAGAAACGAAATCCTAATAAGCCACGACTTTTTTCAAAAACTTGGCATAAAACTTGGCGACCCGGTAACACTTATCAGTTCAACGATGTATGGCGGAATGGCTTTCTACAATTTTACCGTGGCCGGAACGGTTGAATTTGGTTCCGCTGCCATGGACAGGGGATCTATCATTGCCGACATACAGGACGTAAGACAGGCGCTGAACATGGAAGATGCGACAGGAGAGCTGCTGGGCTTTTTTAAAAACGATTATTTTGACCAGGAAAAGGCCGACCGCATCATTGCCGATTTTAATTCAAAATACAACGATCCGGAAGATGAATTCTCGCCACTTATGGTCAGCTTGCGCGACCAAAGCAACATGGCAATGTTTGTCGATTTTGCCGATGCAATGGGTGGTGTAATCTCGGCAATTTTTATTATTGCCATGTCGTTGGTTTTATGGAACGCAGGACTACTGGGAGGACTGCGCCGGTATGGCGAATTTGGCGTCCGGCTGGCCATCGGTGAAGAAAAAAATCACCTCTACAAAACACTGATCTATGAATCACTGATTGTTGGAATCATAGGATCTGTAATTGGCTCCGTTGCAGGTATTGGACTGTCAGTTTATCTCGAAAATCATGGATTTGACACATCGGGCATGATGAAAGATGCCACCATTATGATGCCAACAGTGTTCAAAGCCAAAGTAACTACCGCCAGCTATTATCTTGGCTTCATTCCGGGAGTGCTTTCCACAACCATTGGAAGCATGCTGGCTGGTATTGGTATTTATAAAAGACAAACAGCACAACTATTTAAACAACTTGAAACATGAAACAATTATCAATTCTTTTATTTCTGATTATAACAAGCCTTACGGGCTCATCACAGAATCTAACCGGCGACCAGATCATAGAAAAGGTAGACCAGAACATGTCGTCTGAAAACCAGGTGTTTACTTCAAAAATGATTGTTCACGGAAGAAGGGGAGACCGGACAATTGGCTCGAAAACTTATGCAGTGGGCGAAAAAAAGGCATTTACCGAATACCTTTATCCTGAAAGAGAAGCGGGAACAAAAATGCTGAAGCTGGAAGACAAACTCTGGATTTATTCTCCATCTACCGACCGTACCATACAAATCGCCGGACACATGCTCAGACAGTCGGTTATGGGTTCCGACATGAGCTACGAAGACATGATGGAAGATGCTACACTCAGGGATAAATACAACACAGAAATTATTGGGAGCGAAACAATAAACGGCAGAAATTGCTGGGTGCTCAGCCTAACTGCTGTGGTGGAAGACGTAAACTACTACAAACGGAAGGTATGGATTGACAAAGAACGCTATGTTCCTCTAAAGGAAGAATTATTTGCAAAAAGCGGAACGCTATTAAAAAGAACCGAGCTAAGCAATGTGAAAGAAATAGAAGGACGTTGGTTCCCCACTAGAATTGTATTCAAAGACATGCTGAAAAAAGGCGAGGGAACGGAATTTATTATTGAAGACATCAAATTCAATGTGGATATTCCAAAGTATTTAATGACAAAAGCAAGTTTGAGGAAGTAAAATTCATCAATGGTCTGAAAAGAAAATAAAGGATATTAAAATTTACCTCCTGCCCCAGGTTAGATGGTAGGTTGCCGGTTTATTGTTATGTCCCTGTGACAATTCTTTCCATTTATTCTTTTGATAATGACTTAACGTAAAAATGGAAACAAAGTATTATATTTGCCTTTAGCAATAAAGGATAACAGCCGGATTATATTTGATGGTCTGGTCTGTGATGGGAAAAATGATATAATTCTTTAACTGCGGAAAAACTGAAATTAATTACAGATTGCTGGCACAATCAGTGATATAGCATAAATTGTGTATCATTAATGAATAAAAATGAAATAAGCGAAAAGTGGATTAAATCCTCCATTATTGGAACCACCTGGGCCGCCTCCGAAATTGTGCTCGGAAGTTTTCTCCATAATTTAAGAATTCCGTTTAGTTCGCTGCTTCTAACAGCTATTGGTATCATCATTCTAATTTCTGTGAGTTATGTCTGGAAAGAAAAAGGTCTGTTCTGGCGTGCCGGGTTAATCTGTGCATTAATGAAAACCATCTCGCCCAGTGCGGTTATTTTCGGACCTATGATTGCAATCTTTAGTCAGGCTGCATTGCTGGAAATTTCAGTGAGAATTTTCCGAAGAACAATATTCGCCTTTGTAATAGGTTCTATGCTGGCTATGTCGTGGAACCTGTTCCAGAAGATTGCCAATATGATCATTTTTTACGGTTCCAACATTGTTGAAGTGTATGCAGATTTATTGAAATATGCACAGATAAAACTAAATATACAATCTGATATCGTTTGGCTGCCGATTTTAATTTTGTTGGTTATTTACAGTTTGTCCGGTTTACTCGCAGCGATAATCGGCATCAAAACGGGAAAGAAGATCAGGAAGCAGCCCGCTTCAAGTGAACCGTTAACTCAGGAAACTTTTAATCATCAAATCGAAAACAATAAACAAAAATTCAATTATTCAATTTTCTGGTTGTTTTTAAATTTTGGTTTCATCATAACTGCATTGATGTTGCTTAATACAACACCGTGGTTTATTTGGTCGGGTTCTGTTATAATCATTGCCACGGTATGGATATTAAGATATAAACGTGCATTACGGCGACTGTCAAAACCAAAATTCTGGATATCATTTGTTATTATTACAATGCTGACGGCTTTCGTATTCAATAAGATGCAATCAGAAAGTTTATTGAACGGCATTTTAATAGGATTACAGATGAATTTCAGGGCGGCAACAATCATTCTTGGTTTTTCAGTGCTGGGAACAGAATTATATAATCCGAAAATCCGTGAATTTTTCATGAAAACATCCATGAAACAGTTGCCGTTGGCTTTGGAATTATCGTTTCAAAGTCTGCCCATGATGATAGCTAACCTTCCGGATTCAAAGTCAATTATAAAAAGTCCGGTTTCTGTTATCTACAAAATAATTTCGCGAATAGAATTTCGATTGAATGAAATAAAGAGCAACCTGTCAAATAGAATTTTTATTATAACAGGCTCGGTAGGTGAAGGTAAGACAACCCAGATCCAAAAGATCGTTGAAACGCTCAAAAATCAAAACATTTCAGTAGGTGGAATCCTGTCGCCCAGAATCATGGAGAATGGAAGCACCACAGGGTATGATATTGTTGATATTACAACCAATGAGCGTGCAGCATTTTTAAGAAAAACAGATAATGAAAAATTGGCCAGAATAGGCAGCTACAGGATAATATCCGAAGGAATTAAAAAAGGCAACGATGCACTGATAAATTCTCAAAAAAAGAACCAGGTAGTTGTAATTGATGAGGTGGGAAGACTCGAGTTGAACAATCAGGGATGGGCTGAAAACCTCAAATATTTATTAAAAAATTCAAAGCGTAATTTAATTTTATCTGTAAGGGATAGATTTATGAAAGAGGTGATTGATAAATGGTTTTTAAAAGATTATATGATATTGCATGTCTCGGAGAATGATTCTATAACAAACAGCAAAATAATCGCCAATCAATTAAATTAACTACAAATCTTGTCAACCATATTTATGAATGGTCAATGGTCAAACCTGAAACATGAAACATAAAACCTGAAACCTAAATCTATGAAATATCCCTCTATTTTTTGCTTTCTGCTACTGCAACTGCAACTTTTCCCGTCTTACCCTTTACTTTGGCGGCTATTGAAAATTATAATAAATTGATGTCATCCATTTCAAAGAAAAATTTTATTTTAGTTCTCAAAAACCTCTTTTTAGTTTTAAAGATTTTATACAGACAGGATGCCTAATCACAATTCAAAAAAAGAAAAATCCGACAAAAAAGTTTCTCTTGATTCCACGATAGATCGCCGTAGCTTTATCAAGCTTGGCGCTTTTCTTACTGGGGGTATTGTTCTTTCAGGCGCTTTTGCTTCATGTGTCAGGGAACTTGAGCGAACAATGGGTGTTGTAGAGAGCGAGCATAACGGAGTTAAGATTATCCGGGCCGGTTGTCCGGCGCATAACTGTGGCGGAAGGTGTGTTTTGAAACTGCATGTAAAAGAAGGGCAGGTATTACGAATTGAAACGGACGACAGGGAAGGTGATACATTAGCAGACCCTCAGCTAAGAGCTTGTATAAGAGGAAGGTCTTATCGACGGCGCCAATATCATAAAGACCGGCTCAAATATCCACTCAAACGCGTTGGAAAACGTGGTGAAGGAAAATTTGAGAGAATATCCTGGGAGGAGGCTACAGACATGATGGCTTCCGAACTAAAACGAGTAAAGGCAAGATATGGCAATTCAGCCATGCTGGTGCCATACGGAACAGGAAGCTACAACCAGGTTAACGGCCGGCAGACCGCAGCACGACTTCTTAATCTTTTTGGTGGCTCACTGGGCTATTATAACTCATATAGCTGGGCCTGCATCAGTAAGGCAACACCTTATGTCTATGGTACAAACGTAACTGGAAATCAGCGCCAGGACTGGGTAAATTCAAAATATGTTTTAATGTGGGGCTGGAATCCTTCTGAGATGAGGGATGGAACCAACAGTGAATATTTCCTGAAACTGGCAAGAAAGAACGGGGCCAAAGTGGTATGCATCGACCCGAGAATGACCATGAGCGCCGTTGCCCTGGCTGATGAATGGATTCCCATAAGACCGGGTACCGATGTGGCCATGATGAGCGCAATGGCATACACTATTATAACAGAAAACCTGCACGATAAAGATTTTATAGAAAGATGTTGCTCAGGGTTTGACAAATCGCAAATGCCCGAGGGTTGTGAAGATAAAGAAAGCTACAAAGACTATATTCTGGGTACTTTCGACAATCAACCCAAAACACCAAAGTGGGCCGAAAACATCACCGGAATTCCGCAAAAGACCATTAAAAGAATTGCCAGGGAGTTTGCCAGGGCCAAACCTGCTATGCTCTACCAGGGCTATGGTATGCAACGAAGGGCTTACGGAGAACAACCGGTACTGGCCGGCTGTGTGCTGGCATCCATCACAGGAAATGTGGGAATACCGGGTGGATGGGCCAGTGGACTTGGCCTGCAGGCTGATGATGGCGGACCCTTCTGGAATGTATTCCCAACAGGCAAAAACCCCGTTAAGGCACGAATACCTGTGTTCCTCTGGACAGAAGCCATTTTAAGAGGCAAAGAAATGACAAAGGAAGATGGTGTGGTTAATGCCGAAAAACTGGATAACAACATTAAACTTATCTGGGCGGTTGCCTCAAACACCCTGGTTAATCAGCACGCCGATGTGAACAGAACCACCGAAATACTCAAAGATGAAAACCTTGTGGAATTTATCGCTGTGCAGGATCAGTTCATGACGCCTTCTGCCCGCTTTGCCGACCTTGTACTGCCTGTTTGTACACAGATGGAAGTGTGGGGATTGCAGGATGGCTGGAAGTACGGCGACGAGGTAATTTTAAACCCTCAGATATCCAACCCTCCGCATGAAACCAAAAGCGATTACCAGATTTGTGCCGAAATAGCGCGGAAACTGGGCTTGGAAAAAGAATATACCCAAAACCGAAGCGAAAAAGACTGGATCGTATGGGCACTGGGAGTCTACCGGGAAACACGCTTCCCAGAAGTACCCGGAATTAAACAATTCAGAAAAGAAAACAAGGGTGTTTATTCAACTCCTGTTAAAAAACCGGCCGTTGCTTTCGATGATTTCCGGAGAAACCCTGAAAAGCATCCCCTGAATACGCCTACCGGAAAGATTGAGCTTTTCTCAAAACCTCTGTTTGATATGAACAAACCTGCCGAAATACCGGCTGTTCCTAAATATATCCAGGAGTGGGAAAGCCCGTTTGGCAAAGAAAGTAAAAAGTTTCCACTACAGGCCATGGGGCACCATTACATGCCCAGGGTACACTCGACACATGATGGCATCGACTGGCTCGAGGAAGCATTTCCTCAAAGAGTGTTTATGAATCCATTGGATGCCGAAAAAAGGGGGATACAAAACGGGGAAAAAGTGCTGGTTTTCAACGACCGTGGAAAAATCATCATGCCCTGCAGACTTACACCCAAAATTATGCCCGGGGTGGTGGATATTCCACAGGGGGCTTGGTATACTCCGGATAAAGACGGCATCGACAGACGCGGAAATGTGAACGTATTGACCTCTCATAAGTGGACACCGCTGGCATTTGGCAATGCACAACACACAATAATGGTGCAAGTAGAAAAAGTAAAAGCATAAACAGATGGGAAAACAAAAAGCCTTCTATTTTGATTCATCACGATGCTCTGGCTGCAAAACCTGCCAGATTGCATGCAAAGACAAGCATAACCTGAATAATTCCATCAAATGGAGAAAAGTTTATGAAGTATGTGGTGGTGAATGGGTTCAGGATAACGAAACCTGGATATCCGATATTGCAGCATATAACGTTTCTTTGTCCTGCAATCATTGTCAGGATCCTATCTGTATGAAATCCTGCCCGAATAAAGCAATTTACAAAACGGATGAAGGAATAGTTCTGATAGACGAAAAAAAATGCATGGGCTGCCAGTATTGTGAATGGGCCTGCCCTTATGATGCTTTAACACTGGATAACGAAAAAGGTGTGATGACAAAATGTACGCTCTGTTATGATTATCTGGCTGAAGGAAAAGAACCGGCTTGTGTAGCTGCCTGTCCCATGAGAGTGCTGGAAGTGGGGGACCTTGACGAACTCAAACGAAAATACGGAAACCATGATAACATCTTCCCCCTGCCGCCGGTACATCACACAAAACCTTCTATTGTAATCAAAAAACATCCTTCGGCCGGGGAATCAAAAGAATGGAAAATTATAAACAAGGAGGAGGTGAAAAATGCATAGCTCGGAATGGTCTCTGGTTTTTTTCACAACAATTTCTCAGTTAGCTGCCGGCATGATGATAGCTGTTTTGCCTTTTGTGTTTTCAAAAAAGCATAAAGAGTACGCCAAAATGAACCAAACTGCCCTGTATTCTGCAACTGGCCTAATGTTAATTGCATTAGTCCTGTCATTTCTTCACCTTAACAATCCCGTTAATTCAGTTTATGCTCTGAGTAACCTGAAAACATCATGGCTTAGCAGGGAAATATTATTCGTATCACTGTTTCTGTTTTTCCTTGTGATTGCCAATTTTATCATATATTTTAAAAACCCGCAAGTTAAGTATTATAAAACCCTTATTCTGGTTACAGCCTCAGTGGGAGTAGTTCTGGTTTATACTATGTCAAAGTTATACATTATCCCTACTGTTCCGCCATGGAACAGTATATCAACCATGATCGAATTTTATTCAACTGCACTGCTCATTGGTTCAGCTTTTGTTCTGGGATTATCTATTCAATATGAAACAAAAAACAAGGAGAAGATTCAACTGAGTACCAAAGCCAAGACACTGGCCTTCATGGCAATAATAACTATTTTAATCATTGTCGTTAATGAGTTATTTCTCAGCCCCAATGTAGCTGAAGGAAATGTGGCTTTTAAACCTCTTCCTCTTAATGGATCTTTCATGTTGACACGATGGCTTACTATACTGCTTGGTGCTGTTGCTCTCATCTATATATATTTTAAGAAGAACAGCTCAAAAAAAATGAGTCTTGCTTACTACTTGCCGTTTACCTTATTCCTGATCTCCGAATTGATAGCCAGGGTTGATTTTTACACATCTTTTTACAACATAGGATTATAATAATCAAAATGATTTATTGGAGATAAAAACAGGGCTATTCTGTTAAATATAGAAAAGAAATAGATAAAGCATTAAGAAAAAAAATGCTGTCAATCAAAAAATCATCTCAAAATAAATGGTATAACTAACCCTTAATCTCAGTCTTAGCCTTAATCTAAATTCAAAAATCATTCGCTTACCTAATTTATTTACCTTATATTTGCATCCATCTGGTGGAATTTCCCTTTGGGAAATCCTTAAAATGGGAATCCGGTGATTCGGCAAACACCGAAGAGTCCGGGGCTGTTCCCGCAGCTGTAAACCCGCAAAAATTCTTTCTGAAATCCCCTTGCCACTGTCAGTCAGCAGCCTGACGGGAAGGCCTCAGAAAGACGGGTGAGCCAGAAGACCTGCCAGCAACCAAAAATTCGAACTTCGGGAAAAAGTTCGGGAATTGATTTCACAATTTCTGGCCTTTTTCAGTATAAAAATAATTGCAAATGAAACATTACAGGATTATACTGGCTTTTATGCTTGTTTTTGCCTTGTTTGCCGGTTCATGCAAACATGAGGAAAAAAAGAAAAATGCGGATATACAATCCCAGAAAATCAAAATTGTGTCTCTTACACCATCCATTACCAAACAATTAAATCTTCTGGAAGTTTATGACCAGGTGGTTGGGCATACATCACACTGCCAGTCTGACAGCCTGAAAAACAGCCATTTGGTATCCACAGGGATGGAAGTCAACGTTGAAAAGATAGCTACACTCAAACCAGACTTAATTCTGGTTAGCTCACTTACACGTGATAAGATCATTAAAAATTTAAAAAAACTTGAACTGAACGTCAGATACCTCAAAATGCCACAATCTTTTGAAGAAATTTGCAAACAGTTTATGCAGATTGGTTCAATGGTTGATCAGAAAAAGAAAGCAAGTGATATCATTCAAAGACAAAAGAAAAGACTCGATTCTTTGCAAAGATTAATACCGAATGAAGAAAAACTGAATTTTTTCATTGAAATTGGAGCAAATCCACTCTTTACTGCAACCAAAAAATCATTTATGCACGAATATATCAAATATGCCAATGGAAACAATATATCAGCAAACTTAAAAAACGGGATGGTATCCAGAGAAAGTGTATTGTCGAAAAATCCGGATGTCATTATCATTGTAACCATGGGGGTGGTTGGCAAAGAAGAGAAAAAAGTATGGCAAAAATATCCCAATCTCAATGCAAATAAAAAAAACAACATCTTTATTATCAATGCTGACAAAGCCTCCAGTCCCACTCCAATATCATTTGTTGATGTAACAGAAAAAATCATAAATTTGGTTTATCTTCAAAAAAATAATCTTTAATGGAGGAAAAATACAAATACATCAGGAAAAAATATCTTACATGGGGCATCTTTCCATTACTATTAATTTTTTTACTTTTTGTTGCTTTTTCTCTCTCTCTAACTATCGGTGAAATAGACATCTCTGTTTTTGAGTTACCAGAAATTATCGGGAAGAAGGGAGATTCTGTGATCTATTCTATCCTGAATAAAATTCGTATCCCAAGAACTATCCTGGGTTTGGCGGTTGGTGGTGGACTTAGTCTTTCAGGCGTCATTCTGCAGGGAATTTACAGAAATCCGCTGGTAGAACCCTATACTTTAGGTATTTCAGGTGGTGCTGCTCTTGGTGTTGCCCTGGTAATTGTTTTCGGACTAAATCATATGATTGGCAATTTCATGCTTCCACTGGCAGGATTTATCGGCTCATTAATTGCCATTATCCTGGTTTATTCATTAAGCCTGCGAAACGGCAAAATACAAATCCAAAACATGCTGCTTATTGGTGTCATGATCAGTTTCATTGTTTCTTCAGCCATGATGTTTCTTATGTCCATTACAACAGCGGAAAACTTGCATGGTATTGTATTCTGGACTATGGGTTCTCTTGACGAACCTGATATGACACTGATCTATGGAACATTCTGGGCTTCTGTTGCCGGATTGTTGATTTCATATCTCTTTGTAAAGCCTCTCAATGCAATGCGCCTGGGAGAAACAAAAGCCAGACACCTGGGTATCAACACAGAAGCATCTATTCGCATTCTGTTTGTGATCGCTTCTCTTCTCACAGGAATTTGTGTCGCTGTGGCAGGAGTAATCGGATTTGTGGGACTAATTATTCCTCATCTCATAAGACTTACAGTAGGATCAGACTTCAGAGTTCTACTGATCAGTTCCTTCCTGGGGGGTGGTGCATTCTTAATTTTTTCCGACTTACTGGCAAGAACTGTCATTGCACCAAATGAGCTTCCAATCGGAGTTATCACAGGAATCATAGGGGGAACAATATTTGTTATAGTATTAAGCAGAACTCGCATGAAATTAAACTAAATCTTTTGATCATGCTTCAGATTGAAAAATTAAAATGTGGTTACGGTAAAAAATTTCATATCTCTGATATTTCTTTTAGGGTAAATAAAGGTGGTTTTACAGGAATTATAGGACCTAACGGATCAGGAAAAACTACCTTGTTCAGGGGCATCACAGGAGAACTGGAAACAGAAAAAGGCAGAATTTTACTTGATGGAAAAGATGCAAAAATCCTAAGTCAGAAAGAAAGAGCACAAAGCATGGCTATTGTAACCCAGGAAATTGAAAATGCAAACATTACAGTAGAAGATTATGTACTGATGGGCCGGATGCCCTACAGAAGCACTTTTCAGTTTTTTGAAAATAAAAAAGATTTTAGCATTGCCAACAAGTACCTAAAGCTTACCGATATATATAAGTTAAAACACAAATTCATGTATCAGCTCAGCGGAGGAGAAAAACAACTGGCAGCAATTGCCAGGGCTTTAACACAGGAGCCTAAACTGCTTTTGCTGGACGAACCGACCTCTCACCTTGACATTACCCACCAGGTTCAGGTTTTAAATCTTATCCAGCGTCTCAATACCGAGCTTGGATTAACTGTGCTAATGATTATCCACGATCTGAACCTTGCAGGTGAGTATTGCGATCACCTGGTGTTGATGAATGATGGTAAAATACACCTTTCCGGAAGACCCGAAGAAGTATTAAATTACCAGACCATTGAAGAAGTCTACAATACTGTGGTTATAACTAAAACAAACCCGCTCTCTAAAAAACCTGTTGTATTCCTGGTTTCAGGAAATGTTTTAAACCAAAAAAAATGAATATTTAAATTAAGGCTTCTACCCGTTAAAATGCTTCACCTTCTCAATACGCATGGCAAAAGGGACATCATTATGCTTAAAACGATATTCAACCTCTTTGTCAAAAGTGGTTTTCTGACTCAATTCCAGATCTTTTATTTTTTGAAGCCTGGCATCCAGCTCAGAAGCAAACTCATTCTTAAGCAAAATCTCAATGTTGCCATAGTATAATTCTGTAATCATAAACAAACGCCTTACATGACCGTCGTATTTTTTCCAGTGATTTTTCTTGAGTTCTTCAAGGTAATCGTCAAGGTTTACCCTTTGTAAATTTGTCATTGTCCTGCATTCCGTATTACCAAAAGAAAATTTTCTTACCTTTTTAATATCAAACTCACTTTTTAAATCACCAATGCCCGGGAATTCTAAAGCCGTAATTGTATCTACATCCACATCAATAGTTTTTTCAGCAAAACCTGCTGAAACAGGCTTATTTTCTTTAAATTTCTTTATTAATTGCTGCATTTCACTTTTACTGATAATATCTGCATCCACAAAAGCATTTGTTATGTGCTCTGGCATTCGGTTATGATCCATGCTTGGTTTTCCAAATATCGGATCCCAAACAAGGGTTCCAAGAATAATGTTGGCGTTTGAAGCCTGTATTAATTCCAGTCCGTCATAATTTTTTCGAAATTTTCTAATTTCCATGGCTATAAATTTTAGGGATTAATTATAATTTGCTATTTTCTGTGCTTTTCACAGTTAAGTAAGTCGCATTACTGATTCCCAGCAAAATCATAATTATAGAATCAATTTCAGGAAAGATATAAGTAACACATACCTTGTAAATGAAAAATCCTCCTATTACTATGTTAAACAGGACTTGCTGAAACCTGTGAATGCTTAGCGAAGTTTCATCAGAAAGAATATCACTGAAGAATCCTTTGCTCTCAGTATCCTGATGCCGCCTGGTGTTGTTTTGCAGGGCTTTTCTTTCATCCTTCTTATCAATAAAATTCGCTCCTGCAACTGTAGTGGCTGAGATACCTAACAAAATCAACACATCTTCAGAAAATGAGATCATTTCTCCTTTAGAAATCCAAACGTAAAAAAATGAGATGATGACAACGATTGTCCAAAAAGCCATTTGGGTCCGGCTTAAACTAAAAGTTGGCTTTTCGGAATTGCTTTTATCTTTTATGATTGAAAAAAAGCCTTTTTTATAATTCTTCTCTGTGAAAATCGCAATTAAGATGATAATAATTATTAGAAAAATAAGCGTTCCCCAGCTTATATAAAAAAGACAATTATTTTCTTCATTTTTATTAATCCGGAAATCCGAATCGAGCATATATTTATTTTTTTCACATGATACAAGGAAAACCGGACTTGTTACCTGATCCTTTAAATTATTTGTAAGGATTGAATCCAGGCTATTTTCTGGATTTATGTTATTGTTAAGTTTAAAAAATGGCTCAGCTTGCAAATTAGCAATATGTAATTTGTTCAGATAAATATTATTATACCTCTCCCTGAAAGCTTTTTCGTTAGTGTTAAAATTAACTCCTATCCTGTCATTAATATTTGCCTCTTCAATTTTCCCCGACTCAAGAATTTTTGTAAGGTGAGCCTTCTGACTATATAAAACCACACTTTGTTTAGCAAATATATTTTCTGTATCCAGTCCAATTAAAAACTCAACTTCTTTCTTAAACTGATCTTCATCAAAAGGAATTTTTTCTCTTATTTTGCGATTAACCCGTATACGCTCTTCCGGGAACACTGAGTCATAAGCTGTTTCCCAGATAAGACGATTGCATGCATAAACCCGCATCTTTTTACCTTTATGGACGGAATCAATAAACGCACAATAAATATCCAGAGTATCTTTAAAATATGCAGATTTAACAGGTTTGCCCTTGTATTGAATTTCAAACGTGACTTGAGAAGAAGAATCAGCTACAAAAGCATCCAATGCCCAATTATTTTGAACGAACAACAGCAAAAAGCTGATTGACAGCAAAGAATAAATAAGTTTCTTCATGATTCAGGAATTTATTTTCACACTAAAATACAAATTTCTACTTTTATTTTTTAGGAGTAGAAATAAATTAAAACTCAAAATTAGCAGTCATTCTAAAGGCTGAAAACCATATTCAAATTTTACCGGTTGCGTATAATAATAAGTCTCTTTTAACTTATCATAATGAATACACGCACCCATATTTTTCATAATTTTTAATAACTCATAAAGGGTACTTTCTGAAACATCCATCTTTACAGCAAAACTATGAGGCCTGCCCGTTGCTTCTAAACGAATCAGCCTGTCAATCCGCTCAATTTTCTTAAGCCTGGTATAAAAATCCATATTTTGTAATTAAATTTAACCTTCTATCCCTTTATTCTGATTTTAACCAAAAGGTAACACTTCTTTTTCTTTTTTCTGACAATTTAGAATCATTCTTAATCTGCTCATTAAAAAACGACACCAAAATCACAGAGAAACAAATATAAAGATTATTGCTTACGTGCTGAACATTAGGTCTTTAAAAAAACTATGCTTAAAAACATAGTGTTATTTCAATAACAATGTTAAAAAAATAACAAAAGAATTTTGTCGTAAAAATTTTTAATCCTATTTTTGCTTCAAAAGAAACAAAAAGACATACAATTTGTTAACGATCATTAAATTACAAAAGCATAATAATCATCTAAAATATCTTGATATGTTGAGGTAATGTTTTAGATTTGCAAAGTATTTTTTCTCAAATGAATTATAACTATGGAAAATAAACTTCAGGAACTTACAGAAAAACTTTACAATGAAGGTGTAGAAAAGGCTAACGAGGAAGCAAAAAAAATCCTTGATGACGCCAAAAAGGAGGCTGAGAAAATCAAAAATGATGCTCAGAAGGAAGCGGATCAGATTGTACAGGACGCTAAAGACAAATCGGCTGATCTCAAGAAAAACGTGGAATCAGAGATTAACCTGGCTGCAAAACAAACGCTTAGAGAAGTTAAAAAAAACATCACAGAATTAATTACAACCAAAGTAATTAAAGATCCGGTCAAGGAATCTCTCAATGAAAAAGAATTCATTAAAAAAATCATTGAAACAATCATTAAAAACTGGAACCCCCAGTCTAATGAACCAGTTAATATTGCTGTAACACTTCCGGAAAAACAACAAAAAGAACTTAAAGATTATTTTGAAAACAAAGCCGCTAAGAATCTGAATGCAGGAATTAAAGTAGATGTTTCAAGCCGAATGAAAGGCGGATTTGAAATCGGACCTGCAGACGGTTCCTACAAAATCAGCTTCTCAGAAGAAGACTTTGAAAATTTCTTCAAGAGTTATCTGAGACCAAGAACGGTAGAAATGTTGTTTGAAGAAGATAAAGAATAAACTATGTTTCGCAATTATTATCATTGTCTTATAGCTGGTTTACCCGACCTGTTTCTCGATGAAACTGAGGTAAACTTTTCCATGCACGACTTCAAAGATCAATTAAAGAATGATCTTTACAGGAAAGATTACAGACTGGTTGAACTGCTATTCCTCCCTTACGACAACACAAATCTTTTCAATATACTGCAGGAAAATTACGACGACTTCAACTCCCTTGGAAATTTCACCATGGAAGAATTTGAAAGAGAACTCAATGAAGAAGAAGCCCTGAGTACTCTGCCGGTTTATATGTACAGTTTTGCCAATCGTTTCAGAGAAGACAAAAAGAAAAAAACACTGAAGCAATGGGAAAATGACCTCACGAGAGAGTATTTTGACTATGTCCTGCAGGTCAAAAATAAATTTATCCAAAATTGGTATACGTTTGAACAAAACATAACCAATATATTAGCAGGACTGAATTGCAGAAAGTTTGAGCTGGATCCTGAAGAAGAACTCATCGGTGATAATTTCATAACAGATGCCATCAAATCAAGTACTGCAAAAGATTTCGGACTTGAAGTGGACTTTGAAGAAATCAGTCAGATTATAAACCTCGCAGATAAAGACAGCCTGCTGGCAAGAGAAAAAGGCATTGACCAGTTTAAATGGGAAAAACTAAACGAGCTTACACTCTTTGATTATTTTTCCATAGAAGTAGTTTTGGCTTACACACTAAAACTAAAAATGATCTATCGCTGGATGTCTCTTGATGAAAAGACTGGTAAACAAATGTTTGATAAACTTATACAGGAATTAAAAAGTAGTTTAGAATTTCCAAAAGAATTTACAATAAATGAGCAAAAAAGATAAAATGACCAAAGGAAAGATAACCGGCATCATTGCCAACCTTGTTATAGTGGAGGCAGACGGACCGGTTCAGCAAAACGAAATTTGTTACATTCAGGATGGAAAAAGCAGCCTGATGTCCGAAGTAATTAAAATGCTCGGAACTACTGCCTATATCCAGGTTTTTGAAAGTACCCGTGGTTTAAAAATCGGTACAGAAGTTGAATTCAGGGGACACATGCTCGAGGTAAACTTAGGCCCCGGAATCCTCTCAAAAAACTACGATGGCTTACAGAACAACCTCGATACTCTGGAAGGAATTTTTCTGAAAAGAGGAGAACAATCAGAAGCCCTGGACAGTGATAAAAAATGGGAGTTCAAACCCATTGCAAAAAAAGGTGATGTAGTAACTGCCGGAGACTGGCTGGGGGAAGTTACAGAAAACTGGCTCCCGCACAAAATCATGGTCCCTTTTAAATTTGAAGGACAGTTTAAAGTAAAATCTGTGGCAAAAGAAGGCTCTTACACCATTAAAGATACCATCGCCACACTCACAGATGAGGACGACAATGAAAGGGAAGTTACCATGGTCCAGAAATGGCCGGTTAAATTGGCTATTACTGCTTTCAAGGAAAAACCAAGGCCTTTTAAGCTTCTGGAAACCGGAATTCGTACAATCGACACCCTGAATCCTATGGCCGAAGGAGGAACAGGTTTTATTCCAGGACCTTTCGGAAGTGGGAAAACCGTATTACAGCACGCGCTTTCCAAACAGGCCGAAGCGGATATGATTATACACGCAGCTTGTGGCGAACGCGCAAACGAGGTTGTAGAAGTTTTTACAGAATTTCCGGAACTGGAAGACCCCAGGACAGGAAGAAAACTGATGGAACGAACAACCATTATTGCAAACACTTCCAATATGCCTGTAGCAGCACGTGAAGCATCTGTTTACACTGCCATGACAATTGCTGAATATTACCGGGCAATGGGACTTAAAGTTCTCCTGCTGGCAGATTCTACATCACGCTGGGCACAAGCACTCAGGGAAATGTCTAACAGGATGGAAGAGTTGCCAGGACCAGACGCATTCCCGATGGACCTCTCTGCAATTATTGCAAACTTCTATTCCCGTGCAGGATATGTCTACCTGAATAACGGGAAAACAGGTTCGGTTACCTTCATTGGTACCGTATCTCCGGCCGGTGGTAACCTGAAAGAACCCGTGACAGAATCAACCAAAAAAGCTGCCCGGTGTTTTTATGCCTTGTCACAAGACAGAGCCGACAGTAAAAGATACCCTGCAGTAGACCCAATCGACAGTTATTCAAAATACCTGGAATATCCGGAACTGGAAAATTACCTGAAAGAAAAGATTGATGATAGCTGGACACAGCATATCCAGCTGCTCAAAAACATTCTCCTCAGAGGTCGCGAAGCTTCTGAACAAATCAACATTCTCGGTGATGACGGCGTGCCGGTGGATTACCACATTCGTTTCTGGAAATCAGAAGTAATCGACTTTGTAATTCTCCAGCAAGACGCGTTCGATAAAATCGACCAGTCCTCTTCTATCGAAAGACAAAAATACATGCTGGAAAAAGTTCTTAAAGTGTATCATACAGAATTCTCATTTGAACATTTCGAAGAAGTCAATGAATACTTCAAACGAGTTATTGACCAGATGAGACAGATGAACTATTCAGAATTTGAATCTGACAAGTTCAAACAGTATGAAAAAGAATTAGAAAAACTTATTGAAGAAAGGAAGGCTGAATAATGGAAACACAAGCATTTCAAAAAATCTATACAAAGATAAGCCAGATAACAAAAGCAACCGTTTCACTCAAAGCATCCGGAGTGGGAAATGAAGAAATTGCTTTGGTCAATGGAAAACTGGCACAGGTTGTAAAAATTATAGGTGATGAGGTAACGCTTCAAATTTTTGGTGGAACAGAAGGCATTCCTACCAATGCAGAAGTGATATTCATGGGGCGTTCTGCAAACCTGAAAGTTGGAGACGAGCTTGCCGGAAGGTTCTTTAATGCTTACGGCGACCCAATAGATGGTGGCCCGGAAGTAGAAGGAAAAGACGTAGAAATCGGCGGCCCTACAGTGAACCCGGTCCGAAGAAAACAGCCTTCAGAGTTTATTCCAACCGGAATTGCTGGAATCGATCTCAACAACGCTCTGGTAACAGGACAGAAAATTCCTTTCTTCGCCGACCCTGACCAGCCTTACAACCAGGTAATGTCTATGGTGGCCCTTCGCGCCAAAGCCGACAAAATTATCCTGGGCGGTATGGGACTTACAAACGATGATTATCTCTATTATAAAAACGTTTTTGACAACGCAGGGGCATTAGACCGGATTATTAGTTTTGTAAATACTACAGAAAACCCGCCGGTTGAACGATTGCTGGTCCCGGACATGTGCCTGACAGCTGCAGAACACTTCGCAGCAGAAAAAAACCAGAAGGTGCTTGTTCTTTTAACAGATATGACACTCTATGCCGACGCATTGAGTATCGTATCAAACCGTATGGACCAGATCCCTTCAAAAGACAGTATGCCCGGCTCTCTTTACAGCGACCTGGCAAAAATCTATGAAAAGGCAGTACAGTTCCCGGATGGAGGTTCGATAACAATCGTTGCGGTAACAACCTTATCCGGAGGAGATATTACACACGCAGTACCGGACAACACGGGTTACATTACAGAGGGTCAGTTGTTCCTGAGAAAAGACACAGATGTGGGTAAAGTTATCGTAGACCCGTTCCGTAGTTTATCGCGTCTGAAACAGTTAGTTATTGGTAAAAAAACAAGAGAAGATCATCCGCAGGTGATGAACGCTGCTGTTCGTCTGTTTGCCGATGCATCTAACGCCAAAACAAAACTTGAAAACGGTTTCGACCTGACAGATTACGACGAAAGAACTCTGGACTTTGCGAAGGACTACTCGGAAAAGCTTCTCGCCATCGACGTTAATGTTGAGGTGGACGAAATGCTTGATACGGCATGGAGCTTGTTCGACAAACACTTCAAGAAATCTGAGGTAAGTGTGAAGAAAGAACTGGTTGATAAATACTGGAAAGAAAACAATAAATAAAAGGAGTACACATGGCTGTACGATTTCAATATAACAAAATATCCCAGCAAAGGCTGAAAAAGCAACTCAGCATAAGAGAGAGAGCTTTGCCCACCTTGCAAAGCAAAGAGGCTGCCCTTCGTGTGGAGGTGAAAAGGGCCAAAGACAAAATGAATGAGCTCGATAAAGAGTTGCAACAAAAAATGAAAGAATATGACAACATGGTCAGACTTTGGGCAGAGTTTGATGAAGACCTGGTCTCTGTCCAGGAAGTAAAAATGACTGCCAAGAAAATTGCCGGAATTAAAACACCGGTACTCGACGATATCATATTCAATATAAAAGATTTCAGTCTGTTCAACAATCCAAGCTGGTACCTAAAAGGAGTTGAAATACTAAAATCATTATCCCGTATTGGCATCGAAGCAAAAGTTTTCAGGAAAAAAATGGAAATACTGGAATACGCAAGGAAAAAAACAACTCAAAAAGTAAATCTTTATGAGAAAGTACAGATTCCACAATACCAGGATGCCATACAGAAAATTAAACGATTCCTGGAAGATGAAGAAAACTTGTCAAAATCTTCTCAAAAAATCGTAAAAAAACGCCAGGAACAAAAGAGCCAGGAGGTGAACTCATGATAACACCTATGTCAAAATACTCATTCCTTGTATATCACAAAGAATACAAGCAGTTCCTGGAAGATTTGCAGAACCTGGGAGTGCTTCACATTAAAGAAAAAGCGCAGGAATTTGACGAGCAAACGCAAAAGGCACTGCAGCAAATAAAAGAGATCAACAAGACCCTGAAATTTCTGTCAAGAAGAACAGAGGAAGAAAAACCTGCAAAAGAAGCGAAAGATGCATTGGAAATCATCGAGGACATAAAAAACAAGCAGGAAGAATTTGACAAAATTGATCAGGAGCAGGTTACTCTGAAAAAAGACATTGAAAAAGCACAGCCGTGGGGGGATTTCACGGAGGAAATGAAGAAAAAATTTAATGACCTCGGCCTTACACCACGTTTTTTTACCTGCCGTGAAAACAAATTCAATGAAAAATGGAAGAAAGAATACTACCTGGAAATTATTAATCACCAGTATGGTAGTTATTACTTTGTAATCCTTCAGGAACCGGAGCAGGAAATTGATATTGAAGCAGAAGAAACAAAACTTCCGGCAAAAGCGCTGTCAGAATTACAAAAAAAATATGAAAATAATGAAAAGCGCAAGGAAGAGATTGAAAAAACTTTCGATCAGTATGCCGAAAAATACCAGGAGAACCTGAGAAACAAAAGGAAGGAACTGCAGGAACATACAGAATTCAATAAAGCCATGATCAATACTGAAGATCATGCAGAATCAAAAATTAAACTGCTGGAAGGATGGGTTCCTGAAACCAAAGAACAAAAACTGGAAGAGTATCTTAAAGAACAAGACATCCTTTACCAGGTTTCAAAACCCGGCCCAAAAGAAAATGTACCAATTCTCCTGAAAAACGGAAAATATTCAAAGCTTTTTGAACCAATTGGGGATCTTTTCTCTTTGCCCGATTACAGGGAAATAGACCTGACACCGTTTTTCGCACCTTTTTTCATGTTCTTTTTCGGATTTTGTGTAGGTGATGCAGGTTACGGACTTTTCATGCTAATTGCCACACTAATTTTAAGGAACAGGGTTAAGCCCTCACTAAAGCCTATCATGACCATGGCTGCCTATCTTGGTGGTGCTACAGTTATTATGGGATTGGTTTCCGGTACTTTTTTCGGAATTAATCTAATCAATATAA
>CAYWSJ010000049.1:0-25059 GCA_964461045.1 uncultured Bacteroidales bacterium | reverse complement strand
TTACAAAATTTATAGAAATCATAGACGAAAGAGGTATTTGAATCACCGCCCTAAAGGACGGTGATAGTCAAGGTTATCATGTTAATGTAAATTAAAATCAAAACGGTTTCTTAGGAAAAAAATTTTCAAAAATCAACATAACTCGTACCTAAAAAACCCCGGCCTAAAGGCTAGGGTTGTCTGAATGCCTGTAATTTAGGTGTTATACTTATATCGAACTCATGTGGTTTAACAAACTAATTTTTCTGATTCATCTCCCTATTTAATTAACCAGTGTAGCATCAACCTGGTAAACCGAAGACACCAGCACTTCATGGTCCTCCGAAATCATCTCATCGGTGGTGACCTCGACACTTATATTAAATTTATCCTTGAAGATGTATTCCTTCAGGTCTTTCGAAGTTGTACTCATTTCAATAGTTTGCCCCACATCATCAGGGATTGATGATTTAGAAGCTATTTTGAGTTTTTCCAGTCCATCGGCATCAATATACAAGGTCAGACTTTTTAAAAAGCTAAAATCAGAGTCGGAAGGCGACTGCAAGTCTAAGGTTAATTCCTTAAGAATAATTTCCTGAACATTGTCTTTTGATGTATTCTCACCACTGAATTCCTGGTCTGAATTGGTTGTAATATCTGGTGTTGCCACTTCAAAAGGGGTGTCTATACCAAGCGTACCGGGGATTGTTACTGAACTTTCGTAAGACATATCAAATTTGGTTAGTTCATCCAATTTTTCACATGAGATAAAAGTTCCCGCAACAGCAATAACTATTACGACGATGCTTTTTATCCAAAATGATCGTTGAAAAGAAAAAAATTTCATAACAGAGGAATTATTGGTTTAATTTTTATACACTAATTTAGGGTTTGCTGAAAAACACAAAATAAAATTATAATAAGTGCTATACATATATTTATTATTTGCAAAATGCAAATTTATTTCTAATATTAGCTAATAACTTTGCATTTTTTTAAAAATATTTTGTTAGCCTGTAGCACATCATCTACTTCGTTGGCTTCAGCTCGCAGTATTAATATACAGCTTGGCTTCGCCGCCTTGTATATGATGCACTACAGTCTTATTCAGCAAACCCTAATTTAATGCCAATGTTCAAATTTTTTTTGGATTAAGTTGATAATCAAAAAAAATAGAAACGCGCCCCCGTATATTGTATTAAAGCCTTTTATAGTAGGTTTTTTATATCTTCATCAATCAAGTCGAGCATTTCTTTAACTGGCTCAAATGAAGGCAGGACAGAATCTCTATGTAATCGAAAATCACTTCACAATCGGCTTCCTGCCGCCGATCATAAAACTGATTTAACAGTTGCCAAACTTTTTATCAAATTTTCCTGTCTTTACAAATTGCAAAGAAAATTGTCTTTTTGCGGTTGCGTGTGTTTTTTCTTCGGTATCATTTAATACCAGCAAGGCATTCGCTGCGAAGAAAAAGGAATAATACAATCTATTTCTTGCGGCAATAAACATTAATCGGAACTCCAGAAAAATCGAAATTTTTGCGGATAACGTTCTCCAGGTAGCGTTTGTAAGGCTCTTTTATGTGCTGTGGATAATTACAGAAAAAGGCAAATGAAGGTGCATGTGTTTTGAGTTGGGTGGCGTACTTGATCTTAATGTATCTTCCCTGTACAGAAGGCGGAAAGTAATCTTTCACGGCATCACTGATTACTTTATTAAGTTTTGCTGTCTGCACTTTTCTTATTCGGTTCTCAAACACCTGTTGGGCTACCTGCAGTACCTTATGAATTCTCTGTTTATGAAGGGCAGAAACAAAAAGAATGGGAACATCCTGGAAGGGTGAAATCCTTTTCTTTATCTCCTTTGTATATTGTTTGGCCGTATTATGGTCTTTATCAATCAGGTCCCATTTGTTAACAAGAATTACCACACCCCGACGGTTGTTTTTGATCAGTTTGAAGATGTTAATATCCTGTGATTCGATAGGCCTGGTAGCATCGATCATGAGAAGGCACACATCGGCATTCTCGATGGTTCGTATTGAACGCATCACAGAATAAAACTCAAGATTTTCCCTCACCTTTCCTTTTTTTCTTAGTCCGGCCGTATCGACCAGGTAAAAATCATGCTCATATTTTGTGTACCTTGTATAGATTGAATCTCTTGTGGTACCGGAAACAGGAGTAACAATGTTTCTCTCTTCACCTATCAAACTGTTTATCAGAGAAGATTTTCCGACATTTGGTCTTCCCACCACTGCATAACGTGGGATTTCAAATGTCTCTTCCTTGGTGTCCTGATCCAGGTATTTAATTATTTCATCCAGCAAATCACTGGTTCCTGAACCATGCAATGACGACAAAGGGTATAATTCCCCAAGTCCCAAGCTGTAGAATTCGCTGGCTTCGTACCCCCGATTCTGGTTATCCACTTTATTAACAACCGGGATTACCTTTTTTTCAGTTCTTCTAAGCAGGTCGGCTACAGATTCATCCAGATCAGTAATACCACTTACTACATCAACCACGAAAAGAATAACAGTCGCTTCATTAATCGCCAGGTCAACCTGCTTTTTAATCTCTTTTTCAAAAACATCATCTGTATTTTTTACATAGCCTCCGGTATCTACAATACGGAAAATCATACCTTCCCATTCTACTTCACCATAATGACGATCACGTGTAACCCCGCTTGCTTCGTCAACAATAGCTTTCCGTGTTTCTGTCAGGCGATTAAAAAGAGTGGATTTACCCACATTCGGACGACCCACTATTGCAACGGTATCCTTTGTCATACTAATAAATTAATTTTTTTGTAATATCATCCATCCCGGAAACAATGATCTTTATTTTTTTTATCAACCCCTCTTGTTGATTTTCTAATTCGCTGTTTCCATCAATATGAATTTCTTCCAGCAACTTTTTTGCTTCACAGGCATTTTTATAACTCTCGCGAAGGAAATTAGCAAAAGACTTTGTTTCTTCAGCCTGCCGGGCATCAGCAAATTTTTTGTAAGTATTACCTGCTAAATTTTTCAATATCCCAGCCTTATCCTTTAACTCTTCCTTTTTTTCCAGTGTTTTGGCAAATCCAATTGCCTCTACTGAAAAAATATATGTGTTCTTTTCCAGTTCTTTCATGAATTTCTTTTTTAATTATTATACCCGGATGCCCTTAAAAAACCTTCTTTTTCACGCCAATCTGTATTTACTTTAACATAGAGTTCCAAAAACACCTTCTTATCGTAAATAGACTCCAGGTCTTCGCGTGCTTGAATTCCAACTTTCTTAATTGCTCTTCCCTGTTTGCCAAGAATTATTCCCCTCTGACTTTTACGCATCACAAATATATTTGCACGAATATTGAGTATTTTATCTTCCTCTTTAAATTCTTCAATTTGTACTTCTGTAGAATATGGAATTTCCTGCTTATAATTGATAAATATTTTTTCCCTGATAATTTCCGAAACAAAAAACCGCTCAGGTTTATCTGTTAAGGCATCTTTTGAATAAAACGGTGGATTTTCAGGCAATTTTTCCAGTATCTGATCAAAAACAGATTCCAGGTTAAACTTTTTAATAGCAGAAACTGCCAGTATTTTGGCATCAGGTAATTCCATCTCCCATTGGTTGATAATAGATTCCACCTCTTCCTGTGTGGCCAGGTCTATTTTGTTTATTACCAGTATAATTGGAATTTTAGCCCTCTTTAATTTTTCAATATATTTCTTATTCTTATCATATTTTTCTTTAACATCAGTCACATAAAGTATAATATCGGCATCTTCAAGCGCCAAATCAATAAACCGCAACATTTTTTCCTGCAGACGATAATTAGGTTTAAGAATTCCAGGTGTATCTGAGTAAACAATCTGAAAATCCTCTCCGCTTACTATTCCCATTATCCTATGCCTGGTAGTCTGAGCCTTTGAAGTAATAATCGACAATTTCTCCCCGACAAATTCATTCATTAATGTGGATTTTCCCACATTGGGATTTCCTATTATATTTACAAACCCTGATTTATGTGCCATTTGTTAATTTATTAGTAAAAATGGCTACAAAAATAATATAATTTTCAATGCATCAATAAGATTTCTTTATGCAGAAAAATCAACTTATAAAAAAGAGGCTACTTAAAAAAATAGCCTCTTCATTCATTGATTATTGATAATTATATATTAATTGAAGCTGGAATAACCTTTTAATTTTTCAGATAATTTCTTTCGGGTAAAGAATATCCTGCTTTTCACTGTTCCTATTTTTAAATCAAGATGACCAGCAATTTCTTTGTATTTGTAACCTGACAGGAACATCTTAAAAGGAATCCGGAATTCATCTGATAGCTCTTCAATGCTCTTGTTAATTTCTATAATTGCGTATTCGCTGTCAGGTTCTATTGGACTCTTATCTTCAGACTGATTAATAAAATAATTATTATCAGTTTGATCATTGTGTGTATTTTGCTTTTGTTTCTTACGATAATTATTAATGAAAGTATTTTTCATAATTGTAAAAGTCCATGCTTTCAGGTTTGAATGACCAATAAACTTATCCCTGTTTGCCAAGGCTTTATAGTAAGTTTCCTGCAGGAGATCTTTAGCTTCTTCGTGATTAGAAGTTAAACTATATGCAAATCTTTCAAGTTTATCTTCCAGATTGATCAGTTGTTTGTTAAATTCTAGTGCAGTCATAGTTATTTGGTTTTTGTTGTTTTTATTATTATCATTTTTGTTTAAACAAATATACAAAATCAATAAACATGAGTCCAAATTTTTGAGCAGGAAAATATCTAGATAATTGGATGATTCTAAATAACGACATAGCCTAATTTTACCGTACAATAATACTTTAAGATCTTTAAATATAATTTAATATAAATAAAAAAAATTTTTGTGTTAAGTTTAATTTTATCTAAGTTTTGAGTATGAAAAGTTAAACAAAAATACAGCCTTCTATAATCCCTCATTAATAGGACATTAAGGTCTTAATATCTTATTGAAATAGCAAAATAAAAAAAGAGCCTTATTTGAAAAAACTCTACTAAATATCTGTATATGAAAAACTTGAAGATTTGTTTGTTTAGAATTAAATTCTGTTTAATTCCTGGCTAAATTCAAAAGGAGAATTTACTTGTTCTACATTCTCAGGAAGAGAAAAGCTGTTGTGATACATTTTCATTCCTGCCACAAAAACTTTTTGACTCTCAAATTTAATAGAAAGATCTTTAATATATTTCTCCAGCTCTTCTCCGTCTAACGCTGCAGTTATGGCTGTAAACAGGTAATCTGGCTTTATCTTTTTAACTGTCATCTCCAGGTCTTCAACAGGAACAGAAGTTCCAAGATAAATTACACTGTGACCCGCTTTCTTTATCAAATAATTATAAAACAGAAGTCCCAATTCATGAAATTCATTTTCCGGAAGAAAAAGAACAAATTTTTTAGCCCCTTCTTTATCAGGAATCATTAAATTGTCTATGGCAACCATTAATTTCTGCCGGAATAAGTTAGATACGAAGTGCTCTTGGGCCGGATTAATAGAATTTGTCTGCCAAAGAATTCCAATTTTTTCGAAGAAAGGGAATATAATATTAATGATTGCTTTTTCGAAGCCATCATGCATAATAGCAGTATTCAGAAGCTGGTTAAATTTAGATTCATCTAAATCCACCATTGCAATAACCATTTGCTCAATCTGGCTTTCCACATCCCTTGAATTATAGCTGAACTCCATTACCTTTTTGGCGAGCTCTTTTTCCTTCATATTGGCAATATCTGATATACGCATCCCTTTTCGGTTCAGAATAGCTATATTCAACAATTTTTTCAAATCCTCATCTGAGTAATACCTTATGTTGGTATCTGTCCGGCTTGGTTCAATCACATTATATCTCTTTTCCCAAATCCTTATTGTATGCGCTTTTATGCCCGATAATCTTTCAAGTTCTCTAATTGAATATTTTGACATAACCTTGTTTAAGTTAAAATAATAATCATCTGTTCAACAATTAAACAGTTACAATGTTTAAAAAAAATAAGAATTAATTAAACATAGCAAATATAAGAAACTACGCGAAATTCCAATATTTTGAGAAACAAATTCTTTTCAACAACCAATCGCAATATTTTTTGTAACAATTATTATCTCTGGTGAGATATTTAGTATTTTATTTTTATCTTCAACTTATGAATGAACAGGTACAAACAACTCACAAGAATCTCACGATTTTCTGGTTTAGAAGAGACCTCAGGCTGAATGACAACAAAGGTCTGTACTATGCCTTAAAAGATCATCCCAATGTGCTGCCATTGTTCATATTTGATACTGACATCCTGGATCACCTGGATTCGTCAGACCCTCGTGTAAATTTTATTTACCGGGAAATACAAACACTTCAGAACAAAATACAAAAAGCAGGTTCTGTATTCCTTGTAGAAAAAGGGAAACCTATTTCAGTTTTTAAAAAGTTAATTGAACAATACTCTGTCAGTCACGTATTCTATAACAGAGATTATGAACCTTATGCTACGGACAGAGATAAGGCAATAAAAAATTTCCTGGAACACAATGGGATTCAGGTTCATACTTTTAAGGACCAGGTTATTGCCGAGAAGGATGACATATTAAAAAAAAATGAGAAGCCTTACACTGTGTTCACGCCATATATGAAGAAATGGAAAGAAAAACACACCGGACAAGAGCTTGGGGAATATCCGGCAGATAAATACTCAGAGAACTTCATAAAAACACATGGTTTTATAATGCCTACACTTAAAGAGATTGGCTTTGAAGCAACCAGGTACAACATTCCGGAACGTTTATTCGATGAAAACCTTATTAGAAACTATCACAATACCCGAGACTATCCGGCAATTAATGGAACCTCAAAGCTTAGTATTCACTTCAGGTTTGGAACCTTAAGCATTCGGGAAGCTTTCAGAAAGGCATTTCAATGGAATGAAACCTGGCTGAACGAATTAATATGGCGGGATTTTTACATGATGATTCTCTGGTTTTTTCCCAGGGTTATCGATCAATCCTTCAAAAAAGCCTATGATAATATTGAATGGAGAAACAATGAAGAAGAATTCGAAGCATGGTGTAAAGGAGAAACTGGTTACCCAATTGTAGATGCCGGTATGAGAGAGTTGAATCAAACAGGCTACATGCACAACCGATTAAGAATGATTACTGCTTCATTTCTGACAAAACATTTACTAATTGACTGGCGGTGGGGAGAAAGCTATTTTGCAGAAAAATTGCTGGACTATGAACTTAGTTCCAACAACGGAGGCTGGCAGTGGGCTGCAGGTTCAGGCTGCGATGCAGCACCCTATTTCAGGATTTTTAATCCTTACAGACAAACTGAAAGATTTGACCCGTCATTAAAATATATAAATAAATGGGTGCCTGAAAAAGATACAGACAGGTATCCGGCACCTATTACAGATCATAAACATGCTCGTGAAAGAGCATTAAAAACTTATAAAAAAGCTTTAAAACAGGAATAATATGAAAGTACTAATTATTGGAGCAACAGGATTTATCGGGAGAAACCTGGTTAATAGGTTATTGGAAGAAGAACACCAGGTTACTGTTTTTACCCGCAATCATGCAAAAGCAAGTAAATTATTCGGAGATCGTGTATATATTCAACAATGGAAAACTGATGATTACATTATATTACAGGAATTTGCGCACAAAGTAGAAGTTGTCATAAACTTAGCCGGAGAGAACCTTGCAGGCAGAAGATGGACCAGCCATCAGAAACGAAAAATTCTATCAAGCAGGGTAAACATAGGAAAAGCCATTTCTTTTGCTCTGAAACAAAGTCATGAAAAACCTTACCTGCTCATCCAGGCATCAGCTATAGGATATTACGGATTCAGCGAAACGGAAAAATTTACAGAAGAATCACCCAACGGAGAAGGTTTTATGCCAATGGTCACCCGCCAGTGGGAGGAATCTGTTAGAAATGTGGAAGAAGACAATACCAGAAAAGTTTTTATAAGAAGCGGAGTAGTGCTTGGAAATGAGGGAGGTTTTCTACCCAAAATGATTAAACCTTTCCGCCTTTTTACCGGAGCATATCCTGGTTCTGGCAAACAATGGATATCATGGATTCATATTGAAGATGAGATCAATGCCATAATAAAGTTACTGGAAGATGAACAATCTAATGGGTATTATAACCTGACAGCCCCTGAACCTGTCAGGATGAAAACATTTGCTAAAATTCTGGCGAAAGTGCTGAGAAAACCTCTTTGGTTTAAAATTCCCGGGTGGCTTCTGAAGATGATCATGGGAGATATGGCAAAAGAGGCCATTTTAAAGGGACAAAAAGTTATTCCCAAAAAGTTGCAGGAAAAAGGATTCGATTTTAAATATCCCGGGTTAGAAGGAGCCCTTAAAAACCTTGTATCAAAAGATTAATACGGTTTATAAACTAAAAATCCAATTCAAGTTGAACGGCTTCACTTCCCTCCTTTTTCTCTAATTGTGAGACTGAAAGTCCTAACAAACGAATTTTCTTATTGCCATAATTTAAATTTTGAAATATTCCCTTTGTAGTTTTATGGAGTATATCAAAATTGTTCAAACTTTCCTGTATGGTTTTACTTCTGGTTATCTGTTTAAAATCACTAAACTTAACTTTAAGTGTAAGGGTCTTTCCGTAAGAACCAGACCTTTCCATTCTTCTTATCAACTCTTTTTCAATATAATACAAAGCTGTAATGATTTCAAAACGGGTTTGAAGGTCTTTCTCAAAAGTCTTTTCTGTCCCAACAGATTTCCTTTCCCGGTTTGGATTTACTTCTCTGTCATCAATGGCCCTGGAGATGTTATAATAATGCTGTCCGACTTTGCCAAAATATTTGATTAGCTTATGCTGTGGCATTCTCTTCAGATCAATACCCTTAACAATACCTAGCTGATGCATTTTCCCGGCAGTTACTTTCCCGACACCAAAAAATTTTTCAATGGGTAACTCCTCAACAAATCGTTCAGCTTCATTGGGTTTTATTACATACAGCCCGTCCGGTTTGTCATAATCGGAAGCCGTTTTAGCCAGGAATTTATTTATAGATACACCGGCTGAAGCTGTTAGCTGCGTTTTTTCATAAATTCTTTCTTTAATTTCTTTGGCAATAAGGGTAGCGCTGCGCATCTGCTTCTTATTTTCTGTCACATCCAGGAACGCTTCATCAATTGACAAGGGTTCCACAAGGTCGGTATAATCATAAAAAATTTCCATTATTCTCCTGGAAATCTCTTTGTAATGTTCCATTCGCCCTTTCACAAAAATGAGCCCGGGACATTTTTGTTGAGCTATTTTCGAGGACATAGCTGACTTTACACCATATTTCCTTGCTTCATAACTGGCTGCTGAAACCACTCCCCGTTCACTGCCTTTCCCCACAGCTATTGGTTTTCCTTTCAGTTCAGGGTTATCTCGCTGTTCAATGGAGGCATAAAAAGCATCCATATCAATATGGATTATTTTACGAATCCGGGGCTCCATATTATAAGTGAAAAATTTTTGTTCCTACATAGTTAAGCCAAACATCTCCTCATACTTCATGCTGATAAAATTATTCAGCCATTGATAATAATCTGCAAGCTCCTCTGAAGGAATCCCTTCCTTGTACCATTTTTCCATTTTCTGTTCGGTTTCTCTTAAAATCTTTTGCTCAACAGGCTCTAACTTTTGAGCAATGCCGGTTTGTTCAGCATTGTAGATTGCAGACATTTTTAAATATTTATTGCCTGATCCTCTCTGAATCGGGTAACACTCTTCCTTAAGCTTTAAAGCATTCCTGCACAGGGGTGCTTGTTCATCCTCTTTTCCTGTAAGTATTTCCGGTATATTATCCCCTCCAGCTACCCAGAGCGGACAAGCTACAGTGCAAAACGGATAACCCAGAAGACTCCACATTGTAGTCATTTCAGGAGATTCTCCTGGTTTTACGCCTTTTATTACGACTCCGGCAGAACTGCTGTTCCTTACTATCAGATCTCCTGAATTAACAAAATAGGGAGAAGTGGTAGATTTTTCCATGCTTAGTGCCCTATAATCTTTTTTTAACAAGGAGTGATAAGCTGAACGAGAAAAGTCTGCAATGATCCTCTTGTAATTGAGATCTCCGCATGCATCAGCCTGTTGAAATAATTCCTGTGCATTTTGAAAACGAATATATCCGTATCCTTTGTCCTTTTCTCCTCTGTATGAATAATTTGTTCGTATAATATAACCATGAGGAGCAAAGCGCTTGTCATTCGCATCAAACTTAACAAAAGAATTGTTATCAACTTCATAATACGCGGCTCCTCCTGAAGCATCAATTACTCCAAAACTTGAAGCCAGTCCCCAGGGTTTTGACATCTTTTCCAGCATTTTTTCAAAATCGGCAAGTGTTTTGCATTGCTGGAGGGCTTTTTTCATGACAAATCCCTCGCGGTCCTTTTTATTTGTTTTATTGTCAAGGTTTACGTCATACAGGGCAGCATTCATAATAGCAAAACCAACGCTATTTGTGCCTGCCCATACTTGTGTTCCTTTGGTATCTTCAGTATTCACCAGTCCAATATACGGAAAGGCGCCGTCTTTAAAATATACAATTTTATTTTTCAGAAAATCCGTATCCCTTAATTTCCAGAGAACAGGCCTTCCATCTTTTGTATATTTCCCCGACAAAATAGCTGTTGTACAGGAATTAGCTGGTTTATAAATTATAAGAATTGCAAAAAAGACTATCAGGTATTTTACTGTTTTCAACATGGCTATATTATTTCAGGTTAAAAATGCGATTCATTATTTTATTTCAAAAGGTATATCCAATTCATCCGCTACCTCTTTTAAATCTTTTTGTATCGGCTCCAGTATATGAATTCCCTCACTTGCTGATTTTTGTTCAGCCTCTCTCTCCGGTTCTCCGGGTATAAGAACAGAGGGTTTGCCTTCAGCGCTTTCTGAGGACTTAAAAGTTTCCATCCATTGGTCCATTCTTCTTTTAAATTCATCTTTTTCCTGGAACCCATCAATTCTCATGGCGCCAAAGAAATGCCCCAGGCCCGTTCCAACCTGTTCTTCTGGTAATGGTAAATAAGGGACTTGTGGGGGAACAAAAGGACCAAAATTAGCCCCGGAAAATACAGCAGAAAATATATCCACAATAGAATTCAGGCAATAACCTTTATGGCTCCCATGAAGCCTGTCGCCCCCCAAAGGTAAAATGGCCCCTCCTTCTTTTATAATATCAGGATCATCGGATGGATTACCTTGTTTATCCTGCACGAAGCCATCCTCCATCCTTTCTCCTTTCTTCCCTTTTATTGCCAGCTTTCCCCTTGCTATGGGTGTTGTTGCAAAGTCAGCCACATAAGGTGGAAATTTACCTGCCGGAACGGCAACTGCAATAGGGTTTGTCCCGAGCATCCTGCTTTTTGAAAAGGTAGGAGCAACGAGGCTGTTGGCATTGGTCATTGCAACCCCTATCATATCCTTTTCCAAAGCCATCATGGCATAATAGCCGGCAATACCGAAATGGTTTGAATTACGTGTCGAAACCCAACCTGAACCTGCTTTTTCAGCTTTTTCAATGGCAATTTCCATGGATTGCTTTGCAGCAACCATTCCGAAACCTCCTCCCCCATCCACAACGGCTGTAGAAGGAGTTTCGCGTTTTATTTTAATTTCCGGCTTTGTATTAATCCTGCCTGCTTTATACATTTGGTAATAATCCTTTACCCTTATCATACCATGAGAAGAAATTCCTCTTTCTTCAGCTCTAAGAAGTATCTCACTAATAGTATCGGCATTCTCCCGGGAACAACCAATCTTTTCAAAAACCTGCTGAACAAATTGTTTCAAATAATTCGTTTTGTACATGCTTTAACTTTTTACATTTTTATAAAAAGAGTTCGCCTGATCTGTGGCTGTTATAACAACATCATTTAAGTTTACATGAGGAGGTCTGGAAACAGCAAACTCAATCACATCAGCTATATCTTCAGCTGACAGCGGTTCAAAATTTTTATAGGCATTGTCAGCCTTCTCTTTGTCTCCTTTAAAACGTACTAATGAAAACTCAGTTTCTACCATACCGGGACAAATTCCTGTTACTTTAATCCTGTCTTTCAGCATATCAGTACGCATGGCTTTAGTAAGTGCATCTACTGCATGCTTTGTGGCACAATAAACATTTCCATTCTCATACACTTCTTTTCCTGCAATTGAACCCACATTAATAATATGTCCTTTTTTTCTTTCTACCATAAGGGGAGCAACTTTCCGTGTTACATAAAGCAAACCTTTAATATTAGTATCGATCATCCTTTCCCAGTCGTCAATGACTCCATCCTGGATATGACCTAAACCAACGGCCAAACCGGCATTGTTTACAAGCACATCAATTTTTCTCCAGTCTTCAGAAAGACTGTCAATAGCCTTATCTACCTGTGCTTTTTCTCTTACATCAAATGTTAAGATATGTACTCCCACATCGGCTTCAGACTCTATCTCACTTCTCAACTCTTCTAGTCTTTCTGTTCTTCTGCCTGTGATAATTACATTATAATTGCTTAAAGCAAGTTTTTTAGCAGTAGCTTTTCCTATTCCTGCTGTCGCACCCGTAATTAAAGCTATTGGTTTCATAAAGATATCTTTTTTTTAATTTATCTAAATTTATTTGCTATTCAATTCAGCTAAATTAATCAAAAAAGAAATAAATGCATGATGTATTGATAGCAAAAGAGAAAGGGAGGGTCCTGTCTTATTTCCGGGCAGAAATATGTTTTTCCAGAATCTTTTCCAGGCTGTCAGCCTTCTGTTCTGAATAACCAAGTTGTGAATAAATAATATGCCCGGATTTATCAATTAAATAGGCTGTAGGATATATCTTCACTCTGTATAAGCTGTCAACCTTTTTGTTTCCTTCGCCAATCATATATTGAATAGAATCACTTTCCAATATTCGCTGTGCCTTTTGTTGGATTCCTTCCATATTGTCGAAACTATTTATACCAATAATATTCAGGCCATGACGACCATATTTTTTATAAAGACGATTCAGGTGCGGAATAGCCTCCATACAAGAAGGGCAAGCAAGGTACCAGAAATCCAGCAATACAAATTCTCCGCTTAATTTTTCCAGCGAGATTTCCTCTCCTTTTGAATCAGGAATATTGAAGGTCGGTGCTTGGGTTCCAACTTTTAAAAGATTGATATTTTTTTCAAATTCCTGATTATAATTAAAACTTTTAAACTTCTTCCAGGAATTCTTAAAATAAACATCCTGTAGATGTTTCTTATTTATTTCCATATCAGCAATCTCTATCTTATGGTAGCTGCTTTCCCGACCATACTGAACCTGGTATAGTTTACGATAAGGCAAATAATCTGAACGATTCACAAACAGTTGTTTTTTAATTTTCACCTTTTCTTCTTCAGGGTAATTAATGTTCAGACAATAGTAATTATCATCATTTTTTGTTATGCCTATTTCGAAACTATCTTCTACTAATTCATTATAAAAATCTGAGAATAATAATTCATCAAAAAAGAAATAACCAGGTAATTCTTCCAGGAGAATATCTTTGCCAAGATACTGCAGGTTTACTTTCTTAATTGTAGACTTTTCCTCATTAATTAAATAAAGAAATTTATTTTTGTATAAAATGATTTTATTGGAATCAGGAAACTCAATTGAAAAGTGATATCCAAAAACCGGGTCTTTATCTTTTTTGATGAAACGGCAAACTCCCATGAAACTCATTGTATCATCTGTTCCCAGGGCTTTTTCAGAATAGTATTCTGTAAAAGAAAAATTATGAACTTTTCCTACGGATTGCTTTGTTTTTCGGATTAAATGTTCCGGAGAATCAATTGATTGTTTACAGGTGATTAGAAAAAAAACTAAAAAAAAACAAAAAATTTTTTTCATCAGTATTGCTTAATTCTAAAGGTGTTAATTTTTAAAAAAGATTACCTGTATAAATGGAAGAAACCTTTTTTCACAACCTTGGGTTCGGTTTGGGTAGTAACTACGTAATAATAAACTCCTTCGGAAGCTTTTTGCCCCGAAGCCAATCTTCCGTCCCAATAAACTACATCGCCGATCCGTTCATGAATTAAATCACCATTGCGGGTATAAATCAGCAATTTCAATTTTTGAGTTTCCAGACCACTTGACTTGACTACAAAATAGTCATTAATTCCGTCATCATCAGGAGTAAATACATTCGGAACTTCCACAAGATCATCCACATAGATAGTTTTTGAGGCAAAATAAGTTGTTCCAAGGGTATCATCAAGCACTTCCAGATCAATATTATAAGTTCCTGCTTGCTGAAACTCATGTGGAAAATAAATCATAGTGTCATTTTCTCCTATTTCCCTCATTTCCATAGGTAAATTAACCACCTGGCTGTTTATTTCCCATGTAAATTTATATACAGTCGTATCTGTTCCGAAAGGAATATTATTTCCACTTATGACTTTTTCAGGAACAAAAAAATGTTTGAATGTTGCAATTACAACACTGTCTTTTATGGCTACTCCATCTAATTGCGCGAAGGAATTAACAGAGAATAAACAAACAAAAACAAATATCTTAAGTAGTACTTTAAGTCTGCTCATTAAACTAATTTTATTCACGTAAATATATAAAATTGAACCTTATATCCTCAAATTTTTTCACTTATTTTTATTAACCAACCTTAGTTTTATGATATAATTCCCCAAAATGTTCATACAGAAAATCATGTATTTCCCTGTTGTCCAGACAAGAGACAACAGGATAATCACTAGGGGCAACGTTTTTTACTATTTCTCAAATTTTTTCTTACTATCCATTATCTCATGCCTTCCCAAAAAAAAGGAAGAACAAAATTTTTATATTTTTACCTGAATTGTTAATAACTTTTTTATTTGAAATTTAACATATAATGTTCAGGTAAAATTAAACCACATATAAAACCTGACATCTAATCACCAGTTTTCATATTGATAATAAAAAAGGTTTAAGGGGGAAAAATGAGCGAATATTATGGTGAACTGGCCGGTCTGATGGCAGCAATCTGCTGGACTGCCACAGCATTAGCCTTCGAATCAGCAGGGAAAAAAATAGGTTCACTTTCGGTGAACCTAATTCGTTTAATCATGGCAATTGTTTTACTCGGGATATACACATGGGTCTCCCGTGGCTTATTTTTCCCCGTTGATGCCAGTCTGCATCAATGGAAATACCTGGCTTTATCAGGAATTATCGGATTTGCCCTGGGTGACCTGTTGCTTTTTGAGGCTTATGTCGTCATTGGCGCAAGAACTTCAATGCTGATCATGTCTTTCACTCCTCCAATAACAGGTATTATTGGCTGGATTATCATGGGAGAACAAATGTCTTTTCAGAATATTCTTGGTATGGCTATAACACTTACAGGTATTATCTTAGTAGTTATCAACAGAAATCACATAAACAAAAAGAATAATTCTGAACAATCGAAAAAAGGCAAAAGAAAAATTTCCTATTATTTTATTGGAGTACTGCTGGCTTTTGGAGGTGCAGTCGGACAAGCAACAGGACTTGTTCTAAGCAAATTCGGGATGCAGGATTACAATGCTTTTGCTGCAACACAAATAAGAGTTCTTGCTGGTACTGTAGGGTTTATCGTTATCTTCTTCTTTATGAAAAGGTGGCATAAAGTTTTTATTGCCTTAAAAAACAAACAAGCCATGAAAGGGGTAACAATAGGAGCTTTCTTCGGACCTTTTCTGGGTGTATCTTTCTCGCTTCTGGCGGTGCAACATACACTAACAGGAATCGCCTCTACACTAATGGCGCTTGTGCCGGTTCTGATTATTCCCCCGGCTGTAATTTTCTTCAAAGAAAAAATAAATGTTATGGAAATTATCGGGGCTGTTATTGCCTTTGTGGGTGTTGGGTTGTTTTTTCTCTAAACCCGGATAAAATTTAATGGTTGGATTAGATCTCAGTCCAGATTAAAAATCTTATTAAAATCAGAATACTATATTTTGTAAAATCATCTTTTTTTAATATTTTATAAGTAGTTGAATTAAAAAAGTTTGACTATTATGGAAGATATAAATATTATTATAAAAGATGAACAAATACCGGTTCCGGGAATTGGGACCTACCTTTTGAGCGGAACAGACTGTATGAATACAATTGAACAAGCGCTTTCAATTGGATACAGGCTCATTGACACCGCACAGAACTATGAAAACGAGTCGGAAGTAGGCTTAGGAATAAAAAGAACCAATATTCCCAGGGAAGAAATATTCCTGATAACAAAGATAGCACCCGAAAATTTCAAGTTTGAGGATGTGAGCAAAAGCACGCAAACAAGCTTAAAAAAGATAGATACAGATTATATTGATTTGTTACTTATTCACTGGCCCAGTGGAGAAGTTCAACTGGAAGAGACAATAGAAGCTATGAAAGAACTCCAGAATAAAGGCTATACCCGGCACATCGGAGTTAGTAACTTTCCTCCCTCTCTAATAGATGAAACCGCAAAACATGCTAAAATATTTGCCAACGAAGTGGAATACCATCCTTATCTTGTAAGGGAATATTTAAGAGAACATGCAGAGACTAATGATTATCTTACAATTGGATATAGCCCGCTTGCTAAAGCCAGGGTAATGGAAGACACTGTCCTGAGAGAAATTGGAAATAATTATGGTAAAACTCCCCCGCAAGTAGTATTAAGATGGCTCCTTCAACAAGGAATTGTGCCAATTCCCAAGGCTTCTCAGGATAAACATCTTGAAGAAAATATGGAGATTTTCAATTTTAATTTAACAAATGATGAGATGCTTACCATAAATGCGCTGGACAGAGGGCTACACCTGGATCCCGTTAGTGATCTGGCAAATGAAGAATAATTAGGAAAATCCCTCTAAGACCTGAAAAAATTGTAAGTTCTAAGTAATTAAAATTCATACACAACATTTTTATTAATTTTACGTCAAATAGTATTGACGTAATAATAGAAATTCTATGATTGAAGATCCTGTAATAATAAGACCGGAATCAAAGCAAAGGAACTATTATACCGATAAATTTGAATTTGCAACACCGGTAAGTAATCCAAAAGAAAAAGCCCGCCACTTTTTTGAATGGGGAATCATTTTTCATGCCCGGGGAAAACCTGCTGAAGCTTATAAATATTATGAAAAGGCAATTATTCATCATCGGTTTCCTCTATACCTGAAGCAAATGGGAATTTTACATCACGAAATGGGCTACTACAGGGATGCACTCAGATACTTAAGATCAGCCTTAGATATCGAAAAAGAAATAAAGAAAGAAAAAGAACTGGAGGAAGCCCGGCAGAAACAAGAAGCAACAGATTATTCGGTGTTTTTCCATCCTGAGTTTTTTGCAGATTCTACCAATAATATCAGTTATAGCTATTCAGCAAAATAAAAGTATTATGCATCGCTTCTTCATTATTATTATATTTTTTATTTCTTTTGGTTGCAGTAGTTCTACCTATGGACCTGAATCTCACGAACAGCTAACTACTGCGGAATTTATTAAAAAACCTTTCACCGGAGAAATAAATATTGAAAAATTTCGCAAAGAAAACCGAAATTTGAAATACAGAAAGTATATCCGCACTCCCAAATCCAACCCTTCTATGGTAGACACGGTATACCGGTTCTTTTCAGGAAAAAACAACATTCTTTTTTATAAACCTCAGCAAAAAGATGAAGTGTTCCTGATTAACTTAACTGTAGGCGATAAAAAAATAAGACTTAAAAACAGCATCAAGCCGGGATTAAAAAAAGAGAATCTGCATAAAAGACTATCTGACTTTCCTTCAGCGAAAAATGATACAGTCCGGGTTACACATCATAACAAGACCGGTACTTTTATTTTTAAAGCAAATAAGCTCGAAAAGATTATGATCTATCCTTCTAAAGGAGAAAAGAACCAGTAAATTATGACTCCCAGGCAGCCAAAATAGTTTTCCCTCCCTTTACAAATTCACCCTTTTTAACTTTTACTGAAGTACCAGGCGGCAGAAATACATCCAGGCGGGAGCCAAAGCGAATAAAACCCAGTTCTTCAGATTGCTTTACATTCCGTCCTTCGGGGGCATAACTTATAATCCGGCGCGCTACAGCTCCGGCAATCTGCCTAACCAATAATTCTCGTCCATTTTTATCTTCAAGCACTACTGAAGTTCTTTCATTCAAATTCGAAGACTTTGGATAGCGCGCTACAAGATATTTACCAGGATGATAACGAAAATATTTAATAATTCCGGCTACCGGGAACCAATTGATGTGCACATCCCAAATGGACATAAATACAGAAATTTGTAGCCTCTCCCCTTTAAAATATTCATCTTCATTTGTTTTCTCAATAACAACCACTTGCCCATCGGCAGGACTGATTACAGCATTTTCATCCGTAACAAATTTTCTTTGGGGAATTCGGAAAAAACGCATTACAAAAAGAAGAATTAACAAAGCGATGAAACTAACAATCCCAAGTGGGAGCCAGCCGGAAAAAACAGCCAGCAACCCATTTGCAACAACAAGTATGCCTGCTGTCACAATAATAACTCCATAACCTTCTTTATGAATTTTCATATTCTTTTGTTTTATTCTTCCCGGATGAATACATAGAGTTATTCATTCACGAATAGCAAAGTTAATCAAAAAAACATTCCATTATTTTTGTTTTAGATGATTTGAGAAAACTGAATAAATACAAACTTGCTGTCCGGGTCGAGGAATTAATATCTCTTTAGTGTGAAACCTCTAAAACAATGAAATATTATTCATCAGCAACAATACAAAATACACAGAAGGAAAGACGAAAATCGCAGCATCAAAACGGTCTAAAACTCCGCCATGTCCGGGTATTATTTTTCCGGAATCTTTGATATCCACGTTTCGCTTAAAGGCAGATTCAGTAAGGTCGCCTAAATTACCTGTTAAGGAAACTATAAGACCAATTATCAACCACATAGATGCATTTAAAAAAGGAGAATACAAACTTATGATCCAACCGGCAAGCACAGAAAAAACAAGACCTCCCCAAAAGCCTTCCACAGTCTTTTTAGGTGAAATCTGATAAAACAAACTATGTTTTCCGAAATAATTTCCGACCAGGTAGGCAAATGTATCATTCGTCCAAATGAGTATAAAAATACTTAAGAGAAAAACAGAGGAAAATTCATTATTATTAAAATGGTAAGCCAGAAAATTTAAAATAGAAAAAGGAATTGCAATATAAAGCCATCCTGTAATACCATAGGAAAGTTTAGGAAGAAGTTTTTTGCGGTCTCTCAACAAAAAGAAAAAATCGAGCAACACAAAAAACGGTACCAGAAAAATCACATACGGAAAATTAAGATCATCAGAAGCAATGTTAAAACCAGCCAGGAAAATTACAACCGATATTGCCGAAAAAAACACACGATCTCTTTTGTTGAAAACCTTCTTTTTAAATCCAAAAAATTCATAAGAGGCCAGGTAGACGACAGCTCCGAAAACTATTATAAAAGAAACCGGGCTGATCAGTATTGATGATACGATAAGCATCACAAAAATCAACCCGGATAACGTTCTTTTGGAAAAGTTATTCAAAAATTATTCTTTTTTATTTTTTGATTCAGAGGGCTTTTTTTTGCTTTCAGTCTCTTTTTTCTTTTCATTCCCCTTTTTATCTTTCTGAGCGGAAGATTGTTTTTCCTTTTTTGAGTTGGCCTGATTCTTTTTTTTAGTTTCTTTGCTGCCGGACTTTTCAGTATTTTCCTGTTCTTTTTCTTTCGATTTCTTCTCTTTTTCCTCTTTCTCAGAATCAGAAGAGCTTTTATCGTGAATTTTCTTTATTTTCTTGCTTTCCTCAATTATTTTCTGTTTTTCATCATCAAACTCACGTTTTCCAAGAATACTTTCGAGATCTTCTGAAAAAACAATTTCTTTATCCAACAACAATTCGGCAAGTTTTTCCAGTTTATCCTTGTTCTCACTCAAAATTTTATAAGCTCTTTTGTAGGCTGCAGTAACAAATTCCTGTACCTCCTTATCTATCAACTCAGCGGTTTTTTCGCTGTAAGGTTTTGTAAAGGTGAACTCACTCTGCCCTGTCGAATCATAGTAACTCATATTTCCGAGTTTATCGCTCATTCCAAAATAAGCGACCATAGCATAAGCTTGTTTGGTTACTTTTTCAAGGTCGTTTAGCGCCCCGGTAGAAATTTTATCGAACATAAGTTCCTCGGCTGCACGTCCTCCAAGAGCAGCGCTCATTTCATCAAACAACTGATCGGTAGTTGTCAGGTTTCTTTCTTCCGGCAGGTACCAAGCAGCACCCAATGCTTTTCCGCGTGGTACGATTGTCACCTTGACAAGAGGGCTTGCGTGTTCAACAAGCCAGCTCACAATGGCGTGACCAGATTCATGGAATGCAATGGCTCTTTTTTCTGATTGTGTGATAAGTTTGGTTTTTCGTTCCAGTCCGGCCACAATTCTATCTATTGCATCCATAAAGTCATCCTTGTCAACAATTTTCTTTTCTTTCCTGGCTGCAATTAATGCCGCCTCATTACACACATTAGCAATATCAGCGCCACTAAAACCAGGTGTTTGTTTAGCCAGAAATTCTATATCCAGTTCTTTATCAATTTTAATAGGTTTCAAATGGACCTTAAAAATATCTGTTCTCTCTTTCAGGTCTGGCATATCCACATGAATCTGACGATCAAATCTTCCTGCCCGCAGAAGCGCTTTATCCAGCATATCTGCCCTGTTTGTTGCAGCAATAATGATGATTCCAATGTTATTACTGAAACCATCCATTTCCGCTAACAATTGGTTCAGTGTATTTTCTCTTTCATCGTTGGCTCCCATGCTCGGATTTTTACCTCTTGCGCGGCCAATTGCATCAATCTCATCAATAAAAATAATACAAGGGGCTTTTTCCTTAGCCTGCTTAAACAAGTCGCGTACTCTTGAAGCTCCGACTCCAACAAACATTTCCACGAAATCCGATCCGGAGATAGAAAAGAAAGGCACATTCGCTTCACCTGCTACAGCTTTGGCCAACAGCGTTTTTCCTGTTCCGGGAGGGCCAACTAACAAGGCACCCTTCGGAATTTTTCCGCCAAGCTCTGTATATTTTTTAGGATTTTTCAGGAACTCGACGACTTCCCTCACCTCGACCTTTGCTTCTTCCAGGCCGGCCACATCATTAAAATCGACTTTAACATTAGACTCCTTATCAAAAAGTACTGCTTTTGATTTTCCTACGTTGAAGATGCCTCCTGCACCTCCACCGCCGCTTCCGCCACGGGTCATTCTTCTGAAAATAAAAATCCAGATGGCCACAATGATAAAGATCGGCAGGAGCCAGGTCAGTACCTCTCCCAATATATCCCGGCGGGTTTCATAACGTACATCTATATAATCGGAGTCGCCCATTTGTTCCTGGACCTCCCTGAGCCTCTTTTCAAAGATCTCCAATGATCCAATGGTGAAAAAATAATGAGGCCCTTGTCTTGGAGTAGAAAACATTCCACCGTCAAAAAGTTCTTTGTATTTGGATTTATTAATCGCATCAGGTTTAATATATACTTCAGCCTTTTCTTTATTAATGACTACAATCTTCTGAACTTCATCCTGCTTCAACATGTTATTCTTAAAGTCCTGCCAGGTAATCTCTTTCGGACCTGTTCCGAAATTCATGAAATTCAGTGCTATAAACAATACAAAAATGATCCCGTATACCCAATACATGTTAAATTTGGGTTTGGGTTTTTTATCACTGCTTTTATTATTTGGATTGTTCTGATTTTCCTGATTGGCTTGGTTCGAATTCATTTTATTTTCTGCCATGCTATTTGTTCCTCCTAAAAATAATTTTTAATCCTCGCTTTTATATTCAATTATTTCGGCATCTGCCCATAAATCTTCTAAATTATAAAACCTCCTGTATTCCTCCTGGAAAATGTGAATTACTATATTCCCATAATCCAGTAAAATCCAGGTTTTATTTTCCATACCTTCTTTACTGAAAGGTAGTTCATTAAATTTTTCTTTGGCATCGCGGTAAATCTTATCCGTGATGGCATCAATATGTGTGTTTGATGTTCCGTGACAAATAAGGAAGAAATCACATATTGAATTTTCAATCTTTTGCAGATCCAGCAATTTTAAGTCTCTCCCGTTCTTATCCTGTATCGCTTCTATTATACAATTCAGCAATTCTTCAGTTGAAACTTCATCCTGCTTCTGTACTTTCATTCAATTTTTTTTGCAAAGTTAATTAATTTTGTAATTTTTTTATTAAAAGTCTTTTCCGAATCATTTTGTCGTCAAAAACCATACCTCTAATATAGTTATGAAATTTTGTCTTATTGCAAAGGAATTCAAAATATTTTAATTTCTTCCGTAAAAATCATAAAAACAATTTTTTGGACGTTGATCCTAATAAATTGAATAACTTTGCAAATATATTTATTCACTATGAATCAACCCTGCATAGGACAAGAAATAATTAATCTGCTTTCAACAGAAAGCACCAACGATTATATTAAAGAACTGGCTGATGACCAAAAGATAAGCGAAGGTTCTCTTGTTATTGCAGCAGAACAAAGCCAGGGCCGGGGTTATGGAAACAACACCTGGTTTGCCGAAAGCGGTAAAAACCTTACTTTCTCCTTTCTTTTAAAACCTAAATACCTTAAAGCTGAACAGCAATTTCTTATCAGTAAAATGGTATCCCTGTCACTGTTAGACTATCTGAAAGAATATTCCAACGAGGTATGCATTAAATGGCCCAACGATATTTTCATTCGGAACCATAAAATTGCCGGGATTCTTATTGAAAACGACCTGGCCGGGAAAAAAATTATACAGACAATTGTGGGCATAGGCATAAATATTAACCAGGAAGAATTTCCTGCATCTCTGCCAAATCCCATTTCCCTGGCTCAATTAACACAAAAAAAGTATTCCTTAAAAGAGGAACTTAATAAAATTATTTCTGCTCTGAATAGACGCTATGCCTATCTTGTCAGCAAAACAAACCATAAACTGAATAAAGAATATCATAAATATCTTTTCAGAAAGGACCAGCTAACAATGTTCCAGGATCATAATTCTATTTTCCAGGCAAAAATTAAAGGAGTTACAGACTTTGGCCAGATAATCCTTGAAACGAATGATGGGAAGCAACTGGATTATAATTTCAAAGAAATTGAATTTATTTTATAAATGTTTATCGTTGTTGAAAAACTCTGTCATTTTGTCAACCATGGCATCCAACCCTTTTTGAAGATGTTTTGAAATGACTGGTTTTAGGAAAGGACTTAGCTGAGCCTCAGCAGTAATTCTGATTTTTGTATCATTTTCCTCTACCTGCTTCAACTGAACCCACAAATTAAAATCAAAAGGTGTTTCTTTATAACTGGTAATTTTAATCAGTTTATTGGGCTCTTTTTCAACCATCTTCATCCCGGTTTTTCCCACTCCTGAAATTTCAAGGTGACATACTTCTTCTTCTGCCTGCCAGTTTTGAATTTTATCTTCGGGTACAAGGGGAGTAAAATTTCGAAAATCCGATAAGAACTGAAAAATCTCTTCATCGTTTTTCCTGATGGTTCCTATTTTGCTTACTACTTTTGACATAATTGTTTATTTCTGACCCCAGGTTTCAGGCTCTTTTCTCCATTCCTGTAAAGTCTGTGTATATTTTTCGTCAAGAAAACCTTCTTCAATAGCCACTTTAATCAAAGTACTATAATTTGTAAGTGTAAAAAGCGGGCAATCATTTTTCTTAAAATTTTCCTGTGCATGCGAAAAGCCGTAAGAAAATATGGCACCCATGCCTGTAACTTTTCCTCCGGCTTCTCTGAGTGCCTGAACAGCATTCAAACTACTGCGCCCGGTAGAAACAAGATCTTCAATAACCACTACGGACTGGCCGGGCTTTATCACTCCTTCAACTTTGTTCTCCAGTCCGTGCTTCTTTGCTGAAGAACGTACATAAACAAAAGGCAATTCCATAGCATCGGCTGTAAGTGCACCCAATGCAATAGCTCCTGTAGCTACACCGGCAATAACATCCGGTTGTTTATAATTTTTTTCAATTGATTTAACAAAATTTTTACGCACTTCATCGCGTATTGAGGGAAACGACAAAATTTTGCGATTATCACAGTAAATAGGCGATTTCCAACCTGAAGACCATAAAAACGGATTTGCAGGATTAAATTTTATTGCGTTTATTTGTAATAGAGATTTGGCTATTTTTCTTTCAAATTTTTCCATACAGCAAATGTATAAAGTTTTTTTTGACAACAGGAGGATCTTTCTGACGAATCAGTTCGAAAAATATTATAAAGAATATAACGGACTATTTGTCAAATATCTCAATGAGATCCAACTGGCATACGTCCTGGAACTTTTTAAAAGTATTAAAGATATTCAAAATGTATTTATCATTTACCATGATGTTGAAAAAATATTTAATGAATTTCAGTCTTTCTTCAGGATTGTTGAAGCAGCCGGCGGGCTTGTAAAAAATAAAAAAGAAGAATACCTGGTTATAAAGAGACGAGGAAAATGGGATTTACCTAAAGGAAAACTGGACAAAGGAGAAAAACCTGATAAAGCTGCCCTGAGAGAAGTAAGAGAAGAATGTGGCGTATGGCCGCTCAAAATACGTGATATTCTTGATGTAACTTATCACGCCTATATTCTTGAGGGTGTCCTTATTTTAAAAAAAACATACTGGTATGAAATGTGCCATGAAGATGATATTACTCCTTCACCGCAAACCGAGGAAGATATAACCCAGGCAAAATGGGTAAAGAAAGAAAACATTGACATGATGCAGGAAAACACATATTATTCGATTATTGAAGTACTTAAAGCAGGAGATGCTTTATAAATCACCTCTGCCTTTCATCTCCCTGTATATTTTCCATTCTACTTTTTCTGAAGGAGCCGGTGCCGGTGAGAGTATCAGTTTGCCGTCTTTTCCAATGAAAAAATAAGTTGGCATCACTTCAATTCCATATTTTTCCA
>CAYWSJ010000048.1:0-25231 GCA_964461045.1 uncultured Bacteroidales bacterium | reverse complement strand
ATTCTATATTCTACATTCTAAATTCTAAATTATTACCTTTGCAACAATAAAATGTTTTCTATGAAAGGATTTAAAGCATACGATATCAGGGGTGTCTACAATAAAGATTTTAACAAAAATGATGTGTATAAATTCGGCTTTTTCTTACCCCGCCTTTATAACGTAAAAAAAATTCTTGTGGGAAGAGACAAACGGCTTTCTTCCGATGAAATTTTTGATGCACTTACCCATGGAATCATGGATGCCGGATGCGATGTCTTCGATGTTGGTTACAGCACAACACCAATGGTATATTTTGCAACTGGTAAGCACAATTTTCAAACTTCAGTGCAAATTACTGCTTCTCATAATGCCAAGGAATACAACGGGTTTAAAGTCTCGGGTCCCCAGGTACTGCCAATAGGTTATAACAATGGATTAAATAAAATTAAAACCTGGATTGAAAATGAACCTGTTGAACCAGTGGAAAGAAAAGGGGAAATTAAAGAATTTCAAGTGAAGGAGGAATACCTTTCGTTTCTTAGTCAATATTATGATCCGCAAATCCAAAGCCTTAAAGTTGGTGTGGATTGCTCCAATGGCATGGCTGCGCTTTTGATTAAAGAATTATTGGGTGATTTTCCTGAATATATAAACGAAACTGCAGACGGAAATTTTCCCGGACACGACCCAAATCCGTTGAAGGAAGAAAGCAGAAAAGATATTGTTAAGCTTGTGAAAGATAATCAACTGGATGTGGGAATTATTTTCGATGGCGATGCCGATCGAGTTATGTTTATTGATGAAAATGGGGAGTTTATTTCTCCTGACCTGATGATTGCATTAATGGGTAACTTTTTTCTGAAAAATACTAAAAATGAAAAAGTGCTGCAGGATATTCGTTCTTCTAAATCAATTAAGGAATATCTTAGCCGGTTTTCAGCAGAAATGCACACCTGGAGGGTAGGACGCGCTTTTGCCGCACCTAAGCTAAAAGAGATCGATGGCTTGTATGGAGGCGAGTTGGCAGGGCATTATTATTTTCGGGATTTCTATTATTCCGACTCGGGAATGATGGCAACATTGATTGTAATGAATGTGATTTCGGAATTTAAAAAGCAAGACATAAAGCTCTCAGCCCTTGTCAAGTCGATATCAAACTATGTGAGTAGTGGTGAGCTCAATTTTCAGATTGAAAACAAACAAAAAGCCATGCAAACTTTAACAGATCATTTTAGCAAAGAGGAAGAACCTCTTGAAATTATGGATTTTGATGGATACAGACTGGAGTTCGAACATTGGTGGTTTAATGTACGTCCTTCTAATACTGAGCCTTATCTCCGTGTTATCCTGGAAGCAGACAGCCAGGATTTGCTGAATGAAAAAACAAGCGAAATCAAGTCCATCTTAAACCGGATACAATAAAAGAAAATGGGACTGAAAAGGTTTTATCACCAAGTAGGTATTGAAGCTGGTTGTGACGAAGCTGGCAGAGGGTGCCTGGCCGGTCCGGTGTTCGCAGCTGCCGTTATTTTTCCCCATGAAATTGATATTCCTTTGCTCAACGATTCAAAACAGCTAACGAATAAACAAAGATATACCCTGAGAGATAAGATTAAAGAAAAATCTCTCTCTTTTGCGGTAGCACAGGTTAACAATGCTGAAATCGACGAGATAAATATTTATAAAGCCTCTATGCTGGCCATGCATCGAGCTATTGATAAATTAAGCAAAACACCCGCGCATCTGTTAATCGACGGAAAGCTTTTCATACCCCATAAAAAAATACCTTATACATGCGTGGTAAAAGGAGATAGTAAGTTTTATTCCATTGCAGCAGCTTCTGTGCTTGCCAAGACTTATCGAGATGATTACATGGTCAGATTACATGAAGAATATGCTTACTATCAGTGGAATAAAAACAAAGGATATCCTACCAAAGCCCATAGGGAAGCTATCCGGGAACATGGTATCTCTCCCTATCACAGAAAATCTTTTCGTTTATTGCCCGATGCCACACAAATGACTTTAAAAGGGTTATGAATAATAACACCTCCAAAATATAGAAAAGCATATTTTTTTAATAAAGTCAAAAGGCTTTCTCATCTGACCAATAATAAACAGGTTAAAACTTATTTTATAAATTAAAAGTGATACCTGAGGGTGACTGCGGTTTTTTTCAGGTATACTTTTCTTGCCTTAATATAAATGATGGTGAAAGCTAAAAGTAAAGTTGTGATACCGGCAATTATAAAGATTCCAAAGTTAATGCTAACATGCTGAGTATATCCTTTTAACCAGAGAGATGCGATGATATAGGTTAAGCCCCATGCAATGAGATTGGCTATAATAATCAACCGGGTAAATTCAACCATAATCAGGTTGAGTACTGCAACAAAATTGGCTCCATGTACTTTTCTGATACTGATATTCTTGGTTCTTTGTTCAGCCAGGAATGAGGTTAGTCCAACCAGGCCAATAACAGCTATTCCAATTGCAAGAATTGTTAACAGCACCGCCAAGTCACCAAGAATGTCCTCATTTCTATATTGATTTTTATGGTAATCAGAAATATATTCATATTTGAAAGGACGATCCGGAGCATATTTATTCCATACATTATGAATATGGTTGATGACATCGCTATGGTTATTATTGCTTGTTTTTACTGCAATTATTCTGGCAAATTCTTCAGGGTAAATATACATATCCAGCACAAAATTATTTACCGGATGGTGCAGTGACAATACATGAAAATCTTTGAAAACGCCTATTACCTTTTCATTTCCGTTTTCAGAAAAAAAGTTTTTTCCTATTGCATTTTCATTGCTCCAAAGCATATTCCTGGCCATTGTTTCATTGATCATTACCGCATTTACATTATCATCGGGATGAGCAGTGGAGAAAGCTCTTCCTTCAACAACTTCAATATTAAAAGTTTCAATAAAATCCCATTCCACAAGGAAAGTTGGAACATATACTTTCTGTCCTTTGTTTTGTCCCTCAATAAGGTAAGCCCTTGTGTTATGGTTTATTCCGAGAATATCTTCCATGCCTGTTACGTTTTCAATGTTTTTATGATCCAGCAAATCTTTCTTAAAGTCATAATATTTTTTTGTCAGATCCCCATCATTTTTAAAAATTATGATGTTTTCGGTTTGAAAACCCAGTTTGGCATTTTTTAGATATTTAAGCTGTGAAAATATTATTAATGTGCCTATTATCATGCTGCTGGATATGGCAAACTGGCTTATAACAAGTATTTTTCTGGGTTTAATTGTTCTTCTGCCTTTTGAGGGTAATCTTTTGCAAAGTTGCAAAGGCTTTAAAGCTGTCAGGAAGTAAGATGGGTAAATACCTGAAATGAAGCTTACCAGGATCAATATTACCAGGATTAATATCCAGACATTAGGTTCAAAAATAAATGGCGAACTAATATGCTTTCCTGTATAAGAGTTAAACAGAGGAAGAAAAATCTCAATAATTATTATAGCTGTAATTAATGCAATAAGCGTTTGAAAAAACGTTTCTCCCAAAAATGTGAGTACAAGCTTACCTCTGACTGCCCCATACACTTTCTTCATCCCTATCTCCTGAATTCTGGTGTATGAGCAGGCTGTTGTCAGGTTCATAAAATTTATGCATGCCAGCAACAATACAATAATACCAATTGAACCGAGAATGTATATATAAATGGAGTCGCTGTTTGGGTGCATTTCGTAGGCATGATTAGATTTTAGGTGAATATCTGTAACCGGCTGCAAATAAAGCGTTATGTCCTGATTTCTTATATCTGTGTAATGAGCAAGATAGAAATTAAGCATCTGTCCTTCCAGTGCAACGCTTTCAACTCCATCCTTTAATAAAACATAAGTCCAGCAAGGGTTCCAGACCCAGGTTTCCGGGTAACGTCCTTTTTTGTGCTGACGGTAACGGGTGAGCGCCCCCAGAAGTTTATTCGGTGCGGGTGTAGCCTGAATTTCGCGATAGGTAGATAACGATCCGAGAAAATCAATTTTGAAATGCGATTGCGAAGGAAGATCTTTTATTACTCCGGTGATTTTCATGTTAATATATTTTTCCAGCCTGAGTATTTTTCCTACAGGTGATTCCTCTCCAAAGTATCTTTTTGCTGTTGATTCGGTAACAACTAATGAATTTGGTCGATCCAGCGCTGTTTCCGGATTACCTTTTAAAAAGTGAAAAGTAAATACCTGAAAAACATTTGAATCGGCCAGCATAAATAGGGTTTCATTGTTGCGGATAATTGTATCGTTACTTTTGTAATATTCAATAAGCACCTGGTTGGTCTGGAAGTTAAAGAACCGTACGACTTCTTCTACATATTGAGGATAATCTTTCTTTAAATACGGACCGCATGGAAAGGAACAGGTAGCAGCATCCTCATTGGTTGATTTGGTGTTATACCACCTGTTTACCCGGTAAATCCTATCGGCATGTTTATGAAACTTGTCATACTGTAACTCGTCATTGATGTATAGAAAAATGAAAATAAAACTGCACAAACCAATACTTAACCCCACAATGTTAATAAGAGTGTATTTCCAATACTTGATCATGTTCCTGATCGCCAGTATAACATTATACCTAAACATGACTCATCCCGGGCTATGGCTCCCGTCTCCAAAAAAAATATAAGAAATACAAGTTCAGTAAAAATGAAATTGGATTCAAGTTTTTGACAGTAAATCTTAAATAAATTTTAATCTGAATAATTTTTAAAGTGAAACATCTCCGAATAAAAATATTTCAGGTGAATTTGTTGATGTCCAAATAAAAAGCAAGGCCAGGAAATTGCTGGCCTTGCTTTCATATGATATAATGAGATTAAAACAATACTATAATCCGTGAAACAGCATTCTTTTTGAACTACTGTTTCCCGTATTTCCTTATTTATTCTTCAGATTCCAGGAAACCTTTTTTCTTTGTCAATATCCACGAAACTTTATAAACGATAAATATCAACAGCGGCCAGGAAAGAAGCCATAATATTGATGATAAATATTCCATAGTTCTTTATTTTTTTGTTAAAATTAATAGGCATGGTCTGTGCCTTCTATTTCTTCTTTGTCAATGTTCTTTTTGTTCATCGAAGTCCACGCATACCAGATATAAGCAATAACAAACGGTACAATAAGCGATACATAGCTCATGGCTGTCAATGTGTAATGACTTGAAGAGCTGTTCTGAATGGTCAGTGAGCTCTGTAAATCGAAGGTTGAAGGATAGAAAGGCGTGTGATTAAAACCTGCAACCAGGAACAGTGAAAAGACAGTCATAACTGTGCCAAAACCGCCAAACCATAAACCTTTCTTGCTTTTTCTGAACCAGGTAATGTAAATAGCTGTCAGCACCCCAATTACGCCTAGCAGGAATATCACCATAACAATAGGCATCTCCAGGAGATTGTGAAAATATTTTCCTTGCTCCATAAAAACTTTTTTAGATTCAGGATCCACGGCAAAACCTTTAGCAGTAAACAGCATTCCTAAAAATACCAGGAAGAATGCAAGAAAAAGAATGGCATTAATGCCCACTTGTTTCCGGGCGTTCTTAAAGATGTTTTTATCATCTATTGTGCTGATGAAATAGAGTGAACCCATAACTCTTGCCAAAAAGAAAACCGATAATCCAAGCAGCAGACTTTGAACATTTGCAGCAGCGTCCAGTCCGTGCCATCCGTTTTCCCAGCGGGTAATGGCATTGGCGCTCTCCGCTGTAAGCCTGATCTTGTCTACAGAAAATTCACTTCCTGTGAAAAAAGTGCTTACTGCTGCTCCTATCAGTATCGTTCCCAATAATCCATTTATAAAGAGAAATGTATCATAAGTTTTCTGACCCAGAAAATTACCGGGTTTTCTTCTAAATTCATAAGAAACAGCTTGTATTATAAAGCTGAAGAGAATCAGCATCCAAACCCAGTATGCGCCACCAAAACTTGTGGCATAGAAAAGAGGGAAGGAGGCAAAAAAAGCACCGCCGAAAGTTACCAGTGTTGTAAAAGCCAGGTCCCATTTCCGGCCAATGGAATTGATCAGCATATTGCGTTCGGTGCTGTCTTTCCCTATAGTTCTGATTAGCGTTTGCCCACCCTGTACAAACATCAGGAAGACAAGTATTGAACCCAGCAGGGAGATAATCACCCACCAGTATTGTTGTAAAGCCAAATGTGATAAGTTTTCAAACATGATATTTATTTTTTTACTTCGGTCCGATTTTAATTTGTCTTACTATGATTGAAATTTCAGCAATTAGCAATATCGTAAATAAAGCAGCAAATAACCAGAAAGTTACCTGAACATTTGATACGCTAAGGTGTGAAGTAGATACTTTCGTGGGAAGAATATCCTGGATCGTCCAGGGTTGTCTGCCCACTTCAGCCACAATCCATCCGAGCTGTGATGCTATGTATCCCAGAGGAATCGACCACAATCCGAGCTTCAGGATGAACCGTTTTTCGGCAATCTGGTCTTTCCAGCTAAACCACAATACCAATGCAAAAAGAAGGATAAAATAGAATCCAAGAATTACCATCAGGTGGAAGCTGTAGAATGTCAGTGGGACATTCGGAACGGTTTCTTTCGGATCGTTGAAATAACCATAGCCCATGTAATCATAGTAATTTTCGAATTTTTCGAGATGGGTATAAGCAGCTTCATCATTTCCTGCTTTTTTATCCTCCTTGTAATTTTTAAGGGCCTGAATGGCTATTTTGCCTTTTCTTATTTTTTCTTTGGTTGGCTCAATCCCGTATTTCTTATTCCCTTTTACAAGGTCTTCAACTCCGGCAACAAATGCATCCGGATCTCTTTCTGCAAGGTAGGAAAGCATTTTTGGGATCTCAATTTTGAAGTGATAGCTTTCTTCATCATTGTCCACTTCTTTCTTGTTATTGACAATTCCTATGGCTACCAATCCGGCTCCTTCTTGTCCCTTGTATAGTCCTTCCATTGCAGCCAGTTTCATTGGTTGTGTCTCAGCCACATCATTGCCGGAGCTGTCGCCTGTAAGCACGATGAAGAAGGAGGAGAGAAGTCCGAAAACAGCACCCAGCAGAATACTCTTCCGGGCAAACTGTATGTGCCTTTTCTTAAGAAGGTACCACGAACTTATTCCTACCACAAACAGGGAACCGATTACAAAACCACTTGAAATGGTGTGGAGAAATTTGTCTACAGCAGTAGGTGAGAGTAGGACATCCCAGAAATTTTGCATTTCATTTCTAGCTGTGTCCGGGTTGAATCGCATACCTACCGGATTTTGCATCCATGCATTGGCAACCAGGATCCACAGGGCTGAAAGATTTGCTCCGAGAGCGACCAGCCAGGTTGATACCAGGTGAAATTTCTTGCTTACTTTGTTCCAGCCGAATAACATGACGGCAATGAAGGTCGACTCCAGGAAAAATGCCATAATGCCTTCCACAGCAAGGGGAGCACCAAAAATATCTCCCACAAACCATGAGTAATTCGACCAGTTTGTTCCGAATTCAAACTCCAGAATGATTCCTGTTGCCACACCTATGGCAAAGTTAATACCGAAAAGGAGCATCCAGAATTTTGTAATTTTTTTCCACTCTTCATTGCCGGTTTTATAATAGAATGTCTCCATTATGGCAATGAGGAAGGACAGACCTAAAGTCAGGGGTACAAATAACCAATGATAAATTGCTGTTAATGCAAATTGGGCCCGCGACCAGTCAACTAATGCTTCTTCCATTGTAGATTATTATTTAAGGGTTAGTTAATTCTTTGATTGTATGATTTTTCCCTTCTCCATACGATGAAAAATCCCTTCCCTGAATATTCGGTATGAAGAAGAGCTTTAAAATGATAAACCTGGTAAACAACTTAATTAGAGTGATCAGCCCATCTTTTTTGCTGGTTTCCGGGAAGTTCCGGAAACCGTCGACATATAAATTAAGGGCTTTGCAAAAGAAGTTCATAAGGTAATAGAAATTATGGGTTCTCAAACAAAAATAAACCAATTCCTTTTCAATAAAAAAATCAATAGAGAACAATCCCTATTTATATTAAGTATAATTAAATATATTAGTTTTCATTTTTCCACAATCCATGAATGTTACAATATGCACGGACTCTTACTTTAATTGCATCTGTCCGGAAAAAGGCTTCAGGAGGTTCTTCAGGGTTTAAAAACCGGGTGTAAACCCTGTGGTCTGTCAGCAACTCAATCCACTGGATGTAATGCTTCTCTGTCATCGGGTGTTCCACTTCTCCCACAGTTACTTTAATGCCATCGTTATTTCGCTCAATTACAGGCACATGCTTTTCTTTTGAGGCATCTGTTGTATTTTCATTTAAAAGTTCTATTGGTTGATCACAACAAGCAAGATTCTGTCTGCCCCTGTGATAAATCTCCACAATATTTCCACAGATATTGCATTTGTAAAGTTGAGTTCGTCGGGTATCTGCCATAAAAATCCTGGTTTGGTTCCTTTACTACCAAATGTACTAACTATTTTTTAAAGATGACAATTGAACTTTAATAAAAACATGAGTTAGATTTAAGTATATTTTAATTAACTAAATTAGGTTATTTGTTAAATCGAATTCACTTTATCTTAATTCTTTAAGCCTGCTGACATCCAGTTTCAGGAAAATAAACAACATTATGGTAAAGGCCCAGAGAGAAGAGCCTCCATAACTAATAAATGGGAGAGGGATTCCGATTACAGGAACCAGCCCAATTGTCATCCCTATATTAATGGCAAAGTGTACCAGGAAAACAGACAAAACACCATATCCGTAAATTCTGCTGAAAGGGGATCTCTGTCTTTCTGCCAGGTAGATTAAACGTAAAAGAAATGTTACGAACAGGGCAATGAGCATAAATGACCCGATAAAACCCCATTCTTCTCCAATAGTGCTGAAAATAAAATCTGTGCTCTGTTCCGGGACAAAATCAAACTTTGTTTGCGTGCCTTTTAGGTAACCTTTTCCGGTTAATCCCCCCGAACCAATGGCTATTTTTGATTGATTTACATTATATCCGGCTCCTTGTGGATTTTCCTCAAGCCCCATAATTTGCATGATTCGTGTTTGCTGGTGAGATTTCAGGAAATTATTAAAAACATAATCCACAGAATTTGTAAAACCGATAGAAAAAAGAACAAAGACAAACAGGAGAAAAACCCTTGAGATTTTATACCAGTAAGCCAGAATAAAATAGAAAATACTTGCAAAAATAAACCCTGCAATGAAAATGTAAGTGAATGGAATGTTTAAATCAGCAATTTCATGAATGAGCCATAAAAGACCGGTGGAGGCCAGAAAAATTAAAACAGCATAAAAAACATATCTGAATTTTTTATGTACAATCCAGAGAATGATCATTGCAATAAGAATGGTTCCTGCGGCTAGAAATATTTTATCCACTAAAAATGAAAGAATGAACAGGATGATTATGTATACGCCCAGAAGCAGTACCGCAGAGGATAGTCCTTCTCTGTAAAGAGGTATCAGGAAGGCAAGAAATACCAGGGCGGTTCCTGCATCCTGGATAAAAACCAAAACAAAGGGCAAAAAGATGATTAGTGCCACCCTGAAATAAGTTTTATAAGTATTCAATTTTACATTGAATGTGCTTAGATATTTTGAAAGGGCAAGTGCAGTAGTGATCTTTGCAAATTCTGCGGGCTGAAACCTTATGTTTCCAAAAGTAAACCATGCCCTGGCTCCGTGAATTTCAGTGCCAAAAAACAGAACTGCAATCAGGAGAAAAAGAATAATACCATAAAGAGTATAGGAGAAAAATGAAAAGAAATTGCTGTCAATCATCATAATAATAGCAGCCAGTACGATTGATGCCACGATCCAGATAAGCTGTTTTCCGTAACGCTGTGAAAAATCAAAAATGCTTTGGTGCTCTTCATTGTAAACAGCCGAATAAATATTCAACCATCCCATAATAATCAGCAACAGGTAGAGTGTTACTGTGAACCAGTCCATATTTGACCATATATCAATCCGTCTCCTCATCTCTTCTCTTTTGAATTAAGTTAGCATCTAGTACATAATTTTCCCACCATTTTACTGAGATTGAATCGTTCAGGTATTTTTCTGTCATCAGCTTTGCTATAGGGGCTGCCCATCGAGATCCATATCCACCATTTTCCACGTAAACTGATAAAGCAATTTTTGGGTTTTCTTTGGGTGCAAAAGCAATGAAAATGGAATGATCTTCACCATGAGGATTTTGAGCTGTTCCGGTTTTTCCGCACAGCGTAATTCCATCTATAGCTGCTGTCCTTGCCGTACTTCCACTGCCCGCCGGTCCGTTTACTGCAAGATCCATCCCTTCGATTACAATTTCAAGATTGCTTGAGTCTACCATTGTTTGGTGAGGCTTTTTGAACCTTTCGGCAATGGTCTGATTCCCCTCAATTGATTTGATTACATGAGGCGTATAATAATGTCCTCTGTTCGCAATGGCAGAGGTCATGTTTGCCATTTGAAGAGGTGTCATACCTAATTCACCCTGCCCAATAGCAAGAGAGATTATATTCAGGGGTTTCCAGCGCCCTTCCTGGTATATTTTATCATAGTATTCAGTTGAGGGAACCAGTCCGGGCAACTCATTGGGAAGATCAATATTAAGTTTCTGTCCAAAACCAAACGATTTTACATACTTTTCCCACTGATCCATAGCATCAGCAGGAGTCTCATATTTTTTATTATTGAATATTCTCAGAAATGTATTGCAATGATAGGCATTGCAGGAAACCTGGATGGATTCAATAAGGTCTACGGGTGATTTATGACTGTGGCAACCAACATGGAAGCTCCCGTAGTAGAATCCTCCATAACATGAAAATTCGGTGCCTGTATAAACCACATCTTCCTGCAAAGCGATGGAGGCGGTAAGAACCTTAAAAGTAGATCCCGGAGGATATTTTGCCATTAAAGCCCTGTTAAAAAGAGGTTTTAATGTATCGCTTTTCAGTTCAGGGTAATTTCTTCTTCTTTTTCTGCCTACCAGTAATTCAGGATTGTAATCAGGGGTGGATACAAGTGAAAGCACTTCACCTGTGGAAGGCTCAATAGCAACGATACTTCCGATTTTGTTTTTCATTAGTTTTTCCCCGTATCGCTGGAGCTCTGCATCAATTGTAGTTGTAAGATCTTTTCCTGCCACCGCATTTTTATCATATCGCCCTTCCCTGTATGGTCCTTTTATCCGGTTATGTACGTCTACCATGTATAATTTGGCACCTTTTATTCCCCTGAGCTCTTTCTCATAGGCTTTTTCAATTCCACTGATCCCGACATAATCTCCGGGTTTGTAATAGTTGTTTGTGTCTACAAGTGCCTGGCTGGCTTCTCCTACATATCCCATTGTATGCGCGGCCAGTGGACACCTGTACTTTCTTACAGTTCTGGGCTGAACGAAAAATCCGGGAAATTTGTAGAGCTTCTCCTGGAATTTGGCATAAGTCTCTGATGAAACCAGGTTCAAAACAGCGGAAGGTTTATATTCTGAGTAATTTTTGGCAGAATCCAGCTTATGTTTCAGGTATTTCTCCGAAATATTCAAAATGTTGCAGAATTCTGAAGTGTCAAATGGTTCCAGCCTGCCTGGCGTTACCATAATGTCATAAGCTGCCTGGTTGTGTACCATAAGCTTCCCATTGCGGTCATAAATCAGTCCTCTTGCAGGGTATTGGGTGATTCTGCGCAATACATTGTTGCTGGCAGATAATTGATAGGACGTATCCAGCACCTGGATGGAAAAAAGCTTCCCAATATAGATGATGGCAATCACAATGATTACCAGTCCAATAATATTTTTTCTAACTGCGTATGAATCCAATGTATGATGCTATTTTCTGATAAAAATTTTAATAAGTACAATAACCAGTATCGACATAAGAGCACTTAAAACAGCTCTTGAAAATGTCTGGAAAAATCCTTCAAATTTAAAAACTTCAATATAAAAAAGGAAAATGTGATGTGCCAGTGTAAGAATTGCTGAATACTTCAGGAACCAGGCAAAACCGTAGTCCTGAATTGAAGGTTCTGTATCCGGTTCATAACCATCACGTGGTTCCATGTTTCTGAGAATATGTGGACGTAAATAGGCCATAAAAACAGTTGCTGAGGCGTGCATCCCTATAGTATGGCTGAACAGATCAATCGTGATACCCAGGATAAATCCTGCAGCAAGCAAACCCCATTTGGGTGTTTCAAAAGGAAGTACCAAAATAAACAGAATGTAAATATAGGGATTCAGATAACCGCTCAGCTGAATATTGTTGAACAGCAGTATCTGGGCAAGTACCAGAACAATGAAAACAATAATATATCTTGGTAAACGGTTAATCATTTTCGTTTTCGTTTATGTTTTCAAGTGATTTTTTTTCCTGTCTGAACAGATTTTTTACTACATATACATTCGATATCTTTTTGAAATCATTGGCGAGTTTAACCTTAATTTCAAGAAAACGCCCTGATTTTTCTTCATAATCTTCAATGAAACCGATCATAATTCCTTCGGGAAATATTGAGGAATATCCACTGGTTACAATAGTATCTCCTTTGTTTATTTTGGCATGCAGCGGGATATCTTTTAGCTGGACGAAACGATAATCCCGTGCATTCCAGTTCAGGGAACCGTAGTATCCACTGTTTTTAAGCTGCGCACTTATTTTAAGTTCACTGTTAAGTACTGAAATGGCCGTTGAAAAATGTTTGGATACTCCCCGTATGATACCAACTATTCCATTTGGTGAAATGACACCCATTTCGTTTTTTATTCCATCCTCTTTTCCTTTGTCAATGGTTATGAAATTATGTTGTTTGTTGATACTGTTATTAATAATGTTGGCCTGAATATATTTATACTGCTGATCGTATACAGAATCGGAAACGGTTTTTAATGTATCGGTATGGGATTGCAGGTTTTTTTCAATAAAATTTCTCAGTTCCACATTTTCCTTAGCCAGCTTTTGATTTTCTTCTCTCAGATGAAAATAATTGTTTATTTTTTCTGATTGCTGAAAGAAATAACCTTTTATATTCCTTGTAAAATCTACAAACTTTGTGTTTTGGTAATTATTGTTTTGAATGAGTAAAAATATCGATAAAGCCTCAATTAGAATGAAAAGAAGCAAAAAATGGTATCTAATGAGAAATCGAATTAGGTTCTGCATAAAAATCTGGTCCTCTAATACTACTGGTCTTACCTCATAAGGAATGAGAAATTGTCCGCATTTTTCAGGGCAATTCCTGTCCCTCTTGCAACTGCATGTAGTGGATCATCTGCCACCTGAAACTGTATTCCAATTTTGTCGGTTAATCTTTTGTCCAGTCCACGCATCAGCGCTCCACCACCTGTCAGGTAAATTCCTTCGTTTACAATATCTCCGTATAGCTCTGGAGGTGTTTGCTCTAGTACGCTTAAAACCGCTGTTTCTACCTTGTTGATTGATTTATCAAGGCAATGAGCAATTTCCTGGTATGAGATCGGAATTTCAACAGGCATGGCTGTCATCAGGTTTGGTCCCCGCACCACATAATCTTCAGGGGGATTTTCCAGGTCTGATAATGCCGATCCTACATTTATCTTGATATCTTCGGCAGTTCGTTCCCCGATTTTTATATTGTGCTGATGCCGCATATATGATTGAATATCGGCAGTGAAGCTGTCACCTGCAATCCGGATTGATTTGTTACATACAATACCGCCCAGCGCAATCACAGCTACTTCTGTTGTTCCTCCGCCAATATCCACAACCATGCTTCCTGATGGTTCTTCCACATCAATTCCCATACCAATTGCTGCTGCCATTGGTTCGTAAATCAGGTATACATCTCTGCCTCCGGCATGTTCGGAACTGTCGCGAACCGCACGAATTTCTACTTCTGTACTTCCCGAAGGAATACATACTACCATTTTCAGAGTAGGTGCAAAAAATTGCGTTCTGCGGTTTACCATTTTGATCATTCCCCTGATCATCTGTTCCGCTGCATTAAAGTCTGCAATTACACCATCTTTGAGCGGTCTGACAGTCTTTATGTTCATATGGGTTTTCCCATGCATTTGTCTCGCTTTTTGTCCAATTGCCACTAATTTACCCGAACTTTGTTCAATAGCTACAATAGACGGTTCATCAACAACTACTTTATCGTTGTGGATGATAATTGTGTTGGCAGTTCCCAGGTCAATTGCATACTCCTGTGTAAATAAAGAGAATAGTCCCATTCTTATTGTTGGTTTAAGTTGTTAATATTCATTTTTAGTGTCTGAAATGTCTTACTCCTGTAAATACCATCGCCATTTCATTCTCATCACAAAAATCAATCGATTCCTGATCTCTTTTTGAGCCTCCTGGTTGTATTACGCTGTTTATGCCCTGCTGATGAGCTATCTCCACAGAATCTTTGAATGGAAAGAAAGCATCAGAGGCCATTACCGCATCTTTTAAATCCATTCCAAACGATTTGGCTTTTTCTATTGCCTGTTTCAATGCATCTACCCTTGAGGTTTGTCCCATGCCACTTCCCAGGAGCTGCTTGTCTTTAGCCAAAACAATAGCATTTGACTTGGTGTGTTTGACGATTTTATTTGCAAAAAGCAAGTCCTCCGTTTTTTCTGCTTCAGGTTGCTTTTTTGTAACGCATTTCAGATCGGATTTGTACTCGGTTCTTATGTCTTTGTTTTGCTCAAGTACCCCGTTGAGAATAGACCGGAATTGTTTTCTGGTTGAGCACGCTCTTTTCTGAATTAATATAATACGGTTCTTTTTTTGTTTTAAAATTTCCAGTGCTTCATCAGAGTAAGCCGGGGCAATAATAATCTCAAAAAATATTTTGTTGATCTCTTCCGCTGTTTCCTTTTCTACTTTTGAATTGGTTACAAGAACACCTCCAAAAGCTGATACAGGATCACCTGCTAAAGCGGCCTTCCATGCTTCTGTGAGGTCCTCTTTTGTGGCAATTCCACATGGATTGTTGTGCTTTAGTACAGCAAAAGTGCCGGGTTCAAAGTCGTTTATCAGATTTACGGCAGCGTCTATATCAATCAGGTTGTTGTAAGAAATTTGTTTTCCATGAAGCTGATCAAACATGTCGTTCAGGTCACCGTAAAAAATTCCGTCCTGGTGAGGGTTTTCCCCGTATCTCAGTACGGTTGCTTTATTCTGACTGGTTTTAAAGATTAGTTTATCGTTGTTTTTATTGAAATGATTGAAAATGACAGTGTCGTAATGAGAAGAAACATTAAAGGCTTCGAGTGCCAGGTTTTTCCTTTCTTCCAGTGAAGTTTCTCCTTTTCTGGTTTCCAGAATCTCCAACAAGTCATTGTATTGATCTTTAGAAGGAATAACCACAACGTCATCATAATTTTTGGCAGCAGCTCTTATCAGAGAAATGCCACCGATGTCTATCTTTTCAATAATTTCTTCTTCTGAAGCATGTTGTTCCACGGTTTCTTCAAATGGATAAAGGTCAACTATAACCAGGTCAATTTCGGGAATTTCGTATTCATCAATCTCTTTCTGGTCTTCTGTGTTGTCTCTGCGGGCGAGGATCCCTCCGAATATTTTTGGGTGAAGAGTTTTAACACGGCCTGAAAAAATGGAAGGATAATTAGTTACTTTTTCTACAGCTTTGCATTTTACTCCGGTTTTTTCAATAAAACTTTGAGTTCCACCAGTAGAATATATTTTGATTCCAAGTTCATTCAATTTGTGGATAATGGGCTCAAGATTTTCTTTGTCATATACAGAAATTAAGGCAGTTTGAATTTTCTTTATCTTACTCATTTCCATTCTTTTTTATGTGTAGCAAATTTATCAAATAATTTGTAATTTTAGGAACATCAAAGATAGTATTTAACTTGGGGAATATTAAAAAAATGCATGTTTTTATTTTGTATGAATCTGATATTTTCTTTCTATTTTTGAAAACATGTAATTCTTCGGGAATTGAAACGACCAATTATTTGAACAAAGGATGTTTTTAAAGCATTAAAAACCTGTTCTTTTTCGTTCCAGGAGAATGATTTTAACGATTGAAGAAAATCCGAAAGAAAATGAAAGTTTTAACAAACCTCGCAGAAAGTTTTTCAACTGCTTATCATACATTAAAAGTTAACAGACTGAGAACTTTCCTTACCTTATTTGGTATTACAATAGGAATTTTTGCCATTATTTCTGTGTTTACTGTTATTGATTCGCTCGAGCGCTCCATAAAGAAAAGTCTGTCTACCCTTGGAAATGATATTATCTATATTCAGAAGTGGCCATGGACACCTCCTTCAGGGCAAGAGTATGCATGGTGGGAATACCTGAAAAGGCCAATACCCAATTTGGATGAATACAGGTTTATAAAGGAACATTCTCAATTGTCGAGAGCCGTGGTTTTTCAGGCCAGTACAAGAAAATCTGTTGCATATAGGAGCGAATCGCTGAAAAATATTTCAGTGAATACATTTTCTCATGACTATAATCAGATTCAGAAACTTGATTTTGCAGAGGGGAGATATTTTAACCGGATAGAATCAGCCAAAGGAGTGAATCTTGCTATTATTGGATCAAAAGTAGCTGATGAGTTATTTGAAGGACTTTCTCCTGTTGGCCGGAATATGAAAGTGGGGAGAAACCGGGTTACTGTAATTGGTGTGCTGAAAAAACAGGGAGAAGATATTGTCAGCCCGGGAGGAAATGTGGATGAATCTATTATGTTGCCGCTTAATTATGCCAGAAGATTTTTGGATTTGAGAAGTGAATCCGTTTCTCCTACAATTATAGCAAGGGCCAGGGAAGGCATCCCGGTTGAAGATTTAACTATGGAAATGGAACATTTTATGAGAAATCTCCATCAGTTGAAACCTGCCGAAAAAAATGATTTTTCTCTAAATGTGCTCAGCATGATAAATAACCAATTGGCTAGTATTTTTGGGGTAATTAATATGGCCGGATGGCTGATAGGTGGTTTTTCTATAATTGTTGGGGGATTTGGTATTGCGAACATTATGTTTGTTTCTGTTAAAGAAAGGACCAAGCAAATAGGAATCCAAAAAGCTTTGGGAGCAAAAAACTATTTTATTTTATCACAGTTTTTGTTTGAAGCAGTATTGCTCTCTTTGATAGGAGGTGGAGTAGGATTACTCCTGATTTTTTTAGGAAGTTTGATTGCAAATCAGTCTATAGAATTAAAAATAATGCTTACTTTTGGAAACATTCTACTGGGAATGTTTATTTCAGTAGTTATTGGAATAATTTCAGGACTGGCCCCTGCTCAAAAGGCTGCAAGACTTGATCCTGTAATTGCAATTAATTCAACATTTTAATAAATAATAAGTAGAATTAATTATAAACCCTAAAAAAACGATTATGATGAAAAAAGTAATTCTGGTTTTTACTGTAACAGCGCTTTTATTTGCCTGTACAAATCAAGGAAAAGAAGACCAAAAAAAAGAAGCTCCTGAAACAAAAAAAGAAGTCGTTCAGGTTAAAAAACTTATTGAGAATCCGGCAGATTTTGTTGGAAAAGAAGTTGTTGTTGAAGGCATGGTAGTCCATGTCTGTCAGCATGGTGGTAAAAAACTTCATCTTTCAGCCAGCGATTCCGACGATAAATTTCGTGTAAAAGCAGGAGAAAAAATTTCTGTTTTTGATCGTGAACTGGAAGGGCAAACAGTAAAGGTAGAAGGTAAAGTGATCGAAGAAAAAATTGATATGAAGTATGTGGAAAAGCTGAAGCAGGGAGATGCTGAAGAACATCACGAACACCAGGAAGGTGAGGCCGAAGGAGAAGAACACAAAGGTCAGGGTGTATCTGAAGAATATATTAAGGAACTTACCAACGAGATTAAAAACAGCGAAAAAGGTTATATTTCTGAATATTGGCTGGTTTGTGAAAAAGTAAATAAATAAGCAACTGCTTTGATTTTATTTAGAAATTTTGCTTTACCAAATTTTGAAGATGATATTTTGCATAACCCCGTCCTTTAGGGCGGGGTCTGTGGTAAACTCTAATTATTTGTTCGATTTCAAAAATTTTTGTTGTTTGTTAATTTTTCTCTGATAATTTCTACCTAACGCCATGTTTATAAAGGACAGGCCAATAAAATATAATTAAATCATCTAAGGTTATAATACGATATTCTTATGAAATGGAGAAAACTGAACAGGATTATTCACCGCGACCTCGGTTATTTTTTCTTTGGAATGACTGTCATTTATGCCTTATCAGGAATAGCACTGAATCATATCGATGACTGGGATCCTAGTTACATTATAAGAAACGAACAGATTGAAGTGAATGATTTACCCGGGGAGCAGTCAAAAATAAATAAAAAGAAGGCGAAAGAGATAGCCTCCAGGTTTGTGGGAGAAGATGATTTTAAAAATTACTATTTTCCTCAGCCCGGACAGTTGAAAATTTTTGTGGAAGATGGAAGCATTGTTTTAAATATGAAAACAGGCAGGGGAACCCTGGAAACTTCGACGAAAAGACCTGTCTTTTTTGAGGTTAATTACCTGCATTATAATCCCAAGAACCTGTGGACCTGGTTTTCGGATATATATGCCGTATCCCTGATCCTTATAGCGGTTTCCGGATTGTTTATTCTCAGGGGAAGGCAGGGAATAACCGGACGGGGAGCATGGCTTACTGCCGCCGGAGTAATTGTCCCCTTGTTGTTTTTGTTGTTCTATTTGTAAATTTAACCTGTAAAATTCAAAAAATAAGGTTAGTACCCCGATTTATCGGTGTGACAGCGATTTTCAACACACTCCCTGTTTCCAGCCGGCTTTATTTTGCATGAAAGCTTATTCCCTCAATCCTATTTATTTGATCCGAAAAGGCTGTTAAAGCAGGTTGTAGGTATTACAAAACTTGTTAATATCCCCAATGCGTTAACATATCCTTGCCTGAAAGGGATATTTAATTCAGTCCGGGGCATCGTCACGGGAACACAGCATAAGACCATTCATCGCCCTGAAAGGACAGATTAAAGTTGGTAATAAAATCCGGTAAAAATTTATAAGACAGCATACAATGTCCGTCCGATCATCAGGTAGATAAATAACCCCATGATGTCGTTTACGGTGGTAATAAAAGGCCCTGTAGCGAGAGCCGGATCAATTTTTAGTTTGTCCAGCAGAAGGGGGACAAATGTGCCAAACGATGAGGCAAAAATAATTACAGCAAAAAGGGCCGAACTTACAGTAAGGGTTAGTGCAAAAGAATCATGAGCAATAAAGTTGTAGCCAAGCATTATTCCAGATAGGATCAACCCGTTTATGGAAGCAACTGCCAGTTCTTTTAGTAATTTTTTCCCTATTCCGCCAATACCAAGCGTGTTGTAGGCCAGAGACTGCACAATAATAGAGGAGGACTGTACTCCAACATTCCCGCCCATTGCAGCAATCAGAGGGATAAAAAAGGCCATTTCCGGGTAAATGCCAAGGTCGTGTTCATACATGCCAATAATTTGTGCACCGAATATTCCACCGATCAGACCTATAAAAAGCCAGGGTATTCGCGCCCTTGTAAGCTGAAAAGTATTATCCGATGCTTCAACTTTTTCTGTGATACCCGATACCATCTGGTAGTCACGTCCTGCTTCTTCTCGTATTACATCCACCACGTCGTCAATGGTAATTCTTCCCACCAGTCTTCCCAGTGGGTCGATAACGGGCAAGGCTACCAGGTCATATTTGTCCATTATGTTTGCCACCTCTTCAGAGGGGGTTTCTGTTTTTACTGAGATCACATCTGTATTGATAATATCTTTTATCTTCGCAGTGCTTGGTGTAAGCAGAAGTCTTTTCAGGGAGAGAGTCCCTTTCAGCTTTTGTTCGTCATCCACAACATAGACGTAATAAATTTCATTGATATCCTCTGCCTGTTTCCTCATTTCTCTGAGACAGGTGGTTATGTTCCAGTTTTCATTAACTGTTATCAGTTCTTTGGCCATCAGACCACCGGCAGAATGTTCATCATAGTTTAGAAGATCGACAATATCACCTGCCTGCTCCAGGTTCTGAACATATTGTAGTACTTCTTCGCGTTTTTCTCCGGAAAGTTCGCCCAGCACATCTGCAGCATCATCAGAATCCAGTTTGTCAATGAATTGCTTGGCAATTACATCACCGGGCAGCACTTCGAGGAAACGTTCGCGGTCATCCTGTTCCAGTTCAATGAGCACATCTGCTGCCTTTTCACTGTCGAGCATGATATGGATGAAACGAGCTTCCTGAATGTTCAGTTCGTCATAAACATCCGCAATATCAGCAGCGTGCAGGTCTTCAATCATTTTGTGGGCTCCCTGCTCATCTTTTTGTTCAATGCGCTGTCTGAGCTCGTCTATAAATTCTTTGGTTAGTTCAAAATTCATGCTATTCCCTTTCCTTCTTTTGATTTGTTGAACCTTCCAGTTTGTTTGTGATTTCAACGAAATCATTTACCGTTAATTGCTCAGGGCGTTGCCCTAATCTGTCATCTTCAATGTTCAAATTTAATAAAAAGCTTTTTAAACCGTTTTTCAAAATCTTTCTTCTTTTGTTAAAACTTTCTTTTACGATTCTAAAGAACAATGATTCGTTGCAATTCAGGCTTTTTGTATCGTTCCTTCTGAGTGTTATGACAGAAGATTTTACTTTAGGTGGTGGCTGAAAAGAGTTGGGGCCCACGTGAAATTCAATTTTAATGTTGTAAAAAGCCTGGAGTAAAACGCTTAAGATGCCGTATGTTTTACTTCCCGGATGCGCACTGATTCTTTGTGCCACTTCTTTCTGAACCATTCCCACCACAAAAGGTATCTGGTTTTTATTTTCCAGCACTTTGAAAAATATCTGGCTTGAAATATTGTACGGGAAATTCCCTACGATTGAAAAAGGTTCTTCGAAATACTGTCTCATATTCATTTCCAGAAAATCGGTCTCGACAAGTCTTTTGGTAACCTCCGGGTATTGGTCTTTTAAATATTGCACCGATTCCTGGTCTATTTCCACTGCATAAAAATGATCTTTGAACAACGGATGCAGAAGTTGTGTCAGCACGCCTTTCCCCGGACCAATTTCCAGGATTTTCCGGGTTGGAGTTTGTTTGGCAACCTCCACAATTTTACGGGCGATGTTTTGATCCCACAAAAAATGCTGCCCAAGATGTTTTTTTGGTCTTACTGACATGCGAACATACTTTAATGGGTAAATTTCGTAAAATATTCCCAGAAAAGAGAATTCAATAAGTTATAGTATCAGAAGATTTATCTGCTTACATTTTTTATCTTTGTAATATTGATGTTTTTTTTATGAAGCGGTTTTTGTCCTTTTCATTCCTCGTTAAATTTTTAATAGCCTTATTGGCTTTTGGGTTTGTCTTTTATAAACTGCGATTTTTTTACAATACAACAGGAAGTTTATTCCCTGCTTCATGGATTCAGTCAGTGCATATTCTTACTCCTTCTCTGATGGGTCTAATGATTTTAAATTGGTTTCTTGAATCCCTGAAGTGGCGAAAACTTTTAGAAACTGTTGAAAAAATTCCTTTTAAAAAATCGCTTCAGGGCGTACTAACCGGAATAACTCTTGGACTTTTAACCCCTAAACGGATAGGAGATGTTGGCGGACGGTGCCTCATGCTAAAAAAAAACAGCAGGAAGAAAGGAGTTCTGGCTTTTGGTGTAAGCAGTGTTTTACAATCGATTGTTACCGTATTACTCGGCCTTGTTGCTTTGTTTGTTTTTGCCGGATTTAATTTTATTTCTTTAAAACAAGAGCTTGTTCTTATTATTTCAGCCTTAGCATTGTTTTTTATTTTGGTTATGATTATTCTGAATTTGCCGAAAATTTCAACATGGCTTGGGAAAATTCCTTTTCTGGCTTCTCAGCAGGAAACTTTAAAATTTTTGCAGAATATTTCTTTTATTCAGCTGGCTGAAGCCTTTCTTTTAAGTTTTTTGCGTTACGTTGTGTTTTCCTTTCAGCTGTTTTTATTGATACGTTTTTCAGGAATATCATTAGGTGTGTTGGAAATATTTGCCGGAACAGGCCTTACTTATTTACTGATGAGTTTCTTTCCTTTGTCTTCTATAGCTGAGCTGGGAGTAAGGGGAAGCATTGCTGCTTTTGTTTTTGGCTGGTTTTTAAAAGATACCGGGGGAGTGATTATGTCGGTTTTTGGTATATGGATTATCAACCTTGCTTTGCCGGCCCTTTTGGGCACAATGCTTATCTTTTTTACCAGATCGTTTAATTTGGGAAAGATAAATTTGAACCAAAGGAATTCTCTAAAATTGAATTTCCTGACAAAACCAAACAGGAAATTATAACACAAGCTATTGATTTATTCTCTTATCAAATTTTGCTTTGGAATTATAATGTATTGTATTTTGATATTGAGAATATTCTCATTAATTTTAACATTGAATTGTGAATCTAATATATATGAAGCTTACCATCATTTACGACAATACAGTTTATAGAAGAGACCTTCAGTCTGACTGGGGTTTTGCCTGCCTTGTGGAAACCCCGGAGCGGAACATCTTATTTGATACCGGAGCAAAGGGAATAGTTTTACTCCAGAATATGAAGAAACTGGGCATAGACCCTTCGCAGATTGATGACGTTTTCATTTCGCATAATCACTTTGATCATACCGGTGGTTTATCCAGTTTTCTTCATGAAAATAATGATGTAAATATTTATCTGCCTCCCTCGCTGCGTGGTGTACATGACGGGAAAGAAATCTTTCATGTAGACAAGCCAATGAAGATATATGAGAATATTTATTCCACCGGGGAACTGGATGGTATTGAGCAATCTATGGTGGTATCAACATCCAAAGGGATGGTTCTTGTTGCTGGTTGTTCACATCCGAAAATGAAGCATATCTTAGATGCTGCCGGTGAGTTTGGAAAGATATATGGAATAATTGGTGGATTGCATGGATTTAATGAATATGCTCTTTTTGATGATCTTCATTTAATATGTCCTACACATTGTACGCAGCATATAGAAGAGCTCAAACACCTGTATCCTGAAAAATATGCTGAGGGTGGGGCAGGGAAAATTATTGAGATAGACTAAGCGCCTATTAAAACAAAAAAGATATATTGCGAAAAATGCCATGCGCTTTTGTTCAAATATCATAAAGCAAAGCCGGGTCATTTGGTAAAATGTTTTCGCGAGCGAATTAAAGAAGACTATACAAACGGTGATTTAAAATGTCCGAACTGTGGAACTGAATTTGCCCGCGAACGAATGATACACGGAAAACCGGCCTATAAGATTATTCAGGGAAAGGTATTTGTTAAAAACTGAACGGACGCTGCTTAGTCTATTTTTTTCTTTTTTTGATGAATTTTATTGGGTATGTGGTTTCTGCTCTTCCCTCAAGAATTCTTTTTAATTTACTTTTAATCATTTGTTTTTTCAGGCGATGCAGGTAATCGATAAACAAGATGCCCTTGGTATGATCGTATTCGTGCTGAATTATTTTGGCTGTATATCCTGAGAATTTTTTCCTTTTTTTATTAAGATCCTGGTCCTGGTACTCCACTGTAATGGTCCATGAGCGATCAACAGGTTCATCGATCCCCGGAATACTGAGGCAACCTTCATATTCTTCCCAGGTTTTATCAGATCTTTCTATGATTTCAGCATTGATGAATGTCTCTATTATTCCTTTATCTTCAGGAGCAAAATAATTCTTCTTCTCTTTATTTGATAAATCATCATATACCAGGCGGCTGTTTACCACAAATGTTTTTTTATTACTGTTTATTTGTGGAGCAGCTAAACCAACGCCACCACTCTTTTCCAGGGTTTCCCACAAATTTTCGATCACCTCATTATACCCTTTTGTCTCCTTGTTTATTCTTTTACATTCCTCCCTGAGGATTTTATGGCCGTAAGCAATTATTCGTTTTTGCATCTTTGTTGTTTTGCTTTTAATCAGATTGTTGCAATGAAATTTTATTAATATTTTCTTTGCGTTTTTCTAATTGAACATCACTAAATGATTTAAACGGACATTATGATGATGTGTCGCATGACCTTTTTCCAAAGATGATTGTTCCGGGTCGAATCATATTGCTTCCCTCTTCAATAGCCACTTTATAGGAGTTGGACATACCCATGGACAAATATTTCATCTCAACATTTTGAATGTTTTTTTCTTTGATCCTGTCAAATATTTGTTTGGTTCGTTTAAAAAAAGGTCTCGATTTTTCCGGATTCCCAAACCTGGGGCCCATTGTCATTAGACCTTCGACTTTCAGGTGTTTTAGTGTAGCAATCTGCCTTATGAATTGTTCCATGTATTCTTCAAAAGGTTCATGCGCTTCAGGCATAAGGCCTGATTTGGAATCTTCATTTCCTATGTTTATTTCAACAAATACAGAAATGGATTTTTTCCCTGCTTTTTCAACTCTTTTATCAATGTCTTTTGCTTTTTTTAGAGAATCTATGGTTTTTATCACATCAAAAATTGGCAATGCCTTATTGATCTTGTTTTTTTGTAAATGACCAATCATATGCCACCTGACCCGGTGCGCTTTGTCTCCCAGTTTTTTAATCATCGCTTCTGCTTCCTGTACATAGTTTTCTCCTATGTTTGTTGCACCCGCATCTATGGCTTCACTGATCTCTTCCGGAGTTTTGGTTTTACCAGCCAGAACGATTGTTACATAGTCGGGAATCTCAGCGCTTATTTTTTGATAATTCTCAGTAATGCTCATCATGTAACTTTTTAATTGATTGGTTTTTTCCGCAAGTCTGTTTATCTTTTATAACCCTTTCCCCTTCTTCCGATACCTTTTTTCCTCTTTCCCATTCCTTTTCCAGGACCTCGTCCAGCTCCTCTTTCCGGATTTTCTCTCCGACTAGTTCCCTCTCCATTTGCATTGCGGGGTGAATGGATACTGCTTTTCAATGTAGGTTCTTCAAGTGATGAAATCTCACCATTTTTAACTTTTTCTATTGCTTCACGTACAGTCATTCTCCGGCATAGATATACTTCCAGTCCGTTTGCCTTTGCTTCATTGAAGGTGGAAGGTCCAATATTTCCAACCAGCACTTTTGCGATATTGTATCTAATGAATCTTGCTATGCCGAAGGTTTTTGCTTCTTTGGGTACTCCCGCGAAAATTTCGTATTCCATTGTTTCCGGGTCAGCTACTATAAAATTATCTGCATGACCAAACCGCCCGGAAATTTTTGAATCAAGATTATCTCCTGTTGAGGCTATTAGATATTTAT
>CAYWSJ010000047.1:0-26117 GCA_964461045.1 uncultured Bacteroidales bacterium | reverse complement strand
CAACAGGTCAAAATTGATATAATTAAAGCATTACGAATTATTCAATTTTTTGTTTGACATAATAGGCTACTTTTTCTAATGAAGTAGTCATATCATAATTATCGATAATAACATCCTCGGGGACAGAAACGGGTACAGAAGTATAGTTTAAAATCCCCCTTATTCCTGAATCGCAAAGCTTCTCAGCAACCCTGGAAGCATATTCAGGAGGAACCGTAAGAATACCGATAGAAATATTTTCCTCCTGAATTATTTTCTCCATTTCATTTACTGAAAAGCATTTCACGCCTGCTATAACGCGCCCTATCTTTTCAGGATCAGTATCAAAAGCTGCGACAATCTCCAGTTTACTCCTTTTCCCTCTAAAATAAGTAGTTATTGCACGACCAAGATTTCCCACTCCAACAACGGCAGCTTTAACACCTTTTTGAGAATCGAGGATGTCCCCGATTAACTCGATGAGTTCTTTCACATCATATCCTTTTTTTAAGGTTGTGGAGTACCCTATAAGCATAATATCTCTTCTAACCTGAACAGCTGTAATATTATGCAAATTAGCAAGCTCATGTGAATAGATATAATCTTTGCCATTTGACAAACAGCTTAGCAATGTACGCCTGTAGGCACTAAGTCTTTCAATTGTTTTTTCGGGTAAAGTTTTCATATTTTGGTATTGTTTTATTTCACTGGTATTTTCACAAAAAACGTACTTCCTTTATCAGGTTTAGTGTCAACTTTTATCTGTCCATTATAGAGGTCGATTATCCTCTTGACAATTGACAATCCCAGACCGCTTCCTGATATTTTTTTTGTTTTTTCACTTTTCACTCTAAAAAATTCAGTAAAAAGTTTAGATTTTTCATCCTCGTTCATTCCAATTCCAGTATCCTGGAATATCATTTCAATTTCATCCTTTTTCTTTTCAAGGTACACATCCACTGTTCCTTTGTCCCTATTATATTTTACCGCATTTGATATCAGGTTATTCATTACAATTTCAATATCATTTGGGTCGGCATTCATATAAATATCCTGATCTGCATGAACATTTATATTCACATCCTTTTGAATTGCATAAGGATTAACAGCTTCAATTGCGTTATTCAGCAGACGATTAAGATGCACCTGTTCTAACCTCTGTTCCTGCTTTTCAAATTGAATTTTTGTAAGGTCAAGAAGATCCATAATTAATGCCCGCATTCCTTTAATTCTTTCCAGCGAACGATCAATTACCTTTTCATAGTTTTCAATTTCTTCCCCTGCCTGTCGTTCTTTCATCATGTTCATATAACCTTCTATCGCATTCAGCGGAGATTTTAATTCATGTGATAAAACCGAAAGAAATTGAAAACGTACTTCTTTCCCTTCCTTATTCATTTTTTGGGTCATTGACCTCAGGAAAATATGTTTGGTTACATTTTCTAATGCAGCTTTCAATTCCTGTGGAGTAAAAGGTTTTGGGATAAAATCATAAGCGCCCTGGTTGGTGGCTTCAACTGCCAGTTCAAGGGAGGCATATGAAGTGATCATAAGAACCATTACATTCCTGTGATTCTGATTGATAAAATCGAGCACCTCTGTGCCTTGTATTCCGGGCAATTTGTTGTCCAGTAATACAATATCAGGCGGGTTTTCCTTAATTATTTCTATCGCATCTTCCCCTGTAGAAGATTCAATCACATCAAACCCTCTGTCCTCATCCATAAAAGGATAGCTCACGGTAAATCTTGAAAGAATTCTTTTTACCCCTGAGCAAATACCGGGTTCATCATCCACTACAAGAACTCTTATATTTTTCATCTTTTTTATATTTTGCCTTTAAACTGACTTTTAACAAGTTAACGATTCAACAATTTTTCAATTTCCTTCTGCAGTTGTTCTTTTCGAATACCTTTTTCTAAGTATAAATCGGCCTTTATCCATTCTTTTTCTTCAGGTGAATTCAGACCGAAAGAAATACCTGTTTCTGAGGCAACTGCAGTGGCAATAATTACAGGCAAATCGGGATACTTTTGCTTGGCTTTATAACTAAGAATAAAGCCGCTGTCTTCCGTTTCCATCATTAGATCAAAAATTGCCAGGTCAGGACGTATTTTCTGAAGCATTTTCTCTCCTTCTTTCCTGCTTTCACAAGTAATCACATGATATCCCATGTTCTTTAAATTCATTTCCATTTGAAACAAATAATCTATATCATCATCCACCAGTAATATTGTTACTTTATCGTCCATAATTATTATTCTGTTTTATTGGGTATTCTAATTGTAAACGTTGTCCCTGTCTGACCTTTAGAGGGATCATCATTTGAATCCACTGTTATTTTGCCATTATGCATTTTAACAATACCATAAGCCGTTGCAAGTCCAAGACCTGTGCCTTTTCCTATTTCCTTTGTTGTATAGAAAGGCTCAAAAATTTTATCCCTGTCCTCTTTCTTAATCCCTTTTCCTGTATCATTGATTCTAAAGACAATATAACCTTCGTCATCGTAAATATCGATATTTAATTCACCTCCTTCGGGCATTGCATCAAATGCATTTTTAAACAAGTTTGAAAATATCTGGGTCATCTGTTCCTGATCCATATATGCCTTAGTGGTTTTAAGATCATCAGTGTTTATCTGTATCTTAACATTTCCTGGTATAATTAATGCATCAAAACTTTGGTTTACGATCTGCTGGGGATCAGTTTCCGACCTGTTAACCTGGTTTTTACGTGCAAAATTCAGGAGCCCTCCTACAATTTTCTTGCAACGGTCTGTTTGTTCGACGATAAGTTTCAGATCAGAATGCAGATCAGAATCTTTGGGAATTTCATCCAGCAAAATATTAGCATACATTATTACAACACCCAATGGATTATTCAACTCGTGTGCAATACCTGCTGACAACTGACCCATGCTTGCCATTTTCTCGGATTGTCTCAGCGCCTGCTGTACTGAAACAAGTTTTTCATTTGAAACTGCAAGCTCATTTACAGAATTATGCAATTTTTCAATAGTATAAGGCAGACACATTTCATTTTCAGCAAGTCCTTTAACAATGGCAACTGCATGTTCCTCACAGCTATCGTATCCACATGCTCCGCAATTTAAGTGGTCTTTAGACTCTTTTTTACCCATAGACCTAAGGACCTTCTCTATTTCTTCTCTTGAAGGATTTGTTATTCTCTTATCATTTTCTTTAAATCCTACTGTCAGATCAATATCTTTATATTCTTCTATATTCTTTTCCCAGGCTTCTTTATCAGAATTATCTATTTTATGCTGCACATAATTATGAACAAGTACTCTGCGATTATACTGTCTGCCCTGCTTAGAAGTCCCCGGCCCCATTATACAGCCTTCGCAGCAAAGCAGTTCAAGGTGCCTTGACTGTATCTGACCTTTTTCAAATTCCTTTATTGCTTCCTGTGAATCAATTCTCCCTTCAGCTACAATAATATTTCCATCGAAGACATCATCTTTAACTCCGGCTGTTTGCAACAAACCTCTGCTAACCGGGAATATTGCCCCTTTTCCACTTAAAGGAGGGTCAAACTCTGAGGGTTGGGTATCTTCATTATGGATCTCATTTTTTTCGAACATTTCCCTCAGCTCGGTAAAAGTTATCATTTCGTCAATTTCATTAGATTCTGATTTCTTTGCCACACAAGGGCCTATAAAGACTATGTTTGTCTTATCTCCATATTTTTTTCTCATAACCCTGGCCATAGCAACCATAGGAGAAGCTATCGGGGCCAGATTTTCTACCAGAGAAGGATAATAACGTTCTATGTAAGAAACGATAGCCGGACAATCTGATGAAACATATCTTTTAGCCATCCCATTTTGCAGCAAATGTTTGTAACTCCTGGCAACCAGATCTGCCCCAAAAGCTACCTCGGAAACTATTTCAAAACCAAGTTTCCTGATCATTCCGACAAATTTCCTGTAATCTTTGACTTCTGCAAATTCTGCAGGAAAACTCGGTGCTACAATTGCAATATTTTTATTTTCATTTTGAACAAGCGCCTTTACATCATCAGTCGTATCAATATAAACCTTGGCTCCCTGGCTGCAAACTTTTGTACAATTTCCGCATCCAATACACCTTTCATTAATAACTTCTGCCTGCCCGTTAATAATCTTAATAGCTTTTGCCGGACACTCTCTGACACATGTATAGCAAACCCTGCAACGATTTTTTATCGTATAAACAAGATCTCTGTTTATATTTGATTCATTATTCTTCATTATAACAACACATCTTTAGGAGTATAGCTTGTATGCAATTTTTCCTGTGCTTCATGAGATAAAGGCTGATTAAAATATTTGGAATAAAATTCTTTCACAGTTGGATTTTTATGTGCGAAACGGCTGATATTTTTTTCGTCCATGCTTTGTATTGCCTTAATCCGGTTCTTAATTGTCTTATCTTCTTCTATATCAGGCTGACCACCACCGTTTATGCAGCCACCCGGACAGGTCATTACTTCAATATATTGATATTTATTCTTTCCTTTTCTGATTTCCTCAATCAATTCATCAAAATTGCCTAACGGGCTTAATGACAGAACATTGACATAATTATCATTCACTTTTATTTTGGCCTGTTTTGTATTTTTCGTTCCCCTGAGCTTACTTATTTTGGGATTTACCAAATCATAGCCTGTCATGTTGTAATAAAGTGTACGTAAAACCGCTTCTGATTGCCCTCCAAGGTTGGCCATCAACTTTCCTGCAGAACTGCTGTTTTTAAAAGGAACATCTGTTTCCTCCGGTTCTATTTTTTCAATGTCAATACCGTAAAGACGAATTAACCTTGATATTTCCCGGGTTGTAAGAACAGCATCTATATCGGAAATCCCCTTGTGCGTCATTTCCTGTCTTTGTGCCTCATATTTTTTTGCCGGACAGGGAACTATAGCTACAGAAAAGATATCATTCTGGCTTCTTTCCTTGCTTTCAAGGCAATACTGTTTTATAACTGAACCAGTAATTTGCTCAGGTGATTTTACTGTAGAAAGCAGATGGAGCATATCCGGATGAAATTGTTCCATATATTTCACAAATGCAGCACATGAACTGCTTAACATGGGCAGGTCTTCTTCTTCATCTATTCTTTGTTCGAGAAGCGCAGCCTCCTCCATAATATGTAAATCAGAACCAAAACTACCGTCAAAAATTTTCTCAAATCCAATTTTTCTGAGGGCAGCATTCAGAAGTCCTGAAACATCTTTCCCCGAACGGATTCCAAATTCTTCTGCCAGGGTAATAGCCACAGATGGAGAATAATGAGCCACTACTTTAACTTCTGGATTATTCAGGGATTCCTGAACGACATCAAAGTAAGGTTTTTCATGTATTGCTCCTGTAGGGCATGAAAGCACACACTGTCCGCATTGTATACAACTTGAGAAATTAATATCCTTTCCCATAGCAGTTCCAATTGCAGTGTCATTCCCCCTGGAGATAAAATCCAGTGCACAAACACCAACAACTTCCTCACATATCCTTACACATCGTCCGCATAATATGCATTTCGACCTGTCAAACACAATTCCGGGACTTGACAAATCGAGTTTGGCCTGCATTTTTCTTCCTGAAATTCTTCTGTCCCTGATATTAAGTTCACTGGCCAATCTCTGAAGTTCACAATTCCCGTTATTTTCACAATAAAGACAATCATCGGGGTGATTTGACAGCAGCAATTCCACAATCATTTTACGTGCTTCAATAACCCGCTGAGAGTGTGTTTTTATAACCATCCCCTGTTCAACAGGATATGAACAGGCAGTAACAAGCTTATCCATTCCCTCTACTTCAACCACACATAAGCGGCAGGCTCCTGTGGGTGTAAAATCTTCCAGGCGGCAGAGCGTTGGAATCTGAATTCCGTTTTCCCTGAGGGCTTCAAGAATTGTAGTATCCTTTCTGGTTTTTATTGTTGTATTATTTACTTTTATTGAGACTTCCATAAACAGTTATTTCCAGGTTTATTTGCTTATTATCGCACCAAATTTGCATGATTCATAACAAATTCCACATCCGATACATTTTTCCTGCACAATAAAATGAGCATTTTTGGGCGTTCCGATGATTGCGTCTGTCGGACATTTTTTTGCACAGATAGTGCATCCTGTACATTTATCCACATCAATGTAGAAGGTTCTTAATTCCTGGCATACACCAGCCTGACATTTTCTTTCAAAAATATGTTCGTCATACTCTTCGCGGAAGAATCTGAGAGATGACAAAACCGGGTTTGCAGCTCTTTGTCCCAATCCACATAACGAAGTATCCTTAATAACGGTTGCCAGTTTTTCCAGGTGCATTGCGCCTTTAAAACGCTCCAGGGTTTTGTGTGAATGTTCATTCTCTTCAGGGCGCGTAGTTATGTTATCCAGTATTTCATACATTCTTCTTATTCCTTCTCTGCAGGGGATACATTTTCCACAGCTTTCATGCCGGAGAAAATCCATATAATATTTTACAGTGTTGACGATACATGTTTCTTCATCCATAATTATCAGTCCCCCCGAACCAAGGGCTCCGCCAATATTTTTCACGCTTTCATAATCTATACCTGTATCTAAATTATCATAAGTAATTACGCCACCTGCAGGCCCTCCGATAAGTACGCCTTTTAATTCTTTATTATCAGGAATACCTCCACAAACCTTGTAAACTATTTCTCTTACAGGTGTTCCCATTTGGATTTCGATCATTCCCGCTCTTTCAATTTTTCCTGAGGTAGAAAAAACTTTAGTACCGCTTGTATCCTTAGTTCCTGTTTCTTTATACCATTTATAACCATTTCTTATTATTGCAGGCAGGTTAAGGAGTGTCTCTACATTATTTACGACGGTTGGTTTTCCATTAAACCCATATTTTGTTGGATAAGGAGGTTTCGGCCTTGGCATTCCTCTTTTTCCTTCAAGGCTGCTAATAAGAGCTGTTTCCTCCCCACAAACGTAAGCCCCCGCACCTTTGTGAATATCAATATTAATATTAAACCCACTTCTGAATACATCATTCCCCAGAATTCCAATACTTTTTGCCTGAGAAATTGCTGTTGTAAGCCTTTCGCAAGCCAATTCATATTCACAGGGGAGATAAACATAAGCTTTCTGGGCGCCAATAGCATAAGCGGCAATAGTAACCGATTCAATTACACTATGCGGATCGCTTTCAATGATCATTCTCTCCATATATGCACCCGGATCACTTTCTCCCGCATTGCAGACGATATACCTTTGTTCTGCAGGAGTCAGAAGCGCATTTTTCCATTTAAGCGCAGTTGGATAGCCTTCGCCTCCCCTGCCTCTTAATCCACTTTTCTCAATGGTATCACAAACCTCCTCCGGGGTGAAATTATTGATCACATTCAAAAAATTTTTATAGCCGTCATGAGCAATATATTCTTCAACAGAGGAAGGATCAATCATACCGCAATTTTTTAGTATAACCCGCTCCTGATCTGCGAAAAAAGGGTGATCCTCTATTTGATTAATATTCTCCCAGGGTTCAAGGAAATCACTTTGATGCTGACCCAGCACATATTCCTCAGGCACTATATTATTAAAAACCGCATCAAGCAGTTCATTGGTTTTTTCAGGAAATACATTGCTGAATGTAAGCCTTGCCTTTCCAGGTAGCTGAATATCCACAACCGGCTCTGCAGAGACTAGTCCCAGTGATCCTACAGGAATTACTGTTGCGTTAAGTTCCCTTTCCTGTATATATTCTTCGATTGCTTCATAAGTGTCATTTGCTCCGGCAATAATTCCTGCCGAAGTAATAGACACAGAAATAACAGGCTCGGAAACAGATTCCCTTCGCAAGCCTTTTAGAAAATTCAGTGATTCCTGATTCAACTCCCTTGCACCAGGCAATTTCAGGTATTCGTCAATAAATGTATCCTTATTTGTATTTATTTCTTTATTCATAAATTATGATTCACTTTCCAGAAAAAAATCAATAATATCCTCTAATTTATCAGGATCCACAGCGGTATAGTATTTATCGTTCACTGCTACCACAGGTCCAAAAGGGCATCCTCCCATGCAGGAAACTATTTCCAGGCTAAATTCGCCATCTCCTGATGTTTCTCCGTTTTTTAAGTTCAACTTTTTATTCAATCTTTTTATAAGAGATTCACTTCCTTTAAGCTGGCATGATGTTCCGCGGCAAATGCGGATATGATACCTGCCTTTGGGCTGGAATCTGAAATACCCATAAAAAGTTGCCAGGCTATAAATTTTGCTTGTAGGTATATTTAGGTGTTTGCCCAGTTCTTTTACGACTTCTTCGCTTAGAAATCCTTTGTCTTCCTGGATCTCCTGCAGCAGAGAAATCAGATGTTCACGTGTAGCAAAAGGGTATTTCTCAAGTATTTGTTTAACTTTGTCCATTCTTCAAGATTTTGAAATCTTTATTACTTTCAATTGCAAAGAACTATTTTACAAAAATAAAACATTTAATTGTTATTTCATAAACATTGTTAATAAATTAACAGATGAAAAATGAGTTTTACGAAAGGTGACTAAAACAATTATATAGCTGATTATCAGTCCTTCAAATAACTTTGTTAATTTCATAACGATAATTTAAATTGAATATAAATAAAACTCGAACAAAAATTTGCAGATTATAATTCATATTTTTACTTTCATATGAAAAGTAATTCGATACAAAAAGGCAGAAAGGAATTAGTTATTTGCCTTGGAAGTGCATGCTTTTCCAGGGGAAATAAAAACTCTGTACAGGTTATAAAAGATTACATCAAAAAAAATCAACTGGAAGACAAAATATATTTTCATGGTTGTCATTGCCTTGATAAATGTCAGGAAGGTCCTATCTTAAAATTTGAAGACAAAGTTTATACCCAGGTAACTCCTGAAAAATTGATTTATACATTGGATGAGATATTTCATAAATATTTTTAGAGAAAAAAAGAACGTATGTCCTTGGTAAATATCATTAAAGATAAATGTAACTTAAGTTATTCGTGCGTAAGAGAATGTCCTGTTAATGCAATAGAAGTTAAGATAAACAAAGATTACGCAAGAGTAATACCTGAAAGATGTATTGGCTGTGGTAGCTGTATTAATGCTTGTCCGCAGGATGCAATTGTATATAAAGATTCAGAAAATGAAGTCAAAAAAGTACTTCAATCTGAAAACAAAAAAGTGGCTATTGTGGCTCCAAGCATATCAGGAGAATTTGATGATATCACAGATTACAGGAAATTTGTTCAGATGATCAAATCACTGGGGTTCGATCACGTGAACGAAGTTTCTTTTGGAGCAGACCTGATTGCTCTTAAATACAAAGAGTTATTCAACAATTTTAAAGGGAAATATTATATTTCAGCGAATTGTCCGGCTGTGGTAAATTTTATTGAGAAATTTCATCCTGAATTGGTGAATAACCTGGCTCCCCTTGTTTCACCTATGGTTGCAACAGCAAAAGTGGTGCGAAAAAAGTACGGAGATGATATAAAAGTTGTTTACATAGGCCCATGCATTGATTCTAAGGATGAAGCAAAACGCTTTAAAAAGGATGGCAAAATAGATGGAGTATTGACTTTTGTAGAATTGAGAAATTTGTTTGAAGAATATAAAGTTCATGAAAGCAAGCTGGAATATTCGGATTTTGATCCGCCTATTGGTTATAAGGGCTCCCTTTTTCCGATAAGCAATGGTTTGCTCCAGGCAGCCGGAATAAGCGAAGATTTACAAAAAGGCACGGTTATTACTGCGGAAGGGAAACAGAATATGATTAACGGGCTGAACCAGTTTGAAAAGCATATAGACCGGATACAAAGACATTTTAACATGTTTTATTGTGAAGGATGTCTTATGGGACCAGGCACTTCGCCGGGAGGAAAAAAATATTTAAGAAGATCGATTGTAATTGAATATGCGAATAAAAGACTAAAAAATTTTAACATTGAAGAGTGGAAAAAAGAGATAGAAAAATACATTGACCTGGACTTTTCAAGAGAATTCAAAGGCAATGATCAAAGAATTGAGGCACCTTCGGAAGAAAAAATACAGGAAGTTCTCAAAGCCATAGGAAAAGAAAATGTAGAATCGAATGTAGGGTGCAGTGCATGCGGATATCCATCCTGCAGGGATTTTGCCATTGCCGTATCAAAAGGACTGGCCAAAACGGAAATGTGTCTTACTTATACTTTGAGAAACAGAAATGAATACATTAAAGCATTAAGAACTACAAACGAAAAACTCGCCCAGACACAAAAGGCGCTGAAAGAATCGGAACAAAAGGCTAAAAAAGAGAAACAATCAGCCAAAGAAGCTTCAGAAACCATCAATGAAATGCTGCAAAAGTTGCCTTCTGCAGTAGTCATCATTGATAAAGATTTGAAAATCATCCAGTCAAATAAAACGTTTATAGATTATATGGGTGAAGAAGCGCATTCTATCAATGAAGTGATCCCCGGTTTGGTCGGAGCTGATTTAAAAACACTGATCCCTCATAACATCTACAACTTATTTCAGCATGTACTCAGTAACCAGCAAAATATTATTAACCGGGATATTCACCTTGAGGAAAAACTGCTGAATCTCTCCATTTTTACCATTCGAAAACGCAAAATTGTGGGTGCAGTATTCAGAGATATGTACTCCCCGGAAATTAGAAAGGAACAAGTAATAAAAAGAGTTACCGAGGCCATTGACAAGAACCTGGAGATGGTGCAGAAAATTGGTTATTTGCTGGGTGAAGGGGCTTCAGAAACAGAACAGATGTTAAACTCCATCATTGAGTTTTACAGGGATGAAAAAAATGAAAATAAATAGAAAAGTCTCAAAAGGATGAACGACAATTTTCATATAGATGTAGACATCCAGCGAAAGAATCATGAAGGAGAAAGAATATGCGGAGATGTATTCCTCTCTGAAAAATTCAAAGAGGAAAACAGACTAATTATTGTCTTATCTGATGGGCTTGGTCATGGTGTAAAGGCAAATGTACTGGCAAACCTGACTGCTACAATGGCTCTTAATTTTACCAAAGAACATAAGGAGGTCCACACTATTGCCGACATCATAATGAACACCCTGCCGGTGGATAAAGAGAGACAAATCAGCTATGCTACTTTCAGCATAATCAATATTGAACAAGATGGAAAAACCACTATCCTGGAATATGATAATCCACAGACTTTAATTTTTCGTGGTAAAAAACTTTTCGAACCCAACTGGCAGTGTATTGTGCTGGAAAGTGAAAAAAACAGAGGAAAAGAAATAAAAAGCTGCTCTTTTCAAGCTCAAAAAGAAGACCGTATTGTTTTTTGCTCTGACGGTGTAATTCAGTCGGGGCTGGGTACGGAAAGATTCCCTTTCGGTTGGGGACATGAAAATTACACTGATTTTGTTAAAAGACTGATAAATAATAATCCGGAAATCTCTTCAAACAAGCTTACTCTGAAAGTAATCAATATGGCTTATCAGAATGATTTGTACCAGGCCAAAGATGACACAAGCTGCGGTGCAATATATTTCAGAGAACCCAGAAGAATTATTATTTCAACCGGCCCGCCATTTAAAGAAGAAAAAGACGAAGACCTGGCTGAAACAATCAACAAATTCAAAGGGAAGAAAATAATATGCGGAGCTACAACTGCCGATATCATAGCGAGAGAATTAGATAAAGAAATAACCGATAGTTTTGAATTTGAAGATCCTGATTTGCCCCCGGTGTCTTATATGGAAGGGGTCGACCTTATTACCGAAGGAATTCTTACTTTAAGCAAAGTATCAGAAATATTACAGGAATATCATAACAATTACCCTCTTAAAAAAGGTCCGGCAGACCAGATCGTTAAAATGTTAAAGGAAAGTGATGAAATTCATTTTATCATCGGAACAAAAATTAATGTAGCTCACCAGGATCCCAACCTGCCGGTAGAGCTTGAAATAAGAAGGACAGTTGTGAAAAGAATTGCTCAAATGCTGGAGGATAAATTTTTAAAAGAAGTTAGTTTAAAATATATTTAAAGCAAAAAACAGAACCTTTGGTATAAGTGGAATAATAACAAACAAATAAACCAACTTTTAATTAATCAAACTGAACCAAAAATTATTTAAAGTCATGAAATATAAAATAACGCTGTTTATCCTGTTTATTCCTCAGCTCATATTTACTCAAAATCCCGGAACAGATACGCTATCGCTTCTTTTTATGGGAGACATTATGGGTCATGACAGCCAAATTCATGCAGCGTATAATGCAAAAGACACATCTTATAATTATGATACCTATTTCACTCATCTAAAAGGTATTATTGACGATGCTGATTTTACAGTGGCAAACCTTGAATTAACTCTTGCCGGACCGCCATTTAAAGGCTATCCGAAATTCAGTTCGCCCGATGCACTTGCTTATTCTATTAAAAAGGCTGGAATAGATATCCTGACCACAGCCAACAATCATTCCTGTGACAGAGGGAAAGAAGGACTTCTCAGAACCATTAAAGTCCTGGATTCTCTTGGCATAAAACACACTGGTACTTTCAAAGACACAGCCGATAAAAAACTCAATCATCCGCTTTTTGTTGAAAAGAATGGTTTTAAAATAGCCTTTTTGAATTATACTTACGGTACGAATGGATTAAGAGTACCTCCCCCGGCTTCAGTTAATTATATCCGCTGGAAAAAAATTAAACAGGATATAAAAAAGGCCCGCGAAGCTAAACCAGATCAAATCATTGTTTTATTCCACTGGGGAAAACAATATGAATCTCACCCGAATGATGGACAGAAGAAACTTTTCAATTATTGTAAAAATCTTGGGGCCAATATAGTTATAGGCTCTCACCCTCATGTCTTGCAAAAAATGGAATGGAATAAAAAAGATAATAAAGAATCGTTAGTTGCCTATTCATTAGGGAATTTCATTTCTAACCAAAGAAAAAGGAAAAGAGACGGTGGAGCCATGGTAAAAATCACCTTAACAAAAACAGATTCAACAGTTTCAATTTCCGATGCAGGTTATTTCCTCACATGGGTGCATAAACCAATAAAGAACAAAAAATATAAATTCACGATCCTGCCTGCAAGCAAATTTGAAAGGCAGTATCCTGACTCTTTGAATAAAACTAGCAGCGCTAAAATGAAATTATTCATTAAAGACAGCAGGAAGCTCCTTAACAAAGAAAACCTGAACTTTCCTGAATATCAATACAATGACAGTCTTAAGGTTTGGGATAATAAAAATGTCAGAAGTGGAAAGAAAATTCTTAATAATTAAAATCTAATCCATTCTCTTCTATGTATTTTTTAAGAGTTTTGCACATCCATTGTGTGGCTTTTTGGTCATTAAGAGAAATATAAATTTCAAGTTCAGTATTTTCCAGGAACCCCATATCATCTAACATCTTCTTAACCACTTTGGGATCGGACAATCTAAGATATAATGAATGGGCAGCAGATGAATTGTAAATACTTCCCAAAAATTTAAAGAATTTTTCGTTTTCTTTTGGGGCAATATAAGTATATAGAAAATTATTTTCGCCCAGATAGGGTTTAAATTCGTTCATTTTTTTTACCAAACTATCAAAATCCTGCATAAGGAAACATTTCATTTTGACTTAACAATATAATGATAGATTGGACTGAAATCAATAGCATAACCGGTCAATAAATATAAAACAAAGTGATAGCAACATTTTCAGAAAATATATTTCTTTTATATTTATTTAAATCATATAAAAAAGACTGCCTTTTCAGACAGTCTTAGTGAGGGTTGATATTATATAAAAGAATTAAAGCGTATATCGAATCGAAAGCGCTCCTCCATAACCCCAGAATCCGGGATAGCCAGTCAGATTAAAGGTAGGTTTCCAATCGGCACTTATGGAGATAGGAATTTCTTTTATTTTATATTCGATCCCAAGAATTCCATCAAGTCCCATTACAAAATTGCTTCCTTCATCAACTAAGGAGGGATAGTCATCATTCCACTGACCTAAGTGGGCTCCACCTCCGTAATACCAGTTCAATCTCTCCACACCAAAAGCCGGGGCATGAAATTCATATAATCCAGTAAGATTAAAACCCCAACGGCCAAAAGCAAGAATCCCTTCTCCTGCTTTGGTCTCATCAAAAAAATGTTTAACCGTCAGACCGGATACATACGTACCTCGTATTCCAATCCCGGTGCCATAATCCTGGCTAAAACCATTAAAGCTTAGAATTAATAAAGTTACAAGTGTGATAAATATTCGTTTCATAAAGAATCTATTTTAAATTTTCAATTATACGTATAAAAAGTATGCCAAAGATAAATAAAGAATTATCTTTTTATATCCTTACCTGCATGAAACTCCAAAATTTTTAATGCTTTTCAGATAAAGAACGAGTATAAAATTTCCTTATTACCAACTCTATAAAGAAACTATTTTGATTTTGATTTAGTTTTACCTTAACAAAATAATTTTGGATAGACCCGTCCTATCTTTAGGGCGGGAGATAATTTAAACTATAATTTCCTTCAGGTTTCTATAAATTTTGTAAATTAAAATACAAAATTTATAGAAATTATAGACGAAGAAACATTTGAATCATCGCCCTATGTAAAGAACGGGACCGGTAAAATAACATCTTCAAAATTTGTTAAAGCAGAATTTCAAAATAAAAACGAAACAGTTTGCTAAGTTTTTTATCTTTGAGAAATAACGATTTTTACTAATAGTTCGACAATAATTTAATTTGATATGTTCAATAGAAAGAATATCCCATGCTTGTTATTTGTGGTCATCTTATTGTTATCCAGTTCCTGTAGAAACATTGAAGAGAAAGCCGGGGAGTTGCGAGTTTACACTTTAAAGGGACCTTCCGCCATTAGCATGGTAAAAATGATAGAAGACGGGAACACTATAAACCAAAGAACTATAAATTTTGAAGTTAAGAATGAACCGCTGCAAATACGTCCGTTAATTTTTCAGAAAAAAGCTGATTTTGCTGTTGTTCCAACAAACCTGGCATCAATTATATACAATAAACAACCAGAATATCAGCTTGCAGCTGTGCCTGTCTGGGGCACCTTATATCTGTTCGGAACCGATACGGGAATTACCAACTGGGAGGATCTGAAAAACAGAAGAATTCACCTTATGGCAAAAGGCATGACACCCGATGTAATGTTCCGATACCTACTGAAAAAAAACGGACTGATTCCGGGGAAAGATGTAAAGCTGGACTATTCCTTTCCTACACATATAGAGCTGGCAAATGCAGTGGCATCGGGAAAAGCGAAGCTTGGTGTGATTTCTGAGCCCCTGGTAAGTATGGTCATTCAAAAAAATCCGGATGTAAAGTCAATAATGAGTCTGAACACAGAATGGAAAAAAGCCACAAACCTTGAAATACCGCAAACTGCATTATTGGTAAAAAAAGATCTTGCCGCCAGCAGTCCGGAAATTGTAAATAAGTTCTTAAAACATTATGAGAAATCCTGTAACTGGATTAACGATAATTCCACAAAAGGAGCCAAATTAGTAGTTAAGCATAAAATTCTAAGCAATGAAAAAGTAGCTAAAACCTCTATTCCCAGGTGCAATATTAGGTTTGAGTATGCTGCTGACATTGACAGTCTTATTAAAAATTATCTCAACATCTTTTATAAAATGAATCCTAACATAGTCGGAGGCAAATTACCAGATGAAAAATTTATTTACAAGGAATAAAACCTATACAGTCATTTCAGTATTATTTTTGCTCTTGCTATGGAAAGCAGGATCATTACTGGTTTCTTCAGACTTTATTCTGCCTCCTCCTGAAAAAACGCTGCTTACTCTAATACAACTCATTACTGATCCGGAATTTTTCAGCAGTATAGGGTCAACTATTTTAAGAGGGTTAATTGGTTTTATAATATCCTTCATCCTGGCTTTATCACTAGGTATTCTGGCGGGCATACAGGAAAGGTTCAGAGCTTTTTTACAACCTATCCTGGTCACAATACGTTCAACGCCGGTTATATCCCTTATTCTTCTGGCGCTCATTTGGTTTAATGTAAACCAGGTACCTGTGTTTATTGCACTTCTAACCATGTTCCCTTTTATCTGCACCAACATAATTGATGGTATCCGGGATGTTGATAAAAATTTGATTGAGATGGCACATGTTTACCAAATCAATAACAAAAATATTATCAAACACATACATATCCCTGCAATCATCCCTTTCATATTCAGTGGTAGTTCGAGTGCCATGGGTTTTGGCTGGAGAGCCATAATTATTGGTGAAGTATTGAGTCAGCCCAGATTTGGAATTGGAACACTGATGCAAAATGCACAAACATATTTATTAACCGATCGTTTAATTGCGTGGACTGTTTTAGCCATTCTTATCAGTTATTTATTTGAACTACTTATTCGTTTTATTGAAAAAGAAAGCATAGCCTGGAAATAATTAAATAACAAATACGCATGAGCATAGATATTACCAACTTATATAAAAGTTTTAATCAACTAAGTGTATTCAACAATTTTTCCCTGAGCCTGAAAGAAAACCAAATCAGTTGTATACTAGGGCCTTCAGGATGTGGCAAGACCACCCTTCTGAACATTTTATCAGGATTATCCAACAAGGATTCAGGAGAAATTAACGGTACTGCAAACAAAATTATAAGTTATATTTTCCAGGAGCCCCGCTTGTTACCTTGGAAAACCGTAAAAGAAAATATTCGTTTTGTATTGCCTGAGGATGGAAAAAAAACATCTGATGAAAAAATCAATCTTTATTTGAAATTGGTTGGTCTTTCTCATGTTACAGATCATTATCCAAACCAGCTAAGTGGAGGAATGAGACAAAGGGTTTCTATCGCAAGGGCATTCATATACCCTTCAGATATTATTTTAATGGACGAACCTCTGCAAACCATTGATCCAAAGTTAAAACTGAACCTAATGAAGACTTTTCTGAGGTTATGGAAAGATGACAACAGAACAGTTTTATTTGTAACCCATGATGTTGATGAAGCTTTAATTCTGGGCAAAGAAATTTTTATTTTCAGCCAACCTCCGGTATCTGTTAAAAAGATTTTAAATAATCCCCTTAAACAAGAAGAAAAATCAATTGATAACAAGAATTTTTTCGAATTGAAGAAAAAAATACTGGAAGACCTTGATTAGGAAACAACAATAATTTCTGAAGGCTATAAAAAGAATATCCTTTATTTGTGCTCTTGCAAGTAATTTTATATCTTAAACCCTGATTATTTTCATTACATGAGGACATGAATCAATTTAAGAGGTATAAAAAGCTTTATGTAATCCTGATCTTCTTTCTTGTTTATACTCATTTAGCGATGGGCTTTCAGCAAAAGGATACCATTCCTAAAAATTTGCCTGGCACAGAGGTTAAAAAGCTCCTTCAAATGGATATGATGGAATTAATGAATCAGAAAGTAACTTCAGGTTATAGGTATGAAGACTCAGTAAAAAATTTACCAATCACCATAAAAGTAATCAACAGAGATAAGATTCTCAGAAATAATTACCAATCAATTGTAGATGTATTAAAAGATGTGCCAGGAATTAAAGTATCTCAGCCCGGGAGTGGAATTCATGGTGAAATGTTTCTTTTAAGAGGATTGATTGGCAACAGGCATACAAAATTGCTTATTGACGGTATTCCTCTTGAACCTTCCATTGCGGATGGGATCCCAATTGACGAACAAATTTTCATTAAAAATGCTGAACGGATTGAGATAATTACGAGTGGAGCTTCCTCGTTATATGGTGCAAATGCCATGGGAGGTGTAATTAATATTGTTCCACTTGAAAAAGATTATGACCTTTCCCGCATAGAAACCAACGTTGGAACAAATTATTACAGTGGCAACTACTTTTCTCACAATTATTTAAACCAAAACACACATCTCAACATTTACGGATCATTCAAGGTAGAACCGGATATGAATATTGTAGAACCTAACAAAAAATTATTTGAAGGTGAAGATATTAATGGAAATGATATACAAGTTGGAAATCTGAAATCAAAATCATTTAGCACAGGAATTAGACTAAAAAAAGAGAATATTACGCTTTCTTATGACCTGATGTACAGAAATGAGCACAGTTCGACAGGACAGGACCCCTCTTTATATTTATACAATGATCCAACGTTATACTGGGGCGAAACTATTCATAAGGCTAGTATTAAGCATGAATATAAAAACGAGAAATTCTCACTAAAAAGCCACTTTAATTATCTTGGTTACCGATTAGATGTTAATTCAGCTTTCGGTATGGCAATCTATGAAGAAAAAAAATATAAGTACCAGGCTTCAGACGATATCTCTATAGAAGAATTATTAAACTATAAACTTTCTGAGAAATTGCGTTTCTGTGGAGGAGCCTCATTTCGGATTTCAAGTGCTTTACCCAAGACCAATGATTTAATAAAACCTTTTCATACAAAATTTTATAAACCATTCAATATCAAGGTGCCGCCAAAGGGAATATTTCAGGATTCCATTTTAGGCGACTTTGGTTTTAATCCTTTAAGATACTCGAATACCGGGATTTTTCTTCATGGAATATATTCAACTCCTAAGCTAAAAATATCTATAGGAGGTAGAATGGATTATCACAGTGAATATGGCAAAGATTTTTATCACCGGTTCGCCATTTTGTATCATTTAAATAATAAAACAACGCTAAGAGCATCTTATAATGAAGGGGCTAAGGTTCCTGCCGGCTACCAGACTTATAACAGTATAGCAAACATAACATATGATTCCACAGGAAAGAAATTAATAAATTATATAGGAGTTCCTAATGAGGATCTAAAAAGAGAAAAATCGAAAGCAATCGAACTTGGATTAAGATATTTAATAAAAAGAGATTTTTATATTCAACTGCTTGCTTACAGAAATGAGATAAACGGACTCATAACGAATACCGGACCAAGAATGCTTGACACGCTTCGTTATCCTTTTGCAAAACATGCTTATGCTGGCTATTTCTCGAATGATCAGGATGCTGAAAGCATTCTGTATGGTTTTCAATTAGATATGAGTTATCAAAATATTATACCCTCAATAAAATTGGGTTCAGATTATTCATTCACTTACTTTAAGGGCTCAGAAATATTACCTGATGGAAACAGAATAAATAACTTTCGAAAAGTCCCTGACTTTATTTCCAAGTTCAACCTTTATGCAGAAATTATGAAGAATTTCTGGATCAAAATTGACAATATAATTTGTGATGATTGGTATTCCAGACAAATTAGTTCAACTACCAAAGAAAGAAGTGATGTTAATTATGAAAACTCCTATCACAACCCAAAAAATAAAATTAATTCATATTACCTTCTGGATATTATCTTAGAATATCGAAAATTAACACAGTCTGGAAAAATAAACCTGTATTTAAAGTGTTATAATGCATTAAATACAGGATATGGGGGTATTGGAGCTTATGGATCAAATGATCTTACCTATAATCCTCAATACGGAAGAAGAATAATGCTGGGATGCAGTTTTTCCTACTGAAATTAATTGCCTATTTCATGTTCGTATTTGACTCATCCGGATTAGGATTTATATCCAGTAATTCGATATCAAAAATAAGTAACTCATTAGGACCAATATCATTCCCGGCACCTCTTTCACCATAACCTAATTCAGGTGGTATGAATAGTTTATACCTGGCGCCTTTATTCATTAGTTTTAATCCTTCAGCCCAACCTTCTATTACATTTTTCAGGGATAAAACGATTGGCTCTCCTCTTTCCCTGGAACTGTCAAATATTTTCCCATCAAGTGTTTTCCCGGTATAATGAACTTTAACACGATCACTTGATTGAGGTTTTTCTCCTTCTCCTTTTTTGAGAACCTTATACTGAAGACCGCTCTCAGTTTCCAAAACATCCTCTTTTGTTGCATTTTTGGCCAAAAATTCATCAGCAATTTTCTTTTTTTCAGCCCCTTCTTTTTCCATAGCCTCCATGAAATATTTCTGTATAACCTCTCTGGCTTCCTCTTCAGTGAAGATGGTCTTTTTTTCCTTCTGAATATCCTTTAATCCCTTCACAAACAATTCATAATTAAATGAATCAAATTTTATCCTGGAAAAAAGGTTATTCCCAAGATCTATTCCTAAAGCATAGCTAATACTGTCTTCTTTGTTACTAAACGTACTTTGATTTTGAGAAAATAAAGCAAAACTTAATAACAAACCGGCTAATGTCATAATAAATTTTTTCCACATAACTTAATGTTTTAAAAAAGAGCGCAGCAAGAATGGCTGCACTCTTTTGATTATTATCAATTTTTAGCTGTTAACTAATGTTTTCTTACTATTCTATTTAGCAGGTTTTACTTCTAACAATTCAACCTCAAATATCAATGTTTCATTAGGTTCAATACTACCTCTTCTTGGAGGTCTTTTTCCGTAAGCAATTTCTGATGGAATGAAAAATTTATATTTTGCTCCTACTTTCATCAGTTGTAATCCTTCGGTCCAGCCTTTAATTACTCTGTTTAAAGGAAATTCTGCTGGTTTACCACGATCTACGGAACTATCAAAAATTTCTCCGTCTATATTTCTCCCGGTATAATGAACTTTAACAGTATCCTGAGGTTCAGGAGAAATTCCTGACCCTTCTTTAATTACCTTATATTGTAATCCTGATTCTGTTTCTTTAATGCCCTCTTTCTTTTTATTATCTTCAAGAAATTCCTGGCCTTTTTGTAAATTTTCCTGAGCAACCTTATTCTGCAAATTCCTCATATAACTACTGATTGTTGCCCTTCGAACAGAATCATTAAGTGTCATTTCATTATCTTCAAATACATCCTTCATTCCCTTTGCAAATGTATTATAATTGATTTCATCAACTTTATCTCTGTCTTTCAGCATCTTGGCAATATTAGCCCCAATAGCATAACTTACTGAATCCAGATCATTCTTCATTTTAGAACTTCCCCCAAGATTTGGACTTTGATTACAAGAACTTAAGAAAATTCCAAATAAAACAATTGCTGCTATACTTCTAAATTTCATATTCATACTTTTTAAATTTAATAATAAGATTATGAAGCGAATATAAAACAATTTATTTGGTTTATCGATTATTGAAGTATAATTTTTAGTTGTCTGGCTGTTATTCTTTTATTGCCCTAATCATGTGCCTTTTTCCCGGAGGGCCAGGTAACCTTTCTACTTTAAACCCTATACTTTCCAGTCTTCTTTTTATAATTCCTTTTGCAGAATATGTAACCAGTATCGCGTGTTTATTCATCCTGTTAAAAAGTTTTTTAAAAACCTGCTCAGACCATAAATCAGGTTGTTTATCGGGCGAAAAGGCATCGAAATAAATTAAATCATAGATTCCATCTAACTTTACATCTTTCATATCAGTTTTTATCTTTCTTATTCTAAAAAAGGTGTTTATTTGATGCCACTTATCCCAGACAGCCTGGTGTATCTTATCAAAATCTTCTTTAGAGAATTTAAAAGTTTTGTTATCAGAATAATTCAACTTATCTGTTAAATTTTTATCCAGGGGAAATTTTTCTACTGTAGTATAATTTATTTTTCTTTGCTCCCGGATAGCTACCTGAGCTGTTAACAGGGCATTTAATCCTGTGCCAAAACCCATTTCAAAAATATTGATCTCTTTTTTGGATATACATTTCAATCCATTTTTTATGAACACATGCATCGACTCCTGGATAGCCCCGTTAAGGGAATGATAATGTTCATCAATTGATTCATTATAAAGTGTATGCGAGCCATCGCCCGATTCTATTATCTTATTCATATTTAAAAAGTTGAAATAAAAGAAATATGCACCACTGCATTTTGAAGATTTACCGGATTATTATATTGTTTTCCAACAGCATAGCTTAATTTTATGATACCCATTCCTGTATTGATATTTGCACCAAGTCCGAAGCCAATTGGAAAATCCTCTGTCTTATTTTCGGATTTTCTGAAATAATAACCTCCATCACCAAAAACAAAAATATTGCTGTTTTCCGATAGTAAATAGCGAACTTCAATATTTACAACTGAATATAGAGAAGCTAAAAAGGAATTCTCCCTGAATCCCCGTAAGAATTTTGTGCCTCCAAACCTATATAACTCATTTTTGAAATATTTTTTATTTTGATCCTCATATTTCTGCATCCATCCTGAATAATTTGCGAGCTTCAAAACCCATTTCTTCCATAATGGCTGATATGTTACAGCGGTTAATAAAACTTCGCTGTTTACAGTTTTTTTACCGGAAGTATTATTCCCTGTCTTTCCGGAATCTTTGTTTTGATTCCTTCCTACACTAACAGAAACAGCAAATTCATTTCCTTTACCGGGATTTAAAGGATGATCCATTCGTTTATAATTATACTTCAGACCATACAGTTCTTTTTGATATTCTGAAAAATCAGAAAAATCTTCTGCCTGGTCAGCAATAAGAGCTGATCTTTCAAAATCAGCAAGAAACCCAACTGACTGGTAGGCATCAATATGAACAGGAAATTCTACATTCAGGTGCGTGTTCAGATAAGTAGTATCCTTTTTAAAGAGGTTGAAGTTTGTTGTTAATCCAATTTTTTGCAGGAACAAAAATGGATAATTAAAAGATAAGTCTAGTTCCTGCGTATTTTCTTCCAGAGCTCTCCAGTTTACAGATATTTGTTCTCCCTGGCGAAAAGAATTATTTAAAAGCAGGTCAAACCTGCCGGTAAAGCGAATCTCATCTCCCTCTCCCGGAACAAAACCAACCAGGCCATCAGCCTGGTTACCCTTCCTGCTTCCAACATAGAGATATAAGTTTGCTTTATTATTATCAGAAAATTCAATTTCAAATTCTTTTATCTCTTTTAGAAAAGAAAGCTGTTCCAGTTTTCCGGGAATGGCATTTAGTTTTGCCTCATCATACTTCATTCCAGGATAAATTCCCAGGTAATTATTCAAGAATCTATGGCTGATCTTTGCCGACCCTTTTATGTAAATTGTATCGATACTGTAACGGTTACCTGTTGTTATTGAATATTGCGCATTAATTGTATCCCCACTAAAAGAATAAGAACTGGCTTCGAGGCTTGCAAAGGGATAACCTGAATTTACCAGTTTTTGTAACAATTCAGTGTGCCAGTCTGCAAATTCCTTAATAGTAACCAGCTTTCTCTTGTTCCTCCCTTTTTTTTTGAGTTCAGGAGACAAAAACTCAGGATAAGGCCCCTTTAAAGAAATTATTCCAAACTGGTATTTTTTTCCAGGAAATAAAAAGGCCCGGATTGTATCCCGGGTTTCAACCAAAGAATCTATTGACGCTGTAAGATATCCCTCTTTATGCATCTCACTGAGCATTTGATCAAGGGCCTTCATCATTTTGAGTGAATCTTTATAAAAACCTGAAGTTTTTCTGAGTAATTTTGTATTTAATTCCTTATCATGCGATGTATATTCAATATCAAGATTTTTTTTCTGTCCTTTTCCTTCCGTAGAAAGCAAAAAGAAGATGAATGCCAGAATCCATATTTTACAGGTTGAATGCAATATTCTCAGATTAAAATCTCAGTATAAAACGGAAATGTAGAAAAAATATTGGAAAATAACAGGGTTGGCGATAAATCTTTATAATTTCAAAATACCTGTAATTGATTATTTACACGGTAACAAAAAAACTGCACCTGACAGAATCAGATGCAGTTTAATGTAAACCGGAGTTTTTCTCCTTTTTTGATTAAACTATAGTAAAAACGAATAATACAATTAAATATTATTCATAAATCCTTGTTGTTGCAATACTTTTAAATACTGCTTAGTAAAATGAAGGTTATCTTCCTTCTTATAGCGATTATCAGTAAATACTTGTGCAAGCGTTTCTTTATTATTTTCCTTTAACAGATCTTTGGTTTCCTGCAGGGCCTCTTTTTCTGCATAGATCCTGTCAATATCCTGCTCTGAGTAATCCTTGTATGTTTCATAATGCACAACACCTTCAAGGGGCAACCGGTCGGTAAGACCCGGATTTTCATCTGGATACCCAATCATAATAGCAGCAACCGGGATAACACCCTGCGGTAATTCAAGTATTTTGCTTATTTGCTCTGCATTATAAGTTACTGTTCCCAGGTAACAGATTCCAAGACCCTTTTCTTCTGCTGCAAGACATACATTTTGAGATACCAGCAAAGCATCAATGGCAGCATTAAAAAACCACAGAAAATTATCATATCCGGGTTCTGCGTTACGCTGTTCACACCATTTATGAAAACGATTGATATCAGCACAGAAAGTGAGGTGAACCGGAGCCTGTGTAACCATTGGCTGATTAAAATGGGTCGGGGCCAACTCTTTCTTCTTTTCTTCATCCTGTGTGACAACCATTGAATAAAGCTGCATATTACCTGTTGTTGAGGCGCGTGTACCAGCTTCCAGAATTTCTTTCAGGTCTTTTTCACTTATCGGGGTATCTTTATATTGCCTGATCGAACGATGTTTCATTATGGTATCCATCATATTTTTACGATTTTTAAAATTCCATGCAATATTACGAAACTTACTTGAAGTTGACTAATTTTTTAGGAGGATATTTGTCATACTTACATTGTAAAATATAATACTGATATTTCATAATAGAATAATGATAAAAAAATTTGTTTATCTTTCAGAAAACAAAGATATTACATTACCAATGAGGATAATTATATTGATAATAAGCATAATCAACCTAACTGTTTTTACTTCATGCAACGAATATTTTAACAAAAACATACCAGAAATACAAAATCTCGATAAAAACTGGCGTTTTAAAAAGGGCAATGATGACTGTTGGTATAAAGCAGAAGTTCCAGGATATGTTCATACAGACCTCCTGAACAACAACCTCATTCCTGATCCCTATATCGGAGATCATGAAAAAAAGGCAAAGTGGGTATATCAGAAAGACTGGGTCTATCGAACTCATTTTAAAGCAAAACCAGCATTGTTGGATAAAGAAAATATAAGGCTCATCTTTAAAGGGCTGGATACTTATGCAGAAGTTTACCTGAATGACTCTCTACTCTTCCAGTCCAACAACATGTTCATCCCCTGGAACAAAGAGGTAAAAAAATTATTAAAGAAAGAAAACAAATTAACAGTTCATTTACATTCGCCTCTTAGTGATACAGTCAATTCAAATATGCCGGCATTTGTAGAAAAACTTCCCGGATATGAACGGATTTTCACCCGCAAAGCAGCATTTCATTATGGGTGGGACTGGGCGCCAAGACTTATACCTTCAGGAATTTACAGGTCTGTTTTGCTTGAAGCATGGGATATCGCCCGTATTGAGAACTATCATCTGCAGATCAAAGAAATTGATAAGAAGCAAGCACAAGTTCAGTTAAATCTTTCAATAAATTCAAATGAAAAAACAAAAGCAAAGTTTGAGTTTTCAATCAATTCACAAAATTATTCTCACAAACTCCGGTTAAAAAAAGGTATTCACAAATATTCCATTTCTTTTAGCATTGCAGACCCCACACTCTGGTGGGTTCATAATCTCGGAGATCCTCACTTATACAACCTGAAAGGCGCACTGGTTATAAAATCGAAAGTGACCGACAGCCTAAAAGCAAAACTTGGATTAAGAAAGATTCAATTGGCGCAGCAAAAAGACAAAGCCGGCAAAACCTTTTATTTCAAATTAAACGGAAAAAGGGTATTCATGAAAGGTTCAAACTATGTACCACAGGATGTATTTCTCTCCAGGGTAGATACCTGTGATTATAAAAAACTCATTCAACAGGTTCTGGATGCCAATATGAACATGATACGCGTTTGGGGTGGTGGCATTTATGAGAAAGAACTATTTTATGATTTATGCGATAAGTTTGGAATACTGGTATGGCAGGATTTTATGTTCGCAAACGCCATGTATCATGCTGATGATAAATTTATTCAAAACATACAAAAAGAGGCGGAATACCAGGTTCAACGACTAAGAAGTCACCCATGCATAGCCCTCTGGTGCGGCAACAACGAAATTGATGAAGCCTGGCACAACTGGGGCTGGAGCAATCCATTCAATGCTGAAGATTCAACAAGGATATGGAAAGACTACCAAAAAATTTTCCATGAATTGCTACCGGAAATTGT
>CAYWSJ010000046.1:22357-27070 GCA_964461045.1 uncultured Bacteroidales bacterium | reverse complement strand
CATTGTTGAATTGTTAAATGGTTGAATTGTTCTATTGGTCTAACCCCGTGGGTTGCCGGGAAAATCCAATAATCTATTGTAATTCAATTAAAACCCAAGGGGTTGAACGAGGTGGAAAGACCCCGACTTGTTTTTGAAACACACCGGGTCTGGGCGAATAAAAGGTTTACACCACTAATATAGGTTTTCTTCTAAAGCAGGAAGGTGTTTTTCCCGGTTATTAAACTAAAAAAGGAAAAAAATCGTTAATTTTGTAAAAAGGATTATTATGGATTTAGAAACAAAAAAAATAAGGTTCCTCAGAGAAGTTTTACGTCTAAATAATGACAAAATCATTGATAAACTTGAAAAAGTGTTGCATCAAGAGAGAAAAAAAACAAGGGATAATGAACCAGAAAAAATGTCTATTGAAGAATTTAATTCAATGATTGATAAAGCTGAAGATGATTCAAAAAATGATCGGTTATACAATGCAGGCAACATTCTTAAAGATATTGATGAATGGAAATAAGAGTTTTTTGGACTGAGACCGCATTAAACAATCTTGAAGATATTTTTGAATTTTATAAATACCAGGACTCAGTTTCTACAGCCAGAAAACTCGTAAAAGAAATTGTTCAATCCACCCTTCGTTTACAAAAATTTCCAGCTTTAGGCAAAAAAGAATATTTACTCACCGAAAGAAACAATGAATACCGCTTTATTATTGAAAAACGTTTTAAGATTATTTACTGGATAGAAGACAATTATATAAAAATCGCTGCCGTATTTGACTCCAGACAAGATCCTGAAAAAATAAAACAGTTGTAAAATTCTATTTACCAGCTGGCGAGAGCTTATAGCTCGTGCCCGGCTAAGATATAAGTTATTTTTTATTGTTGAATTATATCTCTTGGCCTAACTCCGTGGGTTACCGGGAAAATCCAATAATCTATTGTAATTCAATTAAAACCCACGGAGTTGAACGACAGGAAAGACCCGGCGTGTCTTTGAAACACAACGGGTCTGGGCGAATAATAAAACCGGGGCTGAACGACTAAGCGGCTTCCTTTGCTTCTCTAAATTTATTTTCAAACAAAACCTCAAAAACCTAAACCTAAAATTTTACTACGTGACTAAAACTTCCTATATTCGCAACAATTTTACCCCGAATAATTTGTGAATTATCGGGGTAAACAATAAGAAACTTAAAATATATATTCATGTACAGGACACATACTTGCGGCGAACTAAGAATTGAACATATAAACCAGGAAGTAACACTTACCGGCTGGATTCAGCGAATCCGTGAACTCGGGGGAATGACTTTCATTACTTTGCGCGATCGGTACGGTATTACACAGTTGGTTTTTGATGAAAACACACCGGCTGAGGTAAAAAAGGTGCTGGAAAAACTCGGACGGGAATTTATCATTAAAGTTCAGGGTAAAGTGCAGGAACGAAGCAGTAAAAATCCGAAGATGCCAACAGGTGATATCGAAGTACCTGTACAAAACCTGGAAATTATTAATCACTCTGAGGTTCCTCCTTTCACCATTGAGAATGAAACCGACGGGGGAGAAGAACTGAGAATGAAATATCGCTATCTTGATTTGCGAAGAGAGGTGGTGAGAGAGAATATTCTTTTAAGAAACAGAATGGCACAGGAGATACGAAAGTACCTGGATGATAAGTTTTTTGCGGAAATTGAAACCCCCTTCCTTATCAAGTCAACTCCCGAAGGAGCCCGCGATTTTGTGGTGCCTTCAAGAATGAACCCGGGCGAATTTTATGCTTTGCCGCAGAGTCCGCAAACCTTTAAGCAGTTACTCATGATTTCAGGGTACGATCGCTATTTTCAGATTGTGAAATGTTTCAGGGATGAAGATTTAAGAGCCGATAGACAACCCGAGTTTACACAGCTCGATTGTGAAATGGCATTCGTGGAGCAGGAGGATGTGCTGGAAACTTTCGAGGGGCTGGCAAGGCACCTGTTTAAAGAAGTAAAACAATACGATTACAAGGAAAAATTCCCGCGCATCGATTATGAAGATGCCATCAAATATTATGGGTCGGATAAACCTGATATCAGGTTTGATATGAAGATCAATGAAATTACCGGAATTGCCCAGGGAAAAGGATTTAAAGTTTTTGACAGCGTGGAATACATTGGCGGAATTTGTGCTAAAGGATGCGCAAGTTACAGCCGAAAGCAACTTGATCAGCTCACCGATTTTGTGAAAAAGCCGCAGGTTGGAGCCAAAGGATTGGTTTATGTAAAATACAATGAAGATGGTAGTTTTAAATCGTCTGTAGATAAATTTTTCGGAGAAGAAGACTTTAAAGAATGGGCTACTGCCATGAATGCCCAACCCGGTGATTTGATGCTTATTTTGGCGGGAGACCGAATGCCAACCCTGACAGCTTTGGGTGTTCTCAGACTCGAAATGGGTAACAGACTGGAATTAAGAGATAAAAATGTTTTCGCACCGCTTTGGGTGCTTGATTTTCCATTGCTCGAATGGGATGAGGAAGCAGAGCGTTATACTGCCATGCACCACCCGTTTACTTCCCCCAAAGATGAGGATTTAGGGCTGTTTGACAGTGATCCAGGAAAAATGCGCGCCAATGCCTACGATTTTGTGATTAACGGAGTGGAGATTGGCGGCGGATCCATCAGAATTCACAACCGCGACCTCCAGCAAAAGATGTTTCGTGCGCTTGGCATTGGAGAAAAAGAAGCAGAGGAGAAGTTTGGCTTTCTCTTAAATGCTTTCAAATACGGTGCTCCTCCTCATGGAGGCATCGCTTTTGGTTTCGACCGTTGGTGTGCTGTTATGGGTGGCTCGGAATCGATCAGAGATTATATTGCATTCCCAAAAAATAATGCAGGAAGAGATTTAATGATTGATTCGCCCTCGGAAATTGATGCTAAACAACTGGAAGAGTTGAGTCTACGAGTTGTTGACAAACCTAACAGTTAGGGGTAATACAGATTTTACTGAATCTAAATTGATTAACGGTTAATAAATTTCTTTAATTGTTGATAAATTTGCCCCTTGCTTGATACAATAAACAAGCACAGTATTTAGTTTTGTAAAAGATAAAGCAAATTATTACCCCTATGTTAAAAGCAGAAAAATTTGGCAATTACTTTTACCTGAGATTTAACGGCACAAAAAAATTCAATAGTCAGAATGCAATATTTGTAGAACGTGATTTGATGGAATATGTGGATAAAAAGCCTGATGGAATTACACTTGACATGTCCGAAATTTCTTTATTTGACAGTTCAGCTATTGAAAGTTTGTTGAATGTTCTCAGGCATGCCAAGCTAAACAACACCTCTTTGATCCTCAAAAATCTGACTAAAGAGGCATTGGATTATATTAAAATGATGAACCTGGATGAAATCTTTACCATAGATCAGGAGATGAAGGAGATTATTTAGTCTATTTGTTTTCACCCTGCTCCTGGTTCAGAAGATCCCAGTATTCAAGTCCTCTCCGTGTATGTGGTATAACTATTGTTCCTCCTACCAGGTTAGCTACCGAAAATATTTCATACATTTCTTCATTGGTTACCCCAAGTTTATGGCATTGTTCCAGGTGATAGCTGATACAGTCATCACATCTCAGTACCATAGATGAAACCAGTCCGAGCATTTCTTTTACTTTAGCTGATAGGGCCCCTTCCATGTAGGTATTGGTATCTAAATTGATAATGCGCTTAATTACTTTGTTATCCGTTTCAAGCATTCTTTTGTTCATCTTTTCCCGGTATTCACGGAATTCTTTTAGTTTATCGCTCATAGTTGTTTATTTTAAAATTGTACTTTCTTGCCAATAAGGGTGGCCGGAGTTGTTTTATCTATTTTTACCTTCACAATATCCCCCGTTTTTTCGTCATCTTTGGGAAATACAACAACCTGGTTCTGTGAATTTCTTCCAAAATGTTCATCTTCTGATTTTTTTGATGTTCCTTCAATCAGAACATCAAAGCTTTTTCCAATCGTTTTTAATTTATTCTTTTCTGATATTTTGGTTTGTAAATCAATAATTTCGTTTAATCTTCGTTTTTTTGTTTCTTCAGGTACATCATCATCCATTACCCTTGCAGCTTTTGTCCCGGGTCTTTCTGAATATTTAAACATATATGCATAATCATATTGCACGTATTCCATTAAAGAAAGAGTTTCCTGGTGATCCTCCTCTGTTTCTGAACAGAATCCGGTCATAATATCGGTTGTGATTTCTGCATCGGGCAGATGTTTTTTTATAGCATCTATCCGGTCTATATACCATTCCCGGGAATATTTACGATTCATTTTTTTTAGTATTTTACTGCTACCCGATTGTACCGGCAGATGAATGTGCTTGCAAATATTTGGATGCTTCGCCATAGTCTTAATAATTTCATCCGATAAATCTTTCGGGTGAGAGGTAGCAAATCTAAACCTGAGAGATGGATTTTTGCTGGCTGCTTCATCAAGCAATTTTGAAAAATTAGTTTTGTTTTCTTTATGCTCCCAATTATAAGAATTTACATTCTGCCCAAGCAGTGTAATTTCTTTAAAACATTCTTTTGCAAGCAATTGAGTTTCATTCAATATGGTTTGAGGATCTCTGCTTCTTTCCCTGCCTCTTACATAAGGTACAATACAATAAGAACACATATTGTTGCAGCCCCGCATAATAGAAATGAAGGCTGAAATATTGTTTTCTGCTGCTCTAA
>CAYWSJ010000046.1:0-22257 GCA_964461045.1 uncultured Bacteroidales bacterium | reverse complement strand
GCATTTTCTCTTATTGAACAGGTATTCACCAAAATTAAATCTGCCTGGTTTATATCCTGGGTTTTTAAATAACCGTTGTCTTTCAGTACGGATGCAACAACCTCGCTATCAGCCACATTCATTTGACAACCATACGTTTCAATATAAAATTTTTTATTGGCCATTATTTTTTTTACATCTAAATTTTTCCAGTGCAAAAATAAAGTAAGCAGTTCATAAATCACAGAAAACCTCTTTTAAATAAAACATTTTATTTGAAAATGATTAGATTATTGCACCATAGAGTGTTTATAGCATTAATAATTTTTATAAATTTGTCTGGTTTCTAATTAAAATAGGAGAAAAATTATGGCTGGTCATAGTAAATGGAATAATATAAAGCGAAGAAAAGGAGCTCAGGATGCAAAGAAGGCAAAAATATTTTCAAAAATATCGAAAGAAATAAGCGTAGCAGTTAAAGAGGGAGGACCTGACCCGGAATCTAATACCAGGCTTAGAATGGCATTGCAAAATGCCAAAGGTGTTAATATGCCCAAAGATAATGTTGAGCGGGCAATTAAAAAAGCCAGTAGCGATGATTCAAAATTGGAACCTATCACACTTGAAGGATATTCTCCAGGGGGTGTGGCTATTTTTGTCGAATGTCTTACCGATAATAACAATCGTACTGTAAGCAGCATCAGGGCCATTTTTAATAAATACGGTGGAAATCTTGGGAAGAATGGTTCTATAGCCTTTTTATTCGATCAAAAAGGAGTTTTTACCATACCCAAAAAAGATGACATGGATCTGGAAACTTTGGAGCTGGAACTTATTGATGCGGGAGCAGAAGACATTGAAGTAGAAGATGAAATTCTTACTGTTTATACTGCTAAAGAAGATTTCGGAAATGTGCAAAAAAAGCTCGATGAATTAGAAATCGCACCGGAGAATGCATCCCTTCAGCAAATACCTAAAACAACAAAAGAACTGGATGTAGATTCTGCATTAAAAGTAATGAAAATGGTAGATGCCTTTGAAGAAGATGATGATGTGCAAAATGTATATCATAATCTTGAATTGACTGAAGAATTACAAAACGAATTGGCAAATTAAATAACAAAATATTTATCTGAAGCCGTTATTCATAAGAGTAACGGTTTTTTTATTATTTATATATTTCCCATTAAACCAATTGCATAAAGTTCTCATCTAACGTATGAACCCATTAACTAATACCTATGAATTATAAATACTTTACTTTTTTCGCTTTATTTTTTACTTCTGTGATTACAGGAAGTATGGCCCAATTGATTACACCGGAAGACCACTTCGGTTTGAAACCAGGTTCTGACAGAAATTTATTCCTTTACGAAGATCTAATAAATTATCTTCAGAAACTTGATAAGGCTTCTGCTAAGATGACAATGCGTAAAATAGGGGAGTCACCAATGGGGAAGCCCATGTATGCAGCATTTTTTTCGAATGCTGAAAATATTGAGCAACTCGATGAACTGAGAAAGATAAACAAAGAATTAGCTTTGAACCATAATCTCTCTGAAAAAAGACAGGCAGAAATGATAAAGAAGGGGAAGGTGTTTTTTGTGGCAACACTTTCTATGCATGCAAATGAAGTGGGACCTTCGCAAGCTGCTCCATTGATTGCACATAAGATACTTTCAACAAATGACCCGGATACACTATCATGGCTGAATGATGTGGTTTATATGATGATTCCAAGCCATAACCCTGATGGAATGAATATGATTGTTAATCATTACAGGAAATATAAGGGCACAAAATATGAGGGCAGCAGCATGCCTAAAGTATATCATAAATATGTGGGACATGACAACAACCGTGATTTCGTGACACTCACTCAGAAAGATAATCAGGCTATTAGCCGGATATTCAGTAATACCTGGTTTCCCCAGGTGATGGTTGAAAAACACCAGATGGGTTCTACAGGACCAAGATATTTTGTACCTCCCAACCATGATCCGATTGCAGAAAATATTGATGCGGAAATATGGAACTGGATAGGAGTTTTCGGAATGAACATGATAAAAGATATGACCCGAAAAAATCTTGCCGGCGTCTCTCAACATTATGCCTTTGATAATTACTGGCCTGGCTCTACAGAAACCTGTATCTGGAAAAATGTTATTGGCTTTCTTACAGAATGCGCCAGTGTTAAGTCTGCTACGCCTGTTTATGTTGAGCCTAATGAGCTTAGTGTATGGGGTAAAGGCCTCTCAGAATATAAAAAGAGTATAAATATGCCCTTGCCCTGGGAAGGTGGTTGGTGGAAATTATCAGATATAATGGATTATGAGATAAGTTCCACCATGTCGATCATAAAAACCTGTTCAAATCATAAAGAAGATATTCTGAAGTTCAGGAATGACATTGCAAAACAAGAAGTGAATAAAGGATTGACAAAAGCTCCTTATTATTTTATTTTACCCGGAGAACAACATGATGAAAGCGAGTGGATTGATCTGATTAATTTGTTGCACAGACACGGAATTTACAGGTATTCGTTAACAAAGAATATCGTATTGCAAGGCCGGAATTATAATAAGGGTGATGTCGTAATTCCCCTGGCTCAGCCTTTTCGTCCTTTTATCAAGGAAGTGATGGAAAAACAGAAGTATCCGGTAAGACATTATACTCCTGGAGGGGAGATAATAAAACCGTATGACATTACCTCATGGTCACTGCCTATGCATAAAGGTGTAACAAGTATTGAGATTGATAAAAGATCTGAAAAACTGGAAAATTCACTCCGGAAAATAGAAGGTTTATACAGACCTTCCAAAAAGTATGAAGATGATTTTTATGCCTGGTTTTTCCCTTTTACGAACAATGAAAGTTATAAAGCTGCCTTTGTATTAAAGAAGAAAGGGCTGAAGGTGAATTATTTTATGGAATCATCCAATGAGAAGAAGGGAGGATTTCTAATAAGGAAACAAAATAAGAACCTGAAGGAGATAGAGCAATTTATTAATGAACTAAAGGTTAAACCTGATATTTTAAAAGAGAAACCAGATCACAATCTCCATGCTTTTACAGTTCCCGAAATTGCCCTTGTAGAAACATTTCTTCATGATATGGATGCAGGTTGGACACGTTATCTGTTCGATACGTATGCTATCCCTTATTCTGTATTAAGACCTCATGAATTAAAAGAAAAAGACCTATCTGAATATGATGCAATTATTTTTCCCGATAATCATGAGTCAATTTATATGAAAGGAAAATATTCAAGTGATTCTTATTACCGTAGAAATACATATCCTCCGGAATATTCCAAAGGAATGGGGAAGAAAGGCAAACAGAACCTTTTAAAATATTTGAACGATGGGGGAAAAATAATAACCTGGGGAAGGTCTGGAAATTTGTTTACAGGCAAACAGGTAATTAAAGATAAAAATGATAAGGAAGAATTCAAACTTCCAATTAATGACAGAACAAAGAGTTTGAAAAATAAAGGCTTATATTGCCCTGGTTCCCTGGTTGAGATTGATATAATGGACAAGTATGATTATTCAGCAGGAATGCCAGATAAAATTGGTGTGTTTTACAGGGGAAGGCCGGTTTATCAAACAGAAACCCCATATTTTGACATGGACAGGCGAGTGATTGCTTCCTTTACAGATGAAAATATTTTGTTAAGCGGGTATTCAGAGAATCTTGAGCTAATTGGAGGATATCCTGCTATGATTTGGGTAAAGAAAGGAAAAGGAGAAATGGTAATGTTTACATTCAAACCACAATTCAGGGCATCCACCCCTGTTTCATATAAATTAATTTTTAATTCGTTGTTATTTCAAAAAAAATAAAAAAACAGGGAAATAGGGTTTAATTAACAGCCGGGTTCATTGTTCTAAGAACCCGGCTGTTCTGGTTTTAAGACAACCCTGATTTATATATTATAATTTGGGCATCATAAAAAATTGAAGTAAATTCGTTTCTTTACAGAACCGATTATTATGAGCACAAAATCTCAGTCAATAAAGAAAGCTTCCAGAATAGGGATGTTGGGTAATGGATTCCTGGCTGTTTTGAAAATAGGTGCTGGTATTATATCCGGAAGTTTTGCAGTTATTAGTGATGGCCTGGACACTGCATCAGACGTAATTTCCTTCATTATAACATTCTATGCTTCAAAAATAATCTGTAAACCTCCTGATTATAAATACCCTTACGGATACCAACGAGCTGAGGCTATTGCAACCAAAGTCCTTAGTTTTATTATTTTTTTCGTTGGTGCACAGTTATTTTATACAACCCTGATGAGAATAATAGAAAATCAACCACATGCTGTTCCCACCTTGCTTGCTATCTATGTTACCATCGTTTCAATAGTTTTTAAAGTATCATTAGCTATCTATCAGTTTCGTGTAGGTAAGAAGGTTAATAGCCCAATGGTAATTGCCAATGCGAAGAATATGCGCAATGACATTCTTATTTCCGGATCGGTTTTGCTCGGATTATTTTTTACACATCAGTTAAATTTGCCTGTCCTTGACCTAATTATTGCAATGGCTGTAAGTATTTGGATTATGAAAGAAGGCTTTTTAATTTTTATGGAAAGCAATGTAGAACTTATGGATGGCGTTGATGATTCTACTGTTTATTATAAGATATTTGATGCTGTAGAAGAAGTTGAAGGAGCGCATAACCCTCACAGAGTCAGATTAAGAAAGCATGCTGATCAGTATGTGATTGCCCTGGATGTGGAAGTAGACCCAGAAATTACAATAGCTAAAGGCCATAAGATTGCTAAAGAAGTGGAAAATAACATAAAAGGAAAAATTACCAATACTTACGATGTGATGGTTCATACAGAACCCCTGGGAAATGTAGAGTCGGAAAAATTCGGGCTTTCCAGGAAAAGAATGAAAAAATACAAGAAATAATCTGTATATGAGTATATATAAAAAACCATCCGGCTCTTTGATAAGTTTTATGAGTAATAAGGTGAAAACTTATGGAGGAATTAACCTGGCGCAGGGTATCCCGGGGTTTCAGCCTCCCAAAGAATTACTTGATATTCTTTCCGATATAGCTGTAAAACCGATCCATCAATATGCTCCGGGAACCGGAAATAATGGTTTGCTTAAGTTGCTTGTAGATAAATATAATTTTTATAAACCCCTATCAGTAGAGAATTTTCTTGTTACAAACGGAGGTACTGAAGCTGTTTCTTTGTTGTATACATACTTTAATAAGCTTTTTAATGGAAATTTTTCAGCTTTGGCTTTTGAGCCAGTTTATGAAAGTTATAAGGAACTGCCAGGAATTTTTAATACCGGGTTTGTTTCTTTTGCATACCTGGAAGGTGGAAAAGTTGATTTTGCAGAATTAGAAGATGCTGTTCTGAAGAATAATGTGAAAGTTATCTTCCTGAATACTCCCGGTAATCCTTTTGGCAAGATATGGGAAAAAGAAGAAGTTAAAAAGTTAATTAACATTGCAGAAAAACATGATCTGTTTATTGTATTAGATGCGGTTTATCAGGAATTATACTTTGATAAAGAGCCTTATCATCCTATAAACCAGTTAACAGAAAGAGTTTTTTATGTAAATAGTTTTTCCAAGCTTTTGTCAATTACCGGATGGCGTCTTGGCTATATGGCATGTCATAAAAAACATATGGATGAAATTAAGGCCATTCATGATTATACCGGTTTATCTTCACCTTCCGTATTGCAGGAAGCATTGGTAATTTATTTACAAAAATATAATTGGGGAAGGGAATATACTTCGATGTTAAGAGAAAAACTTCAGGATAGTTTTTATTTGTTAAAGAGGAATTTAAGCGATCTTGGTTTCAGCATACCTGAAATCAGGGGAGGTTTCTTTATCTGGGCTGAGTTACCTAAAGGACATACAGATGGGTTTAAATTTACTATGGATCTCTATGATAAGGAAAAGGTAGCTGTTATTCCCGGTGAACATTTTGGGCAGACTTACAGGAATTATGTGCGTTTTAATATTGCCAGGGAGAAGGATGATATAGCTGAAGCTTCGGAAAGAATTAAACATTTTATAAAGAAAAAATGAAAAAAAAGAGGCTGCCTTTTTGAGACAGCCTCTTTTTCATAAAATTCATTTTAATAGAATTTATATCTTTTGTCCTGTATCTTTGCTGCTTCTTTCAGTGCATTATAAACCTCGTAAGTTGCTGTTCTTGTTAATCCCTGAATTTCTCTTTGTTTTATCATATCAGGACTAATATTGTTATTCTCTTGTCTGTTAGTCACTTCAATCAAATAAACTCCATTTTCACCTTTAACGGGCGCTGAAATTTTATTGGGGTCCATAGCAAGAGCTGCTCCCACCAGTTTAGGTTCTGCTCCGGCGCCTCTTATATTAAAACTGGAATAGGTAATGTTGGAAGCTGTTTGTAATTGAAGGCCAAGTTCAGAAGCCACTGCATCCAAAGAACCTTTTTGAGAAGCTGCATTTTTCATTTTTTCAGCAAGCTTTTCAGCTTTTTTATTCTCTTTTACTTTTACTTTAATATCTTCTTTTACTTCATCAAATGGGGCAATACCATCTTTTCTTGCTTCAGTTACAAAAGCAATAACAAACTGATCTTTAATTTCAAATATCGGCTGATTGTCTTCTTTTGATTTAATAATTTCTTTTTCTTTAGTTTCAAACGCCGATCTGATTAGCTTTCTTGCATTTTCCAGTCCTGCTATTTGTTTCGCGTTTCTTTGAATATTATTTGCTACCTTTTTAGTAAGATCTTCTTCATTGATTCCCTCAATAAATTCATCGTATGTTCTGTGTTTACCGGCGAAACGACTTGCTTTGTTATAAATATTGTTATATGTTTCTGAGCTTGGGTCAACTTTTCTTGCAAGAATGGCTACCTGTGCTTTTTTAACTTTTCTTCCCTTGCCAGTAACCTCAACGATGTGGAATCCTGTCTGGGGAGATGTAACTAATTTAACTTCGCCAATTTCACTAAAGAAGCATGTATCTGAAAAAGCTTCAACCATTTCTCCTTCTTTAAACCATCCTACACTTCCCCCTTCGGTAGCACTTTTTTTATCTGCAGAATGTTTTCTTGCCAGTTCCGCAAAGTCTGCTCCGTTTTTAATAAGATTCATAAGACTGTCAGCTTTGTTTCTTGCCTGCTGTACATTTCTTGATCTTCTGTCGGGCTGAATCAGAATGTGTCTTGCCTTTACAGAATCCGGAAGTTGTTTAGTGTCAACAAGTTTAGCGAACTTGTAATATTCATTTTCAAGATAAGGGCCATAAATTCCTCCTTCTTCAGCATTAAAGATAAAATCAGCTATGCTGTCTGAGAGTTCTTCTTTCTTTTTATAGTCATCCTCAAATGAAATATCACTATTCAGATTTACGAATTCGGCATTGTTTTTTGTTTCCAGGAATTCACTTTTCAGGTTTTCCAGCTCATTCTTAACTATTGTGTAATCCTCCTCTGTTGGTTCAATGTCAAAAGAAACATATTCAATATCTCGTGAAGCTGATTGTTTATAGCTGGCTTCATGCTTTTGATAATAATCTTTAAGGTCCTTCTTATCAATACTCACCATGCTATCAGAAATCGATGAAAACCTTTCAACTATAAAATTAAAATCAACATTTGTAGAATTTAAACTGGCTAGTTGCTTCGCTTTTTGAGAAGGTATATAAATGCTTTGGGAAATGAGGTTATTGAATTTTGAAAACTTCCTTTCTTTAATCATTTGATCTTCAAGATATAGCCAATAATTTTCCAGGGAGGGATCCTGTTGGCGTTGCTTTAGGAATCGGATAATTTGTAAAGTATTTACCTGTCCTGTTTCCGGATTGGTGAAAATTCTTTTAATAAGGGGGTGTATGTTTTCTCCCTGTACCATATCCCATAACTCATCCTGGCCGACGCCTAACCCCAATTCATCATATTCATCTTCCATTACATATTCACGGGTAAGAGTCTGCCATACTTGCTCTCTGATTCTTTCCCTGGTTTCAGGATCAAGAGATGATTTTCTTTGTGAAAATTTATTCACCTTTACCAGATTCTCTACTTCATTTCTAAATGATTTGTAAGATACTGATTTGCCATCTATTTCAGCGATTTCAAATCGATCACCTCTTAGAGCAGCTCCACCCTGGGAAAACAGGTCGCCTAAAATAAAGGCTAACAAAGCCATCCCAATTACAATAGCAACTAATAATCCTGCTCTGTTTCTTATTCTTTCTAATGTTGACATTGATAAATAATTTTTATTTAGATATGTTTTACTTTAATTTTTGAGGCTACGAAGATAGAAATTTAAATTGTTTTCTGGAAATATCAATGGAAATCTTTTTTCAAAATTGATTTTTAATGTGCTGAATTGTTTTTTCTTAGATACCTTCTTATCGAAAACATGATTAATGCAATGATTGTAAAAAAGAAAAACATAAGACTTTGATTCATGAAATTATCAACAGCCTTTTTTATCCCAAGTATTAAACATAATACGGCAATTATTATCCATATTATTTCCAGCATATGAATGGGTTTACCTTTTTTCTTCATCTTCTTCAACTTGAATGGTTCCTGATGTTTCTTTTATTTCCCAATTGGTAAAATTTTGATTCGATTCAAAACCTTTTCCATGTATAATCCCTGTAGGAGTTGTGATTCTTACATAGCGGTCTGTATAAATCACTTCTTCTTCCTGGTACCAAATTAAGTATTCCGTATTCAGGGTATCTCCTTTGTTGTTAATTGCCACCACGTTGTTTTTAGCTTCCAGTAATTCGTCCGATTCATGGTATATGGCATAGTTTGAAGAGAATTTTGACTCTATAGTTTGAGTACTGTCATAAAATCTGGCAACGAGTCCATCTGGAAATATTGTGTGAGGCTCATCAACTGTAGTATACCTGTTTATTTTCCGGGCGGTAAGTATGACATCAACCTTTCCGTTTTTATTGTAAACTATTTCTGCATCTTCAAGAGACTGGTCCGGATAGTTTTTATTTTCTTCTAACAAATTTACTTTTTCTATATCACTCTTGCAACTGGCAAATAACACAATAATCCCGCATATAAGCGAGATTATTGTATTATGCTTTTTTTTGCCGTAAACTTTCATGAGAAATTAGGGTGTTCTAACAGTTGTGGTTTCATTAATCCAGCAACCAACAGTATAGGTGTCACCTAATTTATAGTTTTGAAAGAAAATAGTTTTCTTATCAGGGAACCTGGGTTGATAGGAATTAATATAACCATTCGCTTCTTCTTTCACACTTGGGTCTGCATTTTTTGCCTGGATAAATTTATCAACAGCAGCCCATAATACCGCTTGCTTTTCAAATTCATCTTTGCCACAAGATTCTTGTGAATCCGCATACATTCTGCCAATGAGAATATAAGCTCTACCGTTGTCGGAATCTGCATTTATAGCTTTTCTTGCATAAGACCTTGCAGTAGGTTTGTCATTCAGCTTTGTATAAGTTAATTCTCCCAGTTCTAAATAATACTGTGCTTTCTTTTCAGCATCGTCCTGAAGCTCAATTGCTTCCTTATAGTAGGTAACAGATTTACTGAAATTTTTCTTAGAATAGAATAATTTTGCCAGGTGATGAGCTGATTCTGCAGATGGTTCTAATTCATGTAATTTTTCAGCTGCATCTGCATATAACTTGCTGTCAGTACAATTTAGCTCATCAAGTAATGTTGTAATGTTTTTTAGTAAATCAATATTCTCTGGATTCTCTTCAAATCTTGGTTTGAAAAGTTTGATAACATTTTCACAGTTTGCAGCATCTGTTCCTTTAAAGATCTTATCAATTATTTCTTTGCCTCTCTGAGCATAATTGTCGTTTGCATTTTTTTCCAGTCTTTTATCAAGAATTTTTAATGCTTTATCATAATTTTCAACCACATCCTGACCAGTTAACTCATTGTTTTCATAAAGCGTTCCTGTAGACTGCATGAATGATACAAGCACACCAATGCTGGATTCATTGCCTCTTAATTCGATAGATTCCTTTAAAATGTCATAACCTTTTTGAAAAGTACCGAGCGTTTTTTCTGAATATTTGATCCAGTCGAGACCTTTCTTACCTAAAACAAATCCTTTTTGATTAAAGTATTTTATTCTTTTATCATAAAGTCCCATTAAACTGTCGATAAGCGCTTTCTTCTGCTCTTTATCTTCAGCATTTTCAATGGCATCGGTTAACATATTTTCACCATGAAGATAGACATTCTTTGTGGATTTTGGACATTCATTATACACAATCTTCCATGGTTTGACAGCATCTTCATAGTTATTTTGTTTATAGAATTCGGTGTAAAGTGAAAGATTGGTTAAGCATCGTATACTGTCTTCTCCATGTCCATATTTAGAACCATCTTCAACACCTTTCTGCCCGACTGCTACGGTTGCAGAAATAAAAACAGTCAGTATTGCTAAAGTAAGTTTGTTAATCGTTTTCATTTTGCCTGGTATTTAAGTTATTATTGATATTTATGTTTTATAAACCAAAAGTCGAAAAATGTGATATTGAAATTTATGGTGGCATAGTTTATTTCTATTAAGTTATTATTTGTTGTGCCTTTCCTGCCTAACTGACAAGATATATTAAATTTGGTTTTCTGATATTTTATTGGTAATCCTAGTCCAAAAGTTATGCCATAATTATTAATTGATTCTCCTTCCATATTCAGGTAGGATTGATTGTAAAAACCACCAATTCTATAATTAACATGCTTAAAATAATTTCTTAAAGCTTCCCTGTCCGGCGTGTATTCAAATCCTGCATTAACTGAATAACTGTTTTGTAAATAGTTGAATTCATTAACTTTTGCCCAATCCTGATAGGAGAAATCCATACCAAAAAGAATTTTTTTATTACTGATAGAAAAACCTAATCCATATTGAACCGGAAAGTTAAAATTGGTTTTATTTTCGTTTGATATTGTGTCCAGACCATTAGTATAAATATAACTCTCTTCCAGATTCATCTTCATAGGGAGATCATATGTTGCACCTACGGTTAGTTTATAATCTCCAAATATTTCATTATGATATTGAATTCCTAAATTTAAAACGGAACCATTTATTATTTTTTCTCTTGTGTAAACCAGGTTTTGAGTGCTCGCATCATCCGGCCAGCGAACTATATTGTTGTAGGTAAGCCTGCCAAATAAGTACGAATAATTGACTCCCAGCGATAAAGACGGTATAAGCTGGAAAGCATTTCCAATATAAAATTTTCTTAATCCGCCGTCGCCCTGATACTGGTAGTTATATGTTTCGTTGTCTGTTGTAGTATAAGGAACTTGTATATTATAACCCACATGACTATAAGGAGCAATTCCTATACTGCTTTTCCACCATCGAATAACAGGAAAGCCAATCGATACATGATCCAGAGAAACCGTTTTCTTATTCATCTGTTCAGTATTATTTCGGAATTGACTTAGGTTTCCTGATAATCCAAAATCGAATATAAATGAATTTGTATCTTGCACCGTGTATGATGCCGGATTAAGGTAATTAAGTGTGTTGTTTTTCCTGAATCCGTATGAAATTCCTCCAATTCCTAAGTTGGTAGCATAACCCTGTTTTAAGATTTCTCCTACACCATACCTTGTGTATGGAGAGAATGAATTTTTTTGTGCTAAACCTATTTTGAAGCTAAAAAGTATGAGCGTTAATAATAAGAGCTTCTTAATTTTCATGTAATATTATATTTCAAGATTTCGTTTAATCCAATTAAAACTAAATTTTGCTCCACAAAGATGCGATAATTTAATTTATTATCAAAGAAATTAGCATCTCCTCCTGTTAAGATCGGTTTAATTTTTTTGTGTTTCTCCTTGAATTCTTTTATATATTGATTAATTTCAAAAACAAGTCCGTTTTGAACCCCTGAAACAATTGCCTCATGGGTGTTTGAGCCCAACAAGCCAAATGTGTTGTCTTGAGTTAAATAAGGCAATTTATCTGTATAATTATTGAGTGCTTTAAACCTCATATTCAGACCAGGCGAGATATTTCCTCCAATATATTTTTTGTCTTTTGTTATAAAGTCAATTGTAATTGCTGTTCCGATATCGAAAATTAAAACGTTTGAGTCGGGGAATAAAATATATCCACCTACTGCAGCAGCAATTCTGTCCAGGCCCAGCGTTTCGGGCGTTGTGTATTGATTCTCAATCGGAAGAGGGGTATTATGATTCAGTTGCATTACATTTTTTAAAACAGACTCTATCTCCTCAATTGAGTCAGGATCATCTTTTTGAACAGAGGCAACAATAGAATTTTCAATATTGTATTGATTTGTTATTGCTTCAAGTTGATTTTTGTTAATTTTCTCATAACGAAAAACTTCTACCAGTTTTTCATTGTCAAAAACTCCTGCTTTTACTGAACTATTCCCAATATCTATTGCGATATTCATTGATAATCTGATTTCTACAAAACTAAATATTTTCTTTCATGTTTAGCAAAATTTTCAGAGCGATCTTAATATTTTTAACATTTTTTAAGGTCATGGTTAACTTTTTGCCTTCTTTCATATTAAAAATCCGTGGATTTTGCTGGACATATCTTAAAATATTGGTAAATATCTGAGACTTGTAATAGGGTGATTCCTGGTTTGAAATAAAATGAATAACCATGATGTTGTTTTTAATGATTATTTTTTCAAAACCAAGTTCTTTGGCAATCCATCTTAACCTGACAACATCAAGTAAATCTTTAGTTGGCTCAGGAAGCTTCCCAAATCTGTCTTCAATTTTTTCTTCAAATTTAATAAGACTTTCTTCATCCTTAATATTATCTAATTCCCTGTAAAGATTTATTCTTTCTGAAATATTACTTATATAATCATCCGGGAATAATATTTCGAGGTCGGTTTCTATCTGACATTCAGAAATATATTCTTTTTTAGCTTCTTTTCTCGGTTGTTCAGCTTTTTCTTTATTCAAATTTTTAAACTCTTGTTCTTTTAATTCTTCAAGAGCTTCGTTTAAGATACGCTGATAGGTTTCAAAACCAATATCGGCGATAAAACCACTTTGCTCTTTGCCAAGAAGATTCCCGGCACCCCTGATGTCAAGATCCTGCATTGATATATTAAAACCACTACCCAGTTCAGAAAATTCTTCTATGGCTTTTAGCCTTCTTCTTGCGTCTTCAGAAACCGCTACCAATGGAGGAGCAATTAAATAGCAGAAAGCTTTCCTGTTTGATCTGCCAACTCTTCCTCTTAATTGATGAAGATCAGAAAGGCCGAAGTTTTGAGCTTCATTAATAATCATAGTGTTGGCATTTGGTATATCTAATCCCGATTCAATTATTGTTGTTGCAATCAATACATCATATTCATAATCAATAAAATCAAGCATGATTTGCTCTAGTTTTGGACCTTCCATCTGGCCATGGGCAATAACAGTTCTCGCATCAGGGCAAATTTTGTTAATTAGCTTTTCTACTTCCTGAATATTTTGAATTCGGTTGTTTATAAAAAATACCTGACCATTTCTTTGAATTTCATATTCTATGGCCTCTTTAATTATATCTTCATTAAAAGGATGTACTTCTGTAATAATTGGATATCGGTTGGGTGGAGGCGTATTGATAATAGATAAATCTCTTGCTCCCATAAGAGAAAATTGTAAGGTTCTGGGAATGGGCGTAGCTGTTAAAGTTAAAGTGTCCACATTAACTTTTATTTTTTTTAGTTTTTCCTTAACCGATACACCAAATTTTTGTTCCTCATCAATAATTAATAACCCAAGATCCTTTATCTCAATATCTTTACCGATAAGCCTGTGTGTACCTATAATAATGTCAATTTTTCCTTCAGATAATTTTTGTTTTATTTCCTTTTGTTTTCTTGATGAACGCAAACGACTAATATGTTCTATGTTACATGGAAAATCTTTTAACCTTTCTGAAAAGGTTTGATAATGCTGTAAAGCTAAAATTGTTGTAGGAACTAAAATTGCAACTTGTTTGCTGTCTGTTACAGCTTTAAAAGCAGCCCTTACTGCTACTTCTGTTTTTCCAAAACCAACGTCGCCACAGACAAGCCTGTCCATAGGAGTGATGGACTCCATGTCTTCTTTTGTTGCTTTTGTTGCACTAATCTGATCGGGTGTATCATCATAAATAAAAGAACTTTCCAGCTCTTGCTGTAAATAGGTGTCTGGTGAAAAACGAAAACCTTCTTTCTCTTTTCTTTTTGCATAAAGCTGAATCAATTCTTTGGCTATATCCTTAACCTTTTTTTTAGTTTTCTGTTTTAGATTTTTCCATGCCGCCGAGCCCAGCTTATAAATTTTGGGAGGTTCAGATTCTTTACTTTTGTATTTGGAAATTTTATGTAGCGAATGAATATTTACATAAAGGATATCATTGTCTTTGTATATTAATCTTATCGCTTCCTGTTCTTTACCATTGATATCAATTTTCTCAAGCCCCCCGAACTTGCCTATTCCATGATCTACATGAACCACATAATCTCCTGGGTGTAAATTGTTAATTTCCTCCAGGTTTAGTCTTTCTTTTTTTGAGAACCCTGATTTAATATGGAACCTGTGATATTTACCGAATATCTGATGATCGGTATAGCAGCAGATTTTCTTTTCATGATCCGTGAAGCCTTCATGCAATACTCTGAAAACAGGATAAAACTGAATGTCTGAGTTGATGTCTTTGAATATTGCCTCTAACCTTTCTATTTGTTTTTCATTATCTGAGAGAATATAATTGGTATATCCTTCTTGCTGATTTTGAAGCAAAGTGTCTGAGAGAAGATCAAAATTTTTGTTAAAAGCAGGGGGAGGTGAGAGCTCTGCCTCAATTGATTCAGCATTTGCAAAGTATTTTTTTGAGGATAATTGAATCGTTTTGAAATTTGTTATTTGATCTTTTATTTGAGTTTTGCTGGTTATTAATTGTTCTATATTCTGTGCATTATAGGTTTCTATGGTTTTTTCATATATAGAATTTATTTTGTCCAGAAGTAATTGAAAATCTTTAAACCAAATAATTGATGAATCTGGAAGAAATTTAAAGAAAGATTGTTTTATTGTTTTGCTTTCATTTGATAACGTGGTTTCTTGTAATTTTGGCTGAATAAATATTTTGTCAAGCTCTTGTATGGATAATTGACTTTCAACATCGAATGTTCTTATGGATTCTACTTCATCTCCAAAAAAATCAATTCTGTAAGGATGATCATCTGAATATGAAAATATATCAATGATACTTCCTCTCAAAGAAAATTGTCCGGGTTCATAAACAAAATCAACCTGTTCAAAATTATATTCAAAAAGAACATCATTTAAGAATTCTGATGATATTTTTTCATTTTTCCCAATTTCAAGTGTTTTTTTTCGTATTTCATCTTTAGCAATTACTTTCTCAATAACAGCTTCCGGGTATGTGACGATAACAGATTTTTCATTGTTGTTAATGGAATTTAGCACTTCAGTGCGCAGGATTATATTTGTGGGATCTTCCTGTCCAAACTGTACAGATCTCTTATAAGAAGAGGAAAAGAAATAGACAGGGGTTTCTTGACCCATTACATTAAGGTCATTATAGAAATAGGCTGCTTCCTCTTTGTCATTCAGTAGAATAATTTGAATAGCCGGATTCCTGTCAGCAAAAACAGAAGTTAATATAGGTTCAAAAGATCCTTTTGTTCCTTTAATATACACCGAGGATTTTTCTATCTTACCTTCCAGAGCCTTTGCAGCTGGGTGATCCTCAAACAGTTGTCTAAATGAAGTAATGTCCACTTTAAATTTTTTTCAAGGATGCAAAATTAAAAAAAGGCAGTGAGATTATTCTAACTGCCTTTTTCTTTTCTAAATATCTAATATTTATATTATTCTTTATCAGTCTTTTGCAAAAAATCCTGAACTTCTTCAACCATTTTTGAAGATCCTGTGTAAAAAGGAACTCTTTGGTGAATTGATTGTGGTTCAATGTCTAAAATTCTTTCTGTCCCATCTGAGGCTTTACCATTTGCTTGTTCTGCTACAAAAGCAATGGGATTGCATTCGTATAATAATCTGAGTTTTCCCGTTGGGGAACTTTCTGTTTTAGGATAAATGAAAATTCCACCTTTCAGGAGATTTCTATGAAAATCGGCCACCAGCGATCCAATATATCTTGCAGATTTCGGACGCTGCGTTTCTTTATCTTTTTCTTTGCAGTATTTTATATAATTTTTTAGCCCGGGCTCGAACTTGGCATAGTTTCCTTCATTTATAGAATATATTTTACCATTTGTTGGTGTTTTAATATCTGGGTGAGAAAGACAAAATTCTCCTATCGAGCTATCCAGGGTAAATCCATTGACCCCTCTGCCGGTTGTGTATACCATCATTGTTGAAGAGCCATAAATTATATATCCGGCAGCAATTTGCCTGTTTCCCGCCTGAAGAAAATCTCTTTCCTCTGCCTTTTGCCCCCTGGGTGAAATTCTTTTATAAATTGAAAATATGGTACCTATTGAAACATTTACATCAATGTTTGATGAACCATCAAGGGGGTCCATACAAACAATATATTTTCCGTCATTTGCAAGATCATCATCGAATGTAATGATCTCCTGATTTTCTTCTGAAGCAATTCCACAGCACTCACTACTATCTTTTAGTGCAGTAATAAATTGCATATCTGCAAATACATCCAGTTTTTGTTGTATCTCTCCCTGTATGTTACCAGAACCTGCACTCCCTAAAACATCAACAAGTCCGGCCTTGTTTACTTTCTTGTTTACAACTTTTGCAGCTATTCCAATATGGTGAAGCAATCTGGATAATTCCCCCTTTGCATAGGGTATATTAGCCTGTCTTCTAATTATAAACTCATTAAGAGTTGTAATTCTATATTGTTTCATAACTTGAAAGTTTACTTTTTGGAAATTATTTATACAAAAATAGACTTAAATTTGCGATTTTTTGTAGATTTTGTCAAAAAATATATAATTTCAATTTTATTTAATATAATTTTCGATCATAGAATTAACTGATATCGTTGAAAAAATGAACATTAATAAATTTGGTGGTGCATCTGTAAAATCTGCTAACGGAGTAAAAAACCTGGCAAAGATTGTTGAAGAAAAAATACCCAATGGAATTGTCGTTGTTTCTGCCCTGGGGAAAACCACAAATAACCTTGAAAAATTGGTTAAAGCTATTTATCAGGAACAAAAATCAGATTTTTCTCAAACACTGAATGAGATTAAATCTTATCATATTGAAATAATGAACAGACTTTTTAACTCAAATCATACGATTTTTGAGGAGATTGGAGATATTTTTATTAATTTAGAAGACAAGTTTTCTTTAGATACAAAAGATTTTGATTTTTTATATGACCAGGTGGTTAGCTATGGAGAATTGCTATCTACCAGGATTGTAAGTGCTTATCTTGAAACAATAGGTTTGACAAATGAATGGGTTGACATACGTGAACAAATAATTACTGATAAAGTATTCAGAGAAGCAATTCTGGATTGGAAAACAAGCCGGATAAACATAAAAAAACGATTTGATTATTATAAAAAATTATATATTACCCAGGGTTTTATTTCAGGAACTAATGACGGATTAACTACAACTCTGGGAAGAGAAGGATCTGATTACACAGCTGCCATTCTTGCGAATTCTCTTGATGCGAAGGCAGTTACTATATGGAAGGATGTTCCCGGAGTTCTTAATGCAGACCCAAGGTATTTTAAAAATCCTGTTAAGATTGATAAGATATCTTACCAGGAGGCAATAGAACTTGCTTACTATGGGGCAAAAATAATTCATCCGAAAACTATTAAACCCTTACAGAATAAGGGTATTGCTCTGTTTGTTAAATCCTTTCTGGAGCCTGATAAAGAGGGGACTCTGATTGCTGAATTTCCTGCCTACCATGAGGATAAACCTATTTTTATTCTTAAGAAAAAGCAAGTATTAATTTCTATTATCCCAAAAGATTTTTCGTTTGTTTTTGAGGAAGTTATGAGTGAAATATATTCTTTATTTGCAGATTACCGCATTAAGGTAAATTTGATTCAGAATTCTGCAATTAACTTTACTGTATGTGTTGATGAAGGTAACAGCAGGGTTCATAAATTAATTGAAGAATTAAAATCAAACTATAAGGTTCTATTTAACAAAGGGCTGGAGCTTATAACTGTAAGGCATTATAATGAAAAATCCCTTGAAACCCTTTTAAAAGGCAGAAATGTATTGGTTGAGCAAAGGAGCAGACATACAGCTCAATTTGTAATTGAAGAATAGCTATTTGAAAAGATTGATTATTTTTTGGGCAACAATAGCCGAAACTTTATAATATGACTCATCAGTCCAGCCAGCAATGTGAGGCGTTAAAATTACTCTTTCTGATTTTATCAGTTTATTCATTGTATCAGGTAATTCAGTATTATCAAACAATTCTTCAAAAGTAGATTTTTCATATTCCAGTACATCCAATGCTGCTCCTTTGATGTCACCAGATTCGAGGAGCGACACAAGATCATCGGTTTTTACAATTTCTCCCCGTGCTGTATTTATTAATATTATTTGTTTATGAAATTTTTTTAAATATTCCTTATTAATTAGGTATTTGTTTTCGCTTGTTAATGGAATATGTATGCTCAGAAAATCAGTTTGTTCTACAAATTCTTTGAAAGTTACCTCTTTTACATAATCATTGGAATAGTCAAACTTATATTTATCATATGCTATGACGTTTACCTCAAGTCCTTTTAATTTTCTGGCAAATGCACTACCCATATTCCCATATCCAAGAACTCCAATTGTTTTATTTTTTAATTCTGTCCCCCTGTTTCTTTCTCTTTTCCAGATACCTTTTTTAACCTCATCGTTACTTTGTAATATTTTGTTGTTAAGGTTTAACAGTAATCCAAGAGTATGTTCTCCCACAGCATCTTTGTTGCCTTCCGGTGAATTAATACAATGAATACCTTTTTCTTTTGCGTAAGTTATATCAATATTTTCTAATCCGGCCCCAACCCTTGCTATAAATTTTAACTTTTTTCCCTTGTCAATCAACTCGGCGTCTATTTTCATCTTACTTCTCAGAATAAGGCCTTCAAAACCGGGAATTTCTTTACGTACATTTTCTGGCTTAATATTAGGAGAATAGTTAATATTATATTCTTCTTCTTTTAGTTTTTTTAGTAAAATGTCATGCACTTCATCAATAATCAGTATTCTCATAGCAGGTTATTTTTTATCCTTTGGCAGAAAAACTTTAAAGGCTGGTTTATATCCTCTAAAAGTACCATCTTCCCTATAAATTTCATAAGCAAACATTATAGAATGTACTTTTTTTACCATACTTAATGATGTAGTGTCTATATACCATCTTTCCAGGAATTGAATTTTACCTATCCTTGACCGCTTGAATTCAGGATCTTTTTCAAGCTTTTTTATGTCTCTCACAGAAAGGGCTTCTCCGGTAAAATAATCATAAGGCTGGATCTCTTTATCATAAATTGCCTGGAATATTCTTTTTATAAAATCTTTCCTTTCAAAACCTGATAAGGATTTCTCCAGCCAGCGGTTTGAAGAGTCACGATTATGAACAACCACCCCATAATTAATTGTGTCTGCAATTAAGGAAAAATTCTGTCTTATGGAATCAGGAGGGCTAATTTGAATTTTATTCCCAATATCTTTTTTTTCCGGATCAGTACAATTCGATAAAATTGTAACCATAGGAATAAGAAAACCGACCAATAAAAGGACATGGAATTTACTGAAATTCAATTCTTTTAGCGTGCCTTTGATTTGAAACGTTGCCTTTTTCATAAGCTAAGTGTCCGTTAATAAATGTGTGTGATACAGAAGATTTAAATGTTAGGTTTTCCATAGGAGACCATTTACATTTATATAGAATATTATCAGTGTTTATATTGTAAGTTTTTCCGGGATCGATTAATACAAGATCTGCCCAGTAGCCTTCTTTTATAAATCCTCTCTTTTTAACTTTGAAAAGTTTAGCCGGATTGTGGCACATCTTTTCAACAATTTTGTTTACGGTTATTTTGTTTTCATGGAAGAATTCCATCATTGCCAGCAAACTATGCTGGATCATTGGGCCACCGGATGGACTTTTCAGGTAAGTCTGTTGCTTTTCTTTTAAAAGATGAGGAGCATGATCTGTGGCAATTACATCAATCTTATTATTAATCAACCCCTCTAATAATTTAATTTGGTCATTTTGCTTTTTCACCGCTGGGTTCCATTTAATCCTGTAGCCTAAGTCTTTGTAAAAGGTATCATTGAACCATAAATGATGAATACACACTTCTCCTGTTATCTTTTTTTCTTCAAGGGGAATATCTTCATTGAATAGTTCTAGTTCTTTTGCAGTACTTAAATGTAATATATGTAAACGCGTGTTGTATTTTTTTGCCAGTTTTATTGCTTTTGAGGATGATTTGTAGCAAGCCTCCTCTGACCGGATTAAAGGATGATTCTTAAAAGGAATATCACCATCAAATTTTTTCTTATAATATTCTGTATTGTCTTTTATAGTTTTTTCATCTTCACAATGAGATACAAGAATTTTTGGTGATTCAGCAAATATTTTACTAAGTGTGTTTTCATTATCAATTAGCATATTTCCAGTTGATGAACCCATGAAAAGTTTGATCCCTGGTATTTCCGATGGATTAATTTTTTGAATTTCTTCAAAATTATTGTTTGTGGCTCCGAAATAAAATGAATAATTAGCAAACGATTTTTGTTTAGCTAACTCATATTTTTTCTCCAGTTCATGGATGCTAGTGGTAGCTGGTTTTGTATTTGGCATCTCCATAAAAGAGGTTACTCCACCTGCTATTGCAGCCTTTGACTCTGAGTAAATATCTGCTTTTTGGGTCAATCCTGGCTCTCGGAAATGAACGTGGTCATCAATAATACCTGGTATGAGAATAAGTCCGGTTGCATCAATTACTTCCCAGTCCTTTAGAATTTCTTTCTCTGAGAGAGGTTCGCTGAATACTTTTTTTATTTTTTCATCCCCGATAAGAACAGATCCCGTAAAGTCATTGTTTTCATTTATAATACGGGCATTATTTATCAATTTTGGATTCATCAGTATAATTTTTAAACATACTTCTTATTTTCATACCTATTACACCCCATAAAGCTTCATTGAATATTCCACCAGACATTTTAGAGGTTCCTACCTGTCGATTTGTAAAAATAATGGGTACCTCAACAAGCTTGAATTTATGTTTCCAGGCTTTGAACTTCATTTCTATTTGAAAAGCATAACCTTTAAATTTTATGCGGTCCAGATCAATGGTTTCTATTACTTTCTTTCTGTAACATTTGAATCCGGCAGTGGTATCGTTAATTTTCATTCCTGTAATAAAAGAAACGTATTTTGAAGCGAAATAGGACATTAATATTCTTCCGATTGGCCAGTTAACAACATTGGTCCCGTTTTTATAGCGCGAACCAATCGCCAGATCAGCCCCGTCTTTAGCACAGGCTTCGTATAACCTTGGTAAATCATTCGGGTCGTGCGAAAAATCTGCATCCATCTCTATAATATAATCATAGTTGTTTTTAATGGCCCATTTAAAACCTGTGATGTAAGCTGTTCCTAGTCCAAGCTTACCCTCCCTTTCAATTAAGTGTAGTTTATTATTATACTCTTTTTGTAGTGTTTTTACTATTTCGGCAGTCTGATCAGGAGAATTATCGTCAATAATAAGAATGTCAAAAATGGTTGATAAAGAAAAGACCTTATGTATTATCCTGTCAATATTGCCTTTTTCATTATAAGTAGGGATGATTACAAGCTTTTTATCCATGTTTCTTTTTTGTACGAATTTACTATAAAATATCCAAAATACAGGAAAACACAATGATTATTTAAAAGTTAATTAAAACTATAAGCCTCACATGCAATGGGTTGAAAAAAAAGATTAAAAAAGATTGAAAAAAGTTTTAAAAATGATTGGTAATTTAAAAATCTAACATATATTTGCACCCCGCAACTGAGAGTTCTTTGTTTTATTTAAGAGGGAAGAAAAAAAAATCAAAAAAAGTTAAAATATATTTTGTAAAAAAATAAAGTCTTTTTAACTTTGCATTCCCTTTTTGGGAAAACGAACTTTAAAATATTATTTAAGAGATAAAAGTTCTTTGAAATGTTGAGATAGAAAGGTAAGAAAGCGAGGCGACATTCGTCAAGATAGTCAGAGCACAGGAAACACAAATTTTTTCTACAACGAAGAGTT
>CAYWSJ010000045.1:1936-27634 GCA_964461045.1 uncultured Bacteroidales bacterium | reverse complement strand
CTGAAATGGCAACGGGTGAAGGAAAAACTCTTGCAGCTACTCTTCCTTTGTTCTTAAACGCCTTGGCAGGAAAGGGCTCGCACCTTATAACCGTAAATAATTATCTGGCTAAACGTGACCAGGAATGGATGGGACCCTTGTATGAATTTCATGGCCTTTCGGTAGATTGTATCGATAAACATGAACCCAACTCCCCGGAACGAAGGAAAGCCTACAACGCTGATATTACCTATGGAACCAACAATGAATTTGGTTTTGATTACCTGAGAGATAATATGGCCATAAATCCGAGCGACCTGGTGCAGAGAAAACATCATTTTTCAATTGTGGATGAGGTTGACTCTGTTTTAATCGATGATGCCAGAACGCCACTCATTATTTCCGGCCCTGTGGCTCAGGAAAACACTGAACAATTTCAGGACCTGAAACCTAAAGTAGAAAACCTGGTAAGCGAACAAAAAAAGCTTATTAATCAGATTATTACAGATGCAAGAAAAAAGTTGAAGGAAGAAGACAGGGAAAAGGCAGGTTTTCTGTTGTTACAAGCTTATAAAGGACTGCCTAAAAATAAGGCGTTGATAAAAATTCTTAGTGAAGAAGGAAACAAAGCACTTATGCTTAAAACTGAGAATTATTACATGCAGGATAACAGCAAGCACATGCATAAAGTGACTGATGACCTGTATTTTATAATCGACGAAAAAAATAATTCCATTGAGCTAACCGATAAGGGCCTTGATCTTGTGACATCCAAATCAGATGATCCAAACTTTTTTATTCTGCCGGATATTGGAAGTGAGCTTGCCGACCTCGATAAAACAGATATGAGTGAGGATGAGAAAATTAAGAAAAAAGATGAACTCCTTAGAGATTATGCGGTTAAGTCGGAAAGAGTGCACACCGTTCAGCAATTGTTGAAAGCCTATACTCTCTTTGAGAAAGATGAAGAGTATGTGGTGATGGACAACAAAGTTAAAATTGTGGATGAACAAACTGGCCGTATAATGGAAGGAAGAAGATATTCCGACGGTCTTCATCAGGCTCTTGAATCAAAGGAAAATGTAAAAGTTGAAGCTGCTACACAAACTTTTGCAACAATTACACTCCAGAATTACTTCCGTATGTATCACAAACTTGCGGGAATGACAGGTACAGCGGAAACTGAGGCTGGTGAATTTATGGATATCTATGAGTTGGATGTGGTGGTTATCCCTACCAACGTTCCGGTAATCCGGGATGACAGGAACGATATGGTTTACCGTACGAAAAGAGAAAAATATAATGCCATTATAGATGAAATACAGGAACTGATCTCTATAGGAAGACCAGTATTGGTTGGTACCACAGCAGTAGATGTATCCGAACTTCTGAGTAAAATGCTTAAAATAAGAGGTATCAAGCACAATGTCTTAAATGCTAAGTTGCACCAAAAAGAAGCAGAAATTGTAGCTGAAGCTGGTAAATCCAAAACAGTAACCATTGCTACAAATATGGCAGGCCGTGGTACAGATATTAAGCTATCAGATGAAGTCCGCGAGGCTGGTGGTCTGGCAATTGTCGGAAGTGAAAGACACGAATCAAGACGAATTGACCGACAATTGAGAGGACGTGCCGGAAGACAGGGAGATCCAGGGTCATCACAGTTTTTTGTCTCCCTGGAAGATGATTTAATGCGCCTGTTTGGTTCTGACCGTATTGCAAATGTTATGGCAAGAATGGGACTGAAGGAAGGGGAAGTAATTCAACATTCAATGATTTCAAAATCAATTGAACGGGCACAAAAGAAAGTGGAGGAGAATAACTTTGGAATCAGAAAAAGATTATTGGAATATGATGATGTAATGAATTCCCAAAGAGAAGTTATTTATAAACGGAGAAAGCATGCCTTGTTCGGAGAACGATTAAGTGTGGATATTGCTACCATGATGAGAGATGTTGCTGAAAGTTTGGTAGAAACTTACCAGGAACATGGCGATTTTGAGGGATTTAAATTTGAGTTGATACGTTCTCTTTCTATTGAATCTCCGGTTTCTGAAGAAGAATTTCTAAAACTTGATGGAGAAGAGGTAATCAGTAAGATCTATGAAATCGTAAAAGACTCATATAAACGAAAAGAAGAAAGCATAGCGCAACAGGCTTATCCTGTTATTAAAGATGTGTATGAGAAGCGTTCTCATCAGTATGAGAATATAGTGGTTCCGATTACTGACGGAACAAGAACGATCCAGGTAATTACTAATCTGAAAGATGCTTATGAAACCGAGGGAAAAGCATTGGTTAAAGCTTACCAGAAAACGGTTATCCTCAGTACTATTGATGATTCCTGGAAAGAGCACCTCAGAGAAATGGATGATCTTAAACAGTCTGTTCAAACTGCAACTTACGAACAGAAAGATCCTTTATTAATTTATAAGTTTGAGGCTTTTGAACTGTTTAAAAATATGGTTCAGAAAATAAGTAAAGATGTAACGGCTACACTAATCAAGGGCCATATCCCTGTCCAGGATTCTGAAGACATACAGGAAGCAGAAAGACGACGACGACTGGATATGAGTAAATATGAGACGAAACGTCCGGAAACTGTAACCAGTGGAGGAAAAGGTGAATCCAAACCAGAGCCTGTTAAAGTAGGGAAGAAAGTTGGAAGAAATGAACCCTGCCCTTGTGGAAGTGGAAAGAAATATAAAAATTGCCACGGAAGACCTGGTGCTGAGCCATTAAATACACAAAAGTAAATCGTTTGATAAACTATAATTTAAATGCCTGAGGAGTTACTTTTCAGGCATTTTCTGTTTCTTATGTTTTCTTTGGCTAAATTTGTAACTATTATTTTTTTAGATACGTTAAAAAAGTTAATTGATTCAATCTGCCAAAATTATTTTTTATGAGATTTCCTATATTTATACTTGGTTTCTTCCTGATGACACCTGTTTTTTCACATGCACAAACTATAAATAGGAACGATGCTGCACAATACGCAGTTAACTTTTTGTATAATAAAACAGGGAAAAACATAACTATTGATCCGCAACCTGCTGCGGTAGAAAAAAGGTCAGGTGAACCTGTATACTATACTTTTAACTCGAAAAATTATTTTGTAATTATTTCTGCAGAACGACAGTTTGAGCCTGTTCTTGGTTATTCTCTGGAAAAAGGCCTACCACGGGAAAAAGCAAAATTACCTCCAGCCTTTGAAGAATGGATGAATAATTTGGCAGACCAGATTGTAAAGGTCAGGAAGAAAGGTATTCAACTGGATAAAAGTGACGAGATTAAGTGGAAGAGAATTGAAACAAAAAAAAGATTTTCTATAAAGAGCAAAGGGGTTGCTCCGTTACTTACTACTACCTGGAACCAGGGATGTGGATATAATGGGATGTGTCCCGAAGACAGTGATGGCCCTTGTGGACATGTTTATGCCGGATGTGTGGCAACAAGCCTGGCGCAGACAATGAAGTACCATGCTCATCCTTCTTCAGGCATTGGTCAGGAGTGTTACACCCACTCAACTTATGGTGAATTGTGTGCCGACTTTGCCGGCGCTACGTATGATTGGGCATCTATGCCTAATAACAGTGGTAATACTGAAGTTGAAGAATTGATGTATCATTGTGGGGTAGCTGTTCTTATGGGATACGGCCCCAATGGGTCAGGCGCTTATATGTCAGATATGGAGGATGCATTTGTTGAGTATTTTGATTATACTAATAACCTTAAAGAGGCAAGTAAGTATAAGTTCGACTTGGCCGACTGGGAGGCACTTATGAGAAAAGAGTGTGATGAAGGTCGTGTGTTGCCTTATTCAGGACATGGTTCCGGCGGACATGCTTTCGTGCTGGATGGTTATGATGATTCAGGGAATTTTCATTTCAACTGGGGTTGGGGTGGTTATGCCGATGGATATTTTGCAATGGGTAACCTGAACCCTGCCGGTCACAACTACTCAAGTTCAAATACTGCAATTGTCGGAGTAGAACCTTCTGCAAGTTTTACTGGGCTAGATTTTTCCGGTATAACGAATGTTTCTTGCTCAAATTCTGTTAGTGTTGATTTATCTACGGGTGAATCTGTGGTGAATAGTTATGGCAACGCTTATATTGATGCTTTTGGGAAAGAAAAGGTATTTGAGTTTACTACTTCCTATCCAGGAAGAATTACTATTGAGATTTCAAACCAGAGTGACGAAATATCTGTTGTTTTGCTGTCTCACCAGAATAAAGATTCTGTATTGGCAACTGGCACAAATGGATTAACTTACAACAACTCAACTGCAGATACTTATTACCTGGTAATTGATGCTGCTACAGCACAAGATGCCACTTGTGATTTAGAAGTTATCTGCCCTACCTATGAAGCTGATTTGATTGCTGAAAGTGTTCAGGCACATCCGGGGGTTATTGAAACCAATCTTTCAGGAGTGAAATTTTCAGCTACTGTGAAGAATATTGGAAATTCGGCATCTGCTTCGTGTGAAATGGAATACTATCTTTCTGATAATGATACTTTGGACGGATCGGACCTGTTACTGGCAACCGCTTCTGTTCCATCTCTTGACATAGGCATGCAAGCGAATATTGATACAACAGCTACTATGCCTGTTTTACCCGAACCCGGTTATTACAAACTAATAGGTTTACCGGATGCTTCGGATGTAGTTCCCGAAACAGTTGAAAATGAATATTTTCTGGGAAGCATTATGATTCCTGATACGGGTTCAATGGATTGTAGCTCAGCAATTGCTATAAGCGATGATTCATGGTATTATGATAACACCGCGGTAAACGGAGATTCCCTGATAGATAATTATAGCTGTGGTGCAAACTTAACCGGGAATGAAATGATTTACTCAATAACTCCTGTGAATTCAGGTAAAGCAGATATTTACTTTTCTGAAAAACACCTGGGGAAAATGACACTGCAAGTATTGCCTCTTTGCAATGAAAATGCCAATTGTTCTGGTTTAGTCTCTATTTGGAATACTGCTGATACGATAGCAAAAACTAGTTTTATGGTAGAGAGTGGTATTACGTACTATCTTGTTGTCGATGGCGAGAATGATCTTAGCGGAGAATTTGGTTTTAAAGTTGATATGCCTGGGAGTTGTCCGGATGATACGCTTATGTATTGGAGTTCTCCTGAAAGATGTTCAGGTGATGGGCCATTTAGTATGATGGTTAGCTGGGGCTATGATGATTACCAATGGTATAAGGATGGATCCGCAATTACAGGAGCTACGTCTTATAATTATTCCACAGAAACAGGTGGTGACTATTATGCAGAGATTACTGAAAATGAGTGCACTGTTGAAAGTGATCATGTGCAGGTTGGATATAGTGCTGCACCCGATACTGCTGCTATAGAGGCCCTGACAGACACTCTCGTTTGTGGAGGTGGTCTGGTTGACCTTGAGGTGACAGCCGGAAGTTCATACGATATTCAATGGTATCGTGATGGAAAAGAGATAGAAGGTGCCACTTCTCAACAATTTGCAGCAAATAAAACCGGAACATATCATGCCGATGTAATAAACAATACCTGCCATTTGCCTTCCAATGAAATTAATGTTTTTGTGAAAGAACAACCAGCAGATTATGGAGAAGATATCAGGGTTGGTAAAACAAATCTGGTATATCATTTTCCGCTGAATGATGATGCAGAAGACATAAGTGGCAATGAACATGGCATTAGTAGTTATAATTGGTATCCTGTTGATGATCATGAAGGTAATTTCTGGCAGGCAAGACAATTTATTGATGCATCAACTTATACATATATTTACAGTAAGTTTTCAAATCCTCAGGAATTTACTCTTTCTCTGTGGTTTAAAACAATAGAAGGAGACAAAGGTGCTCTTGTAGAATTTACAGATGACAGATATAATCCCGGAGGAACAATTGACAGAACATTATATTTGGCAGATAATGGTAAGCTGCATTTTTACCTGAATAACTCTGGTTCACCCGTGGAGTTGATATCAAGTAATACATACGACGATAATAACTGGCATCATGTAACAGTTAGCGTGGGCGATAATGCTGAAATGCATATTAAGAACAGCGAAACTGTGAGTGATCCAACAATCCTTACTCTCGACAGTATGGATGGATACTGGCTCTATGCCGGCCATGATATTCCTTCCGGAGCATCAAATCCTCCTTCTGATGCATATTTTCAGGGAGCGTTGGATGATTTGCGATATTACGATATAGCACTGGATAGTATGGAGATTACATTTATTTCAAATCAATATAAACTTGAACCGTATCTGAGAAACGAAACTTTTTGTGATAGCGGCGAGGTAAATGTTGACTTCACCTATACAGAACCCGGAATTGAATACAGTTTATTAAATGCAAGCTCGGGTGATACCTTAACAGCCCCATTTTTAGGCAAAGGAGACTCTATTACATTAGGTCCTTTGAGTTTTAACAATTCAGTTGAAATGTCTCTCCAGGCTGTGGATACTTCATCGGGTTGTTCGAGAATCCTTTCAAAAACATTTAAAATGGATGTCTATCCTTCTTTAGATCCTTCAGTTACTATTTACTCTGACCAGGGTACAGAAGTAACGGAGGGGGGAAATGTTACTATACATTCCTCAGTGTCTGCAGGCGGTAACTCGCCAGCTTATGACTGGATAATTAATAGTGTTTCTACCGGTGTTTCCGACTCGGTTTTGGTTACCAGCAGTTTAACAGACGGAGATAGTGTGATGCTGACAATGGTGTCGGATTATGTTTGCGCCAATTATCTTAAAGATACTTCAAATATTTTAAAGTTTTCTGTAGAAACACCAACCCTGAACAAAGAAAATACGGAAGAACAAAGTGTTAAGGTATATCCTAATCCTGCTTCTTCAACAGTTTTTATTGAATTGCTGCAAAAAAAGAAGAAATTTCGTTACCAATTATATGACTTAACTGGTAAGTGTATTAAAAAAGGTCAACAGTTGAATAATAAAAGATTGGAAATTAATATTGGTACTCTGAAAAGTGGTATTTATCTTATTAATGTACAATCAGGAGACTTTAATGAAACCAGGTATCTACAAATTCATCATTAGTCTGATACATTCGCAATAATAAAATCTTTTCAAAACTTTTTTATAGGGAAGATTTTCTTAATTATTTTCATTGGCGGGCAAACTGATAATAAACTCAGAACCTTCACCCGGTGTGCTTTCTGCCCATATCTTACCCTTGTGCATATCAACAAATTCTTTGCAAAGCATCAGTCCTAAGCCTGACCCTTTTTCATAATTGGTACCATGCGTTGAATTAACTTTTTCAGGATTAAATATATTATTTAGAGTGGTTTCGTCCATACCTATACCATTGTCTTTAACTTTCAGGATATCTTCATTGTTTTTTCTTACATGAGATATTTCAATCATTCCTTCATTATAAGTAAATTTTACTGCATTTGAGATTAAATTCCTGATAACGAGAGAGAAGATATTCCTGTCTGCCTGAATATGTGTGCCTGGCAGAACCTCATTATTAATTTCTATATTCTTCTCCGTGGCATTGCTCAATATGAATTTTGTATTTTCTTCAAGGAGTTTATGTAAATCTATATTTCCAATATTGAGATTGATTTTTTTCCTTTGTACTCTGGACCAGTTTAGTAAATTTTGAAGTAACTCATTGTTAGACTCGGCCACGTTGAGCATTTCATTTAAATATTCTTTAATTTTATCTTCTTCTAATTCATCATATTTTGTTACTATTATTTCCAGCATGTTTTGAAAAGAGGAAAAAGGATTGATCAGATCATGTGCGATGATTGAAAAGAGTTTGTCTTTCGTTTGATTAGCCTTTTTCAGAGCCTCTTTTTCAATTTGAAGCTGGTAATTCAAATTATAACGTTCTGTGATATTAAAAGTAACCCACGCCACCAATCTTTTTCTCTTCTTTATTTTACCAAGAGGAGTTATGTGTGCTTCAAACCACATTTTTCCCGAAGGGCCCGGATCGCCGGGATCTATTTCTGTATCCAGATCATTAATTGAGAGTGAATAGACATGTGTTACTGTTTCACTGGAATTCAATGCCAATTTAAGTTTGCTGTAAAACTCATCAGCTATCTCCCGGTTTAAAAAATCCCAGAATGTCTTGCCAATAAGTGATTTGCTATCATGGTATTTATTTCTGTCAGATCCTCCATAAATATTTTGATAAGTCCCATCTTCATCAATGATAAAGATAGGATCTGGTAATGACCTGATAACTGCAGAAAATATTTTTTTATCCGGTTTTTTTCTCATAAATTTTATCCAAACGGATTATTCCATAACTGCTTTTCCGTCAATATAAGTTCTTAAAACTTTTACATGTGGTATCTTGTTTTCTTCTGCCTGCATGATATCGGTTCCCGTAACGACAAAATCTGCTTTCTTTCCTTTTTCAATGCTTCCTCTTTCTTCTTCCTGGAAACAGGATTTAGCAGCCCATATTGTCATTGCTTTCAGGGCTTCTTTTCGGGTAAGTGCATTCTCCTTCTGAAATCCATCTTCAGGGTATCCTTTCAGATCTTTTCTGGCAAACCCTGCATAGAAACCGTAAAGCGGGTTAATGTCTTCAACCGGAAAATCACTTCCGTTTGGCAACCATCCGTTTTCATTAAGGAGTTTCTTATAAGCATAAGCGTTTTTCAGTCGTTCTTTACCCAAACGTTCGTCTGCCCAATACATATCCGAAGTAGCATGTGTCGTGTTAATCGCAGGAATGATATTATATTTTCCAAAGAGCTTAAAATCATCAGGATGAATCACTTGTGCATGTTCAATTCTCCACTTTCTGTCATTCTCTTTCTTCAGGATGTCTCCATAAATATTCAGCATAAGTCGGTTGGCAGAATCTCCTATTGCATGTGTGTTCACCTGGTAATTATACTCATAGGCCAGTTGGCTCATGTCTTTTAATTTTTCCTTTTCTGTCACTATAAATCCATAATTATCCGGATCATCGCTATACGGTTTTAGCAGACATGCACCGCGAGATCCTAATGCACCATCAGCAAAAAGCTTGATTGATTGAATGTGCATTTTTTCGGTTTTATACTTTCCCTGTTTCACAAAAACATCAATATTTTCCTGGGTAGGCGTAAGCATGGCATAGGTGTTCATTTTAAGTTTTCCCACTTTTTGCAGTGAGTCCATTAAATGAACAGGCTCATATCCAAGCCCTGCATCAGCAACCATAGTTAACCCCACCTTAAAACAATTTTTTTGTCCTTTTAGCAAAGCGTTTATTTTTTCTTTATGTGTAGGTGGTGGCACGTGTTCAGAAACAAGCCCGATGGCATTATCAACCAGCACTCCTGTTGGTTTCCCATTTTTAGTTATAATCTTGCCTCCTTCTACTTCCTTATGTGTCGTAATGTTGGCAATTTTCAGGGCAGCAGAATTTACGTAAGCAGCGTGTCCATCAATCCTTTTCAGAAATACGGGTTTGTCAGGAAACGCAGCATCTAATTTCTTCTTGTGAGGAAATTCTTTGTTTTTCCAGTCATTTTGGTCCCATCCACGTCCCAGTATCCACTCAGGATTGTGTTTTTTGTTGTAATCTTTTAGTTTTTCTATAATTTCCTCAACCGATCCGGTACCAACCAGGTCAACTTGTCTTAGATTCATGCAATAACCATAAAAATGACAATGGGGATCAATAAAACCCGGATAAATAAAATTGCCGTTTAAATCGATGGTATGGTCTGAGGCATATTTCTTTAAAATAGTTCTTTTGTCACCTACAGCAACAAATTTACCGTCATTTATTGCCATTGCTTCTGTTTTGGTAAAATTTTCATTAACCGTATAAATAATTGCATTGTGAATTATTGTATCTACTTTTTCTTTTTTCAGATTAGAACATGATATCATAAAAACAAAAAGCAGGATGGAGGTAATCAGGAGAAATCTTTTCATAAATTCCGTGTTTTGATTTATAAGCAAATGTACAAAAATTCTATACTTAGACTGTTAAGGATAAGTAAACAAAATCAATTTTTTTTTGTATCTTATGCTAATTAAAACAATGTTTTGAGAAAAATACTTCGTAAAATATTGGCTTCTGCTTTTCTGATTCTTTTCATAAATGCATTTTTTGTAAAGAATCTGCATTATTTATATCACCATCATCATCAACATCACCATTATAATAAAAATCAAATATCATCTTTTGAAAAAGCCTGGCATCAGGAGCAAAAAGAATCAGATACTTGCCCTATTGACCATTTTGTTTTTTTTCAATATTATTATCGCATAGATCATATAGTCCATATTATAAGTAATTATCGTCAAACTTTTGTTTATAATTCGGCAGACCATTTAACGAAAGAAAATATATTTACTCATTACTTCCTTAGAGCTCCACCCGCCTGTTTTGTTTAATTAATTTTCTTATCTTATTTTAATGTGGAATCTTTCAAACGATAAAAATGAAACTAAAATATATTTTTTGGAGCTTTATTTTATTGCTCACAACCCATGCTGTCAATGCCCAATATCAAATTAGCGGAACAATAAAAGACATCGATAACGGTAAGATTATCAATGGAGTACATGTTTTTGTTCCTGAATTGCAAAAGGGAACTATTACAGATGTAAACGGTGAATTTATCCTGAAGAATCTTCCTGAAAGCAATATTATTATTCAGTTTTCTCATATAGGATATAAAACCATAAGTAAGAATTATTATCCAGGTGAAGATACTTTAAAAGGAATAAAAATATTTATGGAACCAACTGTCATTCATTCAGACGCAGTTGTCGTTTCTGCAGGTAGCTATTCAACTCAACATGAAAATGCCATAAAAATTGAAACCATAAAGAGCAAAGATTTTGAAAAGATGAATGCTTCTGTACTTACAGCAAAAATTGCTGAAGTACCAGGGGTTGACATGATCTCAAAGGGAAATGCAGTTGTTAAACCTGTTATCCGCGGTTTATCAAATTCAAATATTTTGGTTCTCAATAATGGTGTGAAATTGGAAAATTTTCAGTTCTCGGAAAACCACCCTTTTCTTCTCGATGAATTTGGCGTAGACCGTGTGGAAGTAATAAAAGGACCTGCATCTTTACTCTATGGTTCAGATGCAATTGGTGGTATTGTTAATGTTATAGGAGAAAAACCGGCATCAATTCGTTCTCTTGAGGCTGAAGTGGGTCAGCAGTATCATTCTAATTCAAATGGTTACCATTCAAATATTGGCATAAAGCAAACTTTTGATGATTTTTTCTGGGGTGTTCGGGGAGGAATAAAGACTCACCAGGACTATGAATCGGGAAATGAAGAAATGATTCCTAATAGTCGTTTCAACAATAAAGGCTTACATGCCTTTACAGGAATTAACAAATCTTTTGGCTCTTTCCGGCTTTATTATGATTATACTCAGATGCATTTAGGAATGACTGTTCCTGGTGTTGATACCCTGATAAGTGCTGGTGAACGCAGAAATAATTTTTGGTATCAGAGCCTTGACAATCATCTTGTAAGTTTAAAAAATAAACTATTTATCAGGGATTGGAAGATGGAAGCCAATTTTTCCTTTCAACAAAACGGCAGGAAACTAATAACGAAGGAAAAAACAGCGGTGGATATGCTTATGAGCACCTATTCTTCAAATCTAAACCTTGAGAATTCTATCAGTCAGTTCACCAACCTGATTTTTGGCTTCCAGGGAAGTTTGAAAAAAAATAAAAATTTTGATGCTCCCAATCGTGTACTTCCCGATCATGAAGTAAATGAAGCGGCAGTGTTTGGTTTGCTGCAGCATAATTTTTCCAGTGAATTGAAAACACAAGGGGGTGTCAGGTTTGATTATCGTCATATTTATGTACCAGAACAGGAGAAATCAGGTCATGATCACAGCGGGACAGGCGACCATGAAGACCACCTGGAGAGTTTTAAAAGAGATTATCAGAACATAAGTTTTTCATTGGGTTCAACCTATCGTATCAGCCAGGAGTTTCTCTTGAGATCAAACATTGCCTCTGCTTATCGTACTCCTAATGTAGCGGAACTTACTCAAGAAGGTGTGCATGGTGCCCGATATGAGTCTGGAAACAAAGAGCTCAAATCACAGCGGAATTACGAAGGTGATCTTAGTTTTCATTATCACTGCTGTCATATGATGTTTGATGTTGCAGGATTTTACAATAGTATCAATAATTACATTTATCTGGCTTATACTAGCCAGCTTTCTGATGAAGATTTACCTGTTTATCGCTATGAGCAGACCAATGCTGAATTATTCGGAGGAGAAATAAGCTTTGAGGCCAAACCGGTTGATTGGTTCAATTTTTTTACAAACTTTTCTCTGAATAGAGGTAATAGGAAAGATGGCACCGACTTGCCATTTATTCCCCATGATAAGTTAAAATCAGGTATTGCATTGGATTTTACAACAGAAGGTGTTTTAAAAAATACTTCTTTGAACCTTTCAACAACCTATGCTTTTAAACAAAAAAATCCTTCTCTATTTGAAACGAAAACCCAGGATTATTTTCTTATAGATATAAGAGCAAGTAGTGAGTTAGAACTATTAAAGCAAACTATTGTCTTAAATGCCACCGTGCAAAATTTGTTTGATGTAAACTATATTGATCATTTATCAACCTTAAAACCATTGGGTTATCATAATATGGGAAGGAATTTGGTTTTTTCACTCAAAATCCCCATAACATATAAATTCTGATATTCAGGGGTGCCGGGAAGTATTGAGAAGATGTATTTTTTTAGATCTGATCGAATAGTGTATTTTATTAATAGAAGTTTGTTCTGATCGAATTTTCCTATATTTTTATTCTGAAATTCTTGATAGAAAAAAGAGAAAAGATGAAGAAGAAATCAGAAACTTTTAAAGAAAACGCCGGAGAGGTGGTTGAATGGATTAGTGAATATCTTGAAAACCTGGAGAAGATGCCGGTAAAGTCACAGGTTCAGCCTGGCGAAATATTAAACAAGATACCCAACCATGCACCACAGGAGAATGAGTCTTTTGAGAAATTGATGAATGATTTTAAGGAGGTTATTCTACCAGGTATCACACACTGGCAAAGTCCGAAATTTTTTGCTTACTTCCCTGCTAATTCGAGCATTCCTTCTTTGCTGGCTGAAATGATAACTGCTGCCATGGGCGTACAGGGTATGAAGTGGGAGACTTCGCCTGCTGCTGCTGAGCTAGAAGAAAAGGTTATGAATTGGCTGAAGATAGAAATGCATCTTCCTGATTCTTTTCATGGTGTTATTCAGGATTCAGCCTCTACATCAACCCTGGTTTCTTTATTAACGGCCAGAGAGAAATATTCGGATTATCAGATTAATGAACATGGTTTTTATAATGAAGAGCGTTACAGAATTTACGCCAGTGTTGAAACGCATTCTTCTATTGAGCGGGCTGTAAAAGTTGCTGGTTTTGGGAGACAAAACCTTGTGAAGGTTGCAGTAGATGAAAAAAACAGGATGGATACCCGGGAGCTGGAAAGAGCCATAAAAAAAGATATTGAGCAGGGCTATAAACCATTATGCGTTGTTGCAACGCTCGGAACCACGGGCACTACAGCAGTGGATCCTCTCGACAAAATTGTTGAATTGAAGGAGAAGTACCATTTCTGGCTTCATATTGATGCTGCTTTTGCAGGTACTGCCCTGCTGCTTGAGGAATATCAATGGATGATCAGGGGAATTGAAAAGGCAGATACTTTTGTGTTTAATCCGCACAAATGGCTTTTTACCAACTTCGATTGCTCTGCTTATTTTGTAAAAGACAAAAAGGTGCTTGTAAATACTTTTCAACTGATACCAGAATACCTTAAGACAAAAAGCGACAGCCAGGTGAATAACTATTCCGACTGGACCATACCATTGGGCCGTAGGTTTAGAGCCCTGAAGCTCTGGTTTGTTTTGAAGTATTATGGCATGCATGAAATACGAAAGAAATTGCGATATCATCTCTCCCTGGCAGCGGAATTTGAAAAATGGGTGGAGAAGGAGCCGAATTATGAAATATTGGCACCGCTAACCATGAATCTTGTTTGTTTCAGGTTTCATCCCAAGGGTGTTGATGATGAGGATATGCTGAATAACTTGAATGAAGAATTATTACACCGGATCAATGAAAAAGGAAACATCTACTTAACTCATACAAAAACAAAAGGAAAATACACGTTGAGAATGGTTATTGCGCAAACCGATGTTGATAAAGAACATATTAAAATAGCATGGCGGGAAATAAGAGACCACGCATCGGAATTAAAAATTAGTTGATTCCTATTTGTTGAGAAAGCATAATTAAAAATTTGATGCTGTATTTAACCCTACAATTTAAATACAGCATCCAAATCTTTCGGATTTATTGGCTTGTAATCCAGTTAACAATTTTATCAGACATGGGTTTTGTACGGGAGTAGGCAACATCCACCAGCTCTCCGTCTTCATTGATCATGTATTTTTGAAAGTTCCATTTTACTTTTGAATCCATTTTCCCATTCTTTTCTTTGCTTGTAAGCCATTGATAAACCGGGTGTTTGTCTTTCCCTTTTACAGATATTTTTGACATCATCGGGAAGGTAACTCCATAATTTTTTTTGCAAAATTGTTTGATTTGATCGTCTGACCCGGGTTCCTGGTTCATGAAATTGTTGGCAGGAAAACCAATTACTGTAAAATTCTCTCCGCCATATTTTTCATACAATTCCTGAAGCCCTTCATATTGTGGCGTAAATCCACATTTTGATGCAGTATTTACTACCAGTACCTTTTTTCCGCTAAGGGAAGAAAGATCAAAATCTTCTCCATTGATATCTTTAACGGTAAAATTGTGTAAGCTTTTGTTTTGTGCATTTAGTCCCATACCTAGTAAAATTATTGAAGCGATTAAAATAATTTTTTTCATAACTCTTGATTTATAGTTTATTGGATAACAGTTACAGATGGATTTTGTTTTAGCCTGAATTATTTCCTTAAAGCAAGATAAAATCAAAGCAGTTTTTAATATTTTTGCCTTATTAAGAAAATTTAACTTGATTCAGACAGAATGGTTAATTAAAATTGGTAAATTTGGGTAACCCTAATTAAAAACAATCTGAAGATGAAAAATAATTATTTTATTACCGGCTTACCAAGAAGCAGAATGAGTTGGCTGGCCAATTTTTTTACTTACAACAACTCATTTTGTTTTCACGAGGCTACAAGATTTTGTAGCAGTATGCATGATTTGCATGAATTACTTAAGAGTCACACCGCTGAGAATATTGGAAATGCTGATCCCGCAATTTTATATATTATCGATGATGTGGTTAAGGAGTTCCCGAATTCAAAAATTGTTCTAATAGAGCGCGAATTGCATGAGACCATAGACAGCTTTATTGATTTTTATACAAGTTATGAGTATAAAAATATACAGGAATGGATTGAAAAGTTGTTTAAAATGATGGAGGAGATCAAGAAAAACTATGATGTATTATCAGTCGCCCACGATGATCTTAATTCTATGGCTACATGTAAAAAAATCTGGGATTATGTATTACCTAATGAGCCTTTTGATGAAAAACGGTGGAGTATGCTGGATGAGCTATATGTAAATAAACTGATAGATAAGCACTCGGTACATGTAATGAAACAAAGTCTCTATCATAAACATATCAAATATTATTAGAAACCCAGAGCATTTATTGAAGTTAGAAAAGTAGATTTTTAAATTTTTAAAAGGCAAAAGCTTAAATTTTGCCTTTTATTTTATTGACAATAGATTTTTATAACCGTATACGCCTCATCAATTCCCAGTTCTCCTGCTTTGCTTATATCAATACAGCCCTCGGTATTCTTTTGAAGATAAATTTTTGTCATTCCTCTGTTAAAGTAAGCTTCAGCAAATTTATTTTCCAGGAAAATAACTTTATTGTAATCATTCAAAGCCGACTGAAAATTTTTATTTTTGATTTTCGCATTGGCTCTGTTGTAATAGGCGTATATGAAGTTTGGCGCCAATTTAACAGCCCTGTTGTAATCTTTTATTGCTTTTTTGTAGTCATGAAAAGTAATATTACGTTCAATGGGTTCTTCATTGAATTTTCTATCCAGGTTTATTTGAAGAATTTTAGAGTCATCTTCCATCATTTGGATATACTCAATCATCTCGGTTCTTATGTTTCCTCTTATAAACCAGGCTAAAAAGTTATCAGGCTCTTTTTGTATTACTTTAGATACATCTCTTAAGGCCTGGTTGTAATTACGGGTTGTTTTTCTGCTTAAGGCTCTCAGAAGATAAAGATGTGTTTTATTCGGGTACAATTTTATACTGTCAGTCAGTTCTTTAATTCTTTTTTCGTGCTCTTCCCTTGAAAACTCATCAGGAGGATTATGATCAAGAATGTATTGATTATTAAAATAGCTCTTTTCTTGATATACGGAAGAGTCTTTTAGCTGTAAACTCAAAACTTCAGCTAAATTTTGTTCAGTTCCGGGATTGAAGTATATAGAATAATTCTCCCGGGGTTCAATTTCTTTCTTAATGTTGCCAAACTGTTGAGGTAAGTTTTTACTGTTCTGTAGAGATATCAGCCGTTTAAAGTTTTCGGTTGTGTCCGAGAAATTAATACTGCTTAGCTTGTTCTTTCGGTAGGCTTTATTAATTTTTTCTGCTGTTTGCATGTCTTTTTTAGCCCCTTCATAGTCCTGTACTTTTCTCCTGGCAATGGCTCTGTTTTGGTATGCTTTTGCAAAATTCGGATAAAGCTTAATTGCCATGGTAAAATCTCTTATTGCATGGGCATAGTCATCTATCTGCATTCGAATGGCTCCTCGGTTAAAATACGAAAGAATGTTTTGCGGATTGTATTTTAACACCTGTGTATAATCTTCAATGGCTTCATTGTAAGCGCCAATATGAGTTTTTATTAATGCCCGGTTGTAATAAGCTAAAGAATGAGCCGGATTCAGCGAAATTACCTTGTCCAGGTCTTTAGTAGCCTTTTGGTATTGTTCTTTTGCATTGTAAGTTAAAGCCCTGTTAATTAACGCACGATCGTTGTTTGGTTGAATTTCTAGTGCTTTATTATATTTTGAAACAGACTGGTCGTATTTTTCTTTCATAAAATAAATCCTTCCCAGGCTGATATAAGCTGAAACATAGTTTGTATCTATATCTATTGCTTTTTTAAGATCTTTAATGGCTGATGTGGTATCTTGAAGGTTTAAGTAAGTTGTGGAACGGTAATAAAATGCTTTTTTATTCTTGACATTCCATTTTATCGCTTTATTAAAATCCTGAAGTGCATCTTTGTGATTTTTTTGTCTTAATTTACAAAAACCCCGTTGAATATAAAGTTCTGGACCAGGAATAATAAAATCAAGTGTGGTATTAAAATCTTTAATCGCCCCACTGAAGTTATAAAGTTGCAGCCTTGTCATTCCCCTGTAATAATAGGCTCTTGCTGCATTTGCTTTTAGCTCTATGGTTTTTGAATAATCTTTTTCTGCTCCATAAAAATCGCCCAGGTTATATTTGGCTATTCCTCTCAGATAATAGGCTTCTGGAAAATTTGGTTTGAAATCCAGAACCGTGTTTAATTCATCAATGGCTTCTGAATATTTATAATAGTATAATTTTCGTTGGGCCTTATTGTAGTAATAATTTGTGTTTAATTGCGAAAACACAGGGAAAGATAAGAATAAGAATGCTAAAAAAACTGTATGTGTAACAATTATTTTAATGAATTTATGACGGGTATTTCTTTTTTTATGCAAAATAAAGTGAATGAATTATAAATTGATGAGGGACAGTATTTTTATTAGTTCTTCCCCATCTGTTTTGTTAAATGAATTTTTGTTTTTGCTGTCAATATCCAGAACGCCAATTATTTCATTCTTATCGTTTTTTAAAGGTACAACTATTTCTGATTGAGACCTGGAGTCACAGGCAATATGTCCTGGAAAATCATGAACATCAGGAACAATAACTGTCTCCTTCCTGTTGATTCCTGCCCAGCAAACACCTTTGTCTTTTTCCAGCTCCTGGCAGGCCACCGGCCCCTGGTAAGGACCGACAATTAATTTTCCATCCTTTAAAAAATAATAACCTGTCCAGAAATAATGATCCATTTTGTTGTGCAAAATTGCTATTATGGTAGACATTCTTGCCAGTTTGTCCGTTGTCTTGGGAAGAAGTTCAAGTAATTGATTATGAATTCTCTGGTATCTGTTAAGTTTTTTCTTGTCGTCCATATTTGAGAATTGTTTTTATTAGCTTTTGACTAATTATTAATGAAACGGCTTAAAATTAAAATTTGTATTTCTTAATTCCTATCTTTCTAATTAATATTTTAAGGGAAAATTGTAGCTGCGTTGTATTTATTAATAGTGAAAATAAGTTATTGTTTTAGTTCAATAAAATATTGTTTAATAATGAAAAGATTATCAGCTAGAAATATTGTTCTTTTTTTTGTTTTGGGTTTATTTATTATTTCATGTAAAAATCAGGAAAATAAAAATTCCGGTGATACGATACCGAAACTGCCCATAATAATTGATAACTATAGCTCTTTGACTTCCTATGGTCAGATGATGAACTATCTGAAAAAAGTATCCGCTCTTTCAAAGAATATTTCTATGAATATTACTGGAGAATCTGTTGAGGGCAGAGAAATACCCCTAATAAAAATTAGTAATGAAGAAAATATTGCAAAAGAGAAGGTTAATATCTTTTTATTTGCCCAGCAGCATGGAGATGAACCCTCAGGTAAAGAGGCTCTTTTAATGCTGATTGATGGGTTTGCCAATGGGCAGAATCAATCATGGTTGAAAAAAGTAAACCTGCTTCTCATACCTCAGGTTAACCCGGATGGCGGAGAGAAAAATAAACGAAAAAATGCTAATGGGGATGATTTAAACAGAGATCACCTGGTATTGCAAAATCCGGAAACACGTGCTGTTCATAAAGTATTTAACAAGTATCTCCCTGAAGTAACCGTAGATATTCATGAGTATGATCCGTACTCCGATTACTGGAAAGAATTTGGTTATCAGAAGAATTTTGACATACAACTGGGGTTTCTTACCAATTTAAATGTGGATAAAAAATTGACAGATCTTTTTTATAAAGAGATATTACCTTATGTTGAAGAAGATATTGAGAGCAGGGGATATAGTTTTTTTGAATATACTCTTGGAGATTTTCCTGCAGGTAAAAGATTGCGGCATAGCACGGTAGATATAAATGATGGGAGGCAAAGCCTGGGAATACTGAATTCTTTATCATTTATAGTCGAAGGGAAATATGGTAAAGACTCTGTTGAAAACCTGGAGACAAGAACCCTGAGTCAGTGCCTGACTGCCAAAAGTATTATTGAATATTCAGTTAAAAATAGTGAAATGATAGATTCTTTAGTTTACCAATCGAGGAAAAAACTTAGAAAAGCTTCTCAGGGAGAAAAAGTAGCAATACGAATGAATCATGTAAAAGGCAATAAAAATTTAAAATACCCCTTAAAATCTTTGACAACTGGAAAAGATACTGTTTTTGTAGTGGAAAACTTTCATTCAAAAGTAGTAAGTTTGCTCGATGTTGAAAAGCCTTCCGGTTATTTGATTCCTGTTAATGATAAAAAGCTCGTTAGCTGGTTAAAAAGGAGTTACCTGAAATATTCAAAATACCATAATAAAGAAGAATATACTGTAAATGCTTACAGAATTAAACATGTAAGTAAAAGTTATGATGAGGGACTTGAAAATTACTATCCTGAAGTTAAGCTAATTTCTTATACTAATAAAATAAAGGATTTGGATTATTATTATCTTCCAATTGATCAGTTGCATTCCAATAAGATGGCGCTGGCTCTTGAGCCACAATCCATGCTGGGATTAGTTAATTATTCTGAATTTAACTATCTCCTTGAGAAACAAAAAATATATCCGGTTTTAAGAGTCAAACGGAATTAAAATTTTGTATAAAAGTCATTCTTTTCAAGCATCCTTTGACATATTTTTGAGGAAATTTTTGTTATAAACTTTTTATTGAAAAATGAGTCGTAACCTCATAATATGAATTGGTTAGCAGATCTTCATGAAAAAGAGAAAAAAGCCTTTGGGCTTCACCTTGGTTATTCTATGATTGACGGGATGATGAGGGGAGCTCTTATTATGAATGAATTTGTTTTTATTAAAAGTCTGAAAGGGTCGAGTTATCAGCTTGGAATGCTGTTCCAGTTTAGTGTAATCGTCTTAATATTTTCAATCTTTTTTAATGAAATACTAAGGCGTACCCGGAACAAAAAACGGCTTTTAAGGCTGGTTGCAGTACTCACTCATTTCCCTCTGATGTTATTAGCCTTTTTCCCCGACAGCGAAGGCTTGTATCAAACAAGTCAGATTTATCATTATGTTTTTCTTTTCATATTCTTGTTTTACTTTCTTTCCAGGCCGCTGGTTTTTCCAACCATTAATCTTTTTTTAAAACATAATTACAGAACAAAACAATTCGGGAAGTTATACAGCATAGCTACGTCGCTTAATAAAATCTTTATGTTGGTTACTACTTTTGCTTATGGGATTTTTCTGGATTATCATCACTTTGCATTTATCTATGTATATCCTGTTTTGGGTATTTTGGGTGTATTTTCTATTTTTCTGCTTTCCAAAATTGATTACCAGGAAGAACCTGCTAAAACATTTAAAAAATCGTTTTTGGGTTCTATCAAAGAATCCATTCAGAATTCAGTAAAGATCTTAAAAGAAAACATACCTTACAGACATTATGAGATTAGTTTCCTGTTTTATGGATTTGCATTTATGAGTACAAAGGCAGTAATTACTCTTTTTTATAAAGAAGGACTGGACCTTAATTATTCGAGCGTAGCACTCTATCAAAACGGGTTTAATATTCTGGCCATCGCTTTGCTTCCTGTTTTTGGAAGTATGTTAAGCAGAATCGATCCCAGAAGATTTGTTATTATTACTTACATATCGCTGGCAGCTTATATTTTCTTTATTGGCTTTACAGAATATTTTCCCTATTATTTTGAGTTGTGGGAATTCCAGATATATTATTTTTTGCTGCTGGCCATTATTTTTAAAGGTATATTTGTAGCAACAATGTCACTTTCCTGGAGTATTGGTTCGTCTTATTTCTGTAAAAAAGGAGAGGCAGGAAGCTACCAGTCTATCCATCTGACAATTACAGGAATGAGAGCTTTATTCGCTCCACTTGTAGGTATTTTCTTTTATGAAATATTTGAATTCTCCGGAACTTTTCTGATTGCAATCTTTTCATTGTTAACAGCAGTTTTTATTATGAGGTGGTCGTACAAGAAGCTGAAAATTAAACCCATAGAAGAATAGTTCCTGACTGAAAGATTGTTTATTTAACCGAAGATATGTTATTTTGATGAATTTCTTGTTAACAAAACACTGCCTAAAACAGAAATTCTAAATTAAAACCAAAACAGTAGCTGTAAGTACTAATACTTTGTGGTGTCCTTATATGATTAGTAGTCAGTTGTTTATTCAGAATTTATTGCATTAATTACCAAATAACATACACTTATTTAGTTTTCTTGAGCGTAAAATAAATAAAGTGGACTTTCGTATCTTCTTAGTTTAATTTTGGAGTTATAAAAGATTATTGAATTATGTTGGAAAGGAAGGAGCATACATTAGACAAGCTGGTGACAAACAACATTGATAAAACCAGGCGGACCCCAGCATTTTCTATAGACAGCGAAAGAGGAGTTATAAGCATTGAGGGACGGTCAATGCCAGCTAATGCGAATGATTTTTATTTGCCGGTTATTAAAAAGCTTGGGGAGTATATTAAAGATCCTGCGGAAGAAACAATTTGCAATTTTAAACTTGAATATATTGATTCTTCTTCTTCTCAGTTAATACTACTTTTTATTAAAAAACTGAAATATATTGAAGAACTGGGATATCCTCTTACTGTTCGTTGGTATTATATGGAAGATGATTATGATATTTACGAAACAGGAAAGACTTTTGCCTATTTATCAGATGTGGAGTTTGACTTCATATCATACTTTTAATCACTAAAAGAAGTTTTATTATGGACGCAAGAGAACTGATTTCAATAAAAAAGTTATATGATAAACTGCAATATGTTCCCGAACAGGATATTGTTGAGATAGAACCAACAGAGAGAACCCCGACGATCCATCTTAATAAATATGACGGGTCCCTTAAATTTTCCGGGCGATCTATGCCCGATAATGCCCGTACTTTTTATGAACCTATCCTTGAATGGATTGAAAAGTACAAGCAGGCACCTGCTAACAAAACAAAGGTATCTTTCAATTTGGAATATTTTAATTCCTCATCTTCCAAAATGTTTTTACAAATTATAAATACATTAAAAACACTGGAAGATAAGTGTGAAAAATTATCGGTTTCATGGTATTATTTAGAAGATGATGAAGAAATTCTTGACTCAGGTAGGACTTTTGAAGAGGTGTGCGACCTTGAATTTGAGTTTATTTGTTACCAGTAAATCTTTTATCGGGTTATTGGCAGATAATAATTTAGAATTATGGCAAATTAAATTTATAAAACAATTAAATTCAGGCTATTAAATTAAATATTTTATGTGTGTAACACGATTATTTAAATAACATATACATTAATTTAAAACTCACATACGAATAATAAATAGTCAAATCATTTAAAAAATATAAAAGTATATTTGAAAAAAATTAAATTAATTAATGGAAACAACAACCGCAAGAATTATATTAGGAAAAATAGAGGAAGCACCTGGTAAAGACTATGTTGAAATACCTGAAAGTGAGAGAACCCCCAGGTTGCTACTTGACCAAAAAGAAGGAATAATTAAAGTTGAAGGTCGTTCATTGCCGGAGAATTCAAATACTTTTTATAATCCTATTCTTGAATGGATTGACAAATATATAGCAAATCCAAAGGAAGAAACTAAGATCGTATTCGATCTCGAATATTACAATTCTTCATCTTCAAAAATGCTTTTGCAGTTATTTAAAAAACTATCTGAATTGAAGAAAAAGGGTAAAAATGTTTTAGTGGACTGGTATTATTTAGAGGGAGATGAGGATATGCTGGAATCTGGAAAAACATTTGAGGAATTATCTGAACTTAGTTTTGATTATATTTGTTATGTTTAGAAAGCAAAAAATGATAAAATATGGAAATACTAGCAACTAAAGAAATTTTAAAAGAAGTAGCCGAAGCCACAGAAAAAGATGAAGTCCTTATTAAAGGCTCAGCAGAAACTCCGGAGGTTATGCTTAATTCCCATGATGGAGAAATCAGATTTTCCGGGCGTTCGATGCCGGAAGATGCAAAATCATTTTATCAGCCTTTAAAAGAATGGATTCAAAAATATGCTGAAAATCCAGCTCCCGGAACCAGAGTGGTGTTTGGATATGAATATTTTAATACTGCTTCTTCTAAAATGATCATGGAAGTAATTGAAGAAGTGAAAAAAATAGCGGAAAAAGACAACCAGTTAAAACTTGAATGGCATTATCTTGAAGATGATGACGATATGCTCGAAGCAGGCGAAGACTACGAAGATATGCTTGATGTGAATTTTGAATTTGTTAGTTTTGAGTAATCAAAGGAATACCCTGGTAAAAGAGTAGTTTGTCTGGCTTTTTTTGTTTGTTTTGATTGTATATCCAGACGGGGCCGTCGATAATATCATTTTTAAAGGATACGATTCTCTTGAACTCTCCTTCTTTATTAAAATATAACCACGGTCCCTCTTTTTTATCGTTGATATAATTACCTGTTCTTTTTAATTTCCCATTTTTGTAAAGAAAAACCCATTTCCCAACTGACTGACCTTTATTGTATTGGCCAGTTTGTTTTAGCTGACCATTCGGATAATATACTTTCCAGAGACCCTCATATTTATCATTGTGAAATTTACCCCTGGCATGAATGCTCCCATCTTTATAATAAGAGTGCCAGGTACCTTCTTTATTATTTGATTTATAACTCCCTGTTTGGAGGAGGTGTCCGTTTTTATGGTACTCGTAATATTTACCTGTTAATTTTCCATGCTGGTAAGTGGCTTTGATATTTAGCTGACCTTCATTGTAATATGCTTTGTATTTGTTGTGAAGTTTACCATTTTCATAAAAACACTTCCTTTGAAGGTTGCCATTTTCATAGTAGACAAGAAGGGTATCTTCAAATTCTCCATTCTTTTTTTCTCCTTTGTAATTAATCTGCCCGTTTTTATGGTATTCTTCCCATACTCCATTTTCAGAACCGTTTTGGATATTATATTTTTTGTAAAGTTCGCCATTAGGGCGGAATATTTTTGTCAGCCCTTCTGTCTTTCCCTTTCTATATTCAACAACGGATTCCTTTGTACCGTCCTTATAAAATGTTTTAAAAGTACCTTCCAGTTTTCCATTATTATAATGTCCTTCTTGTTTTATGCTGCCATCTTCATAATATACTTTATAAGGACCTTCTTTGATTCCTTTTCTATAAGTAATTTCTTTCTTTATTTGTCCATTCCGGTAAAATAATTCCCATTTTCCAGTGGGCATATTTTCAGAGTAGAATCCTTTTTGTCTTATTTGTTGGTTTTTATAAAAATACTTGTACTTTCCATTTTTAATGGTGTCTTTGTTCCGTAGATATCCGTAATAATTCTCTTTTATAAGACTGTCCTGGTAAAAAGTCTTAAAATGTGTTGTGTTTTGTCCGGATAAATAAAAACAAGAACAAAACAAATAAAAAACAAGAAACAGTATAAAAAATCTGAATAGTTTATTCCACATTAATAATGATTTGTGTGCCTTCAAGTGAACTGCTGCTGCCATAATCCAGGATAGCAGCCAGGGAGTATCTTCCTTTTGGTAAATCACTTGACAATGGCAATTCTATAGTCCTTGAAGATTGAGGATAAGTTGTAATCGTGACAGGTTTAAACTTTTTCTCTTTAGCTGTTTTTAGGTTTGAAGCGATCAAATAGACTTTGGCATCTTTAATCTTGTTTCCAACATTATTAATGTTCACAGCAAATTTTCTTGTTTCGTCTTCTTCAGTAGTAACTTCTCTGAGATTGTTTATGGTTACTCTTGTCTGTTGGCCTGATTCAGGTGAATAGGTGATATAAACATCAATCCGGCCCATAATATTAACACCTGTTTGTAAATCTTCATCAGAAGAGTAGGCTGTTTGTTCTTTTGCAGTATTTACGCTCAATATGCCCCATTTAGAGGTATAATCATCATTTGGGGCCTGTAAGGTTACCTGCACAGTTTGTTCATCATTGGGGTTTAATTGAACATAAGATGGATTTATGGTTAACCACTTTGCAATTGAATTTTTTGTGGATTCCGAAGGAAGAATTTTCGTTTCACCATGCTTATATATCAAATAGTCTCTTAAAGTAATCGTGAACCCCATTTTCTGATTAGCATGATTCTTTACTGTGAGGGTTTTTGTTTCAGTTTCTCCAGGATTGGACCTGAAATTAAGTTTGATTGGCGCTACTTCAAAGTCCTGACCAATCGAGCTTATTGAAATAAGTAAAAATGCGAAAAGGAGATATTTAGTTTTTGTTTTCATAGATTTTATATTTATTATCATTTGCAAAAATAATAAATTATTGCCAATTAAATTAGAAAATCCTTTGTGATAAATAAATTCATATTTTTTATTAAATTGCATTAATATTTTTAATTATAGTAATATT
>CAYWSJ010000045.1:0-1836 GCA_964461045.1 uncultured Bacteroidales bacterium | reverse complement strand
ACTGTTCCTTTAAATGAACAAGTTAATAATTATCAGAACATAAAGAAAATTTATAGCAACATAGCCCTTATCTATGCAGATATGGAAGACATTCCAAATGCGAAGAAGTATTTTAAGGAAAGTCTGGAAATCCGAAGAAAATTGAATAACAAAAAAGATATTGCTACCGGATTAATAGATTATGCATATGCCCTGGCTTTGAACAAGGAGTACGAAGAAGCCATTGAATATCTGGATGAAGCACAGAAAATATCGGTAAAACAGGAATATTCAGATTTGCTTCCAAATATTTACAGGCAATTGGCAAAGAATTATAACAACCTGGGTAACATTAAGAAGGGAAATGAATATGAGAATAAATATAAATCATACCAGGAGTATGTTCAAACCGAACAGATGAAAGAGGAATACCAGGAACGGGAAGAACAAAACCTGGCTGAAATAAGAAAGACCAAGGCAGAAAAGAAAGCCCAGGAACTTGAGATGAAAGTAAAACAATTGGTTTTCCAGGAAAGACAGGATTCTATACAGGAAGTTGTGAAAGAAAAACAGGATTCTTTGCTGCAGGCCAAAAGACTGGATAGTTTGAACAGGCTAAAGCTGGAAAAGCAACAAAGACAGATGAAATACCAGGAGGCTGTACTTGAAAGGCAAAAAGCACAGCAAAGAGTGCAGCAACTTATTATATATTCGGTTGCTGGTGGTTTACTCCTTGGTGTATTCCTGTTAATTGTTATGTACAGGAGCAACAAGGCAAAACAAAGAGCCAACAAAGAACTTGAGCAAAAGAATAAAGAAATTGAACAAAAGAGTGGCCAGTTGCAGGAAGCATTTTATAAAATTGAGGACCAGAATATAAAAATTACACAGAGTATTAGTTATGCCCAGGGAATACAAAAAGCATTGTTCCCGCCTAAAGAAACTTTAAGAAATTATATTCCCGAATCATTTATTCTTTTCCAGCCTGTGGATCTTGTTAGTGGAGATTTTTACTGGTTTAAAGAAATTGATACAAATATTGATCTGTATGAATCCCAGGAAGAACATAAAATAAGAAGTGAAAAAGCAGATTTCGGAAATAATGATTTTATTAACCTTGATAGCAATAAGTTTGTGGTGTCTGCTGTGGATTGTACCGGGCATGGTGTGCCGGGAGCATTTATGTCAATGATTGGATATAACTTACTGGACGAGATTACGCAAAGCGGTGTTACCCGTTCAGAAAGGATTCTGAGAGAATTACATAAAGGAATCCGTAGACAATTGAAACAGGAAGAAACAAATAACCGTGATGGTATGGACATGTCATTATGTGTAATTAATAGGTATGCCCGAACATTGCAGTTTTCTGGTGCAAAAAATCCATTGGTGTATATACAGGACGGAGAGGCAAAAGTAATAAAAGGAGACAGAGTGCCAATCGGTGGAATGCAATCAGAGAAAGAACGATATTTTTCAGAAAGAACCATAAAAGTTGATAGACCCACATGGTTTTATATCTTTTCAGATGGTTATACAGACCAGTTCGGAGGACCTAAAGACAGAAAATACCTGTTGAAAAATCTTAAAAATTTCTTGCTTGAAATCCATAAAAAACCAATGGAGGAGCAGGAGAAACTTCTTGCTGATAATCTTGTCGAATGGATGGGGGGAAGAGATAAACAAATTGATGATGTCATAATAATTGGCTTTAAACTAGGATAAGAAAAATCATCGGTTATTATGAAAATCCATACGTTCATTGCTTATTTTAATACGCTTAATAATTAATCCTTGTATTCAATTTGATTTGTAATAGTTTTATATTGATGAAAAGCGCATGAAATTTGACTAAAA
>CAYWSJ010000044.1:24420-29204 GCA_964461045.1 uncultured Bacteroidales bacterium | reverse complement strand
AATTCGCCATCGATATACTGCAATATTTTTTTATGTATTTTGGAACAATTCATATTTGTTGTTTTTCTGTATTTATGACACCAGTGAATATAATTTATTACAATTAAGGCTTATTTTTTTTTATCTTATCAATCATCTGTTTCTGAATCTTACTTTTTGCACGATTTATGAGTACTCCCGTTTCTGTTACCGAGATATTCATTATTTCTGATATTTCTTTGTAGGACAAACCCTCAAATTTATTCAGGTTAATAGCAGTTTTTTGTTTTTTAGGTAATTGATTAATTACAGCAATCATCCTTTCAATGTCCTCATTTTTACTCATCTTTTCTTCTGCATTTTCTCCATTATCTGCGACCGAATCAATCGGATTATTTTGTTTGTCTTCAAGCAATAAATCCAGACTACTGAATATATTCTTTCGCTTCTTACTTCTCAGAAAATTTAATGATTTATTTACAGCAATCCGGTAAAGCCAGGTTGAAATTTTTGAGTCCCCTTTAAAAGAGTCTGCGGAATGAAATACTTTTATGAACACTTCCTGTGATACATCAAGCGCATCGTCTCTGTCGTGAAGAAAACTATTACACACATTAACAACCAGTTCCTGATATTTATCGACAAATTCTTTAAAGGCTTTTTCCTCTCGTGCCTTTATGCCGGATATTAATTCCTGCTCTGTCATTTACTAATTAAACAATTTGTTTTATTGTTAGGACACTTTTGAAAAAAATTTATTACAAATTAATCAATATTTTTGTTTTTTTTAAATGGAAACTGCTTTTACAAAAACTGGAAGTTAGTAATTTTGTGCAATGGATAAAAAAAATCAAAAAGCTGCTGAAAAAATTCGAAAAAAAGCGGGAAAGGCAATTCATGAATACAAAATGATTGAAGAAAACGATCATGTTCTGGTTGCATTATCAGGTGGAGTTGATTCCCTGGTATTGCTAGATATTCTTTCAGAAAGAAAAAAAATAATCCCAATCAACTTTCAGCTATCAGCCATACACATAACCCACGAAATCAATTCCCGGAAAATCTCTACAAACGTTCCGAAAATAAAAGAGTTCTGCAGAGTACGCCAAATACCTCTGCATACCTTTGATTTAAAATTGGAATTAGATGATAAAGCAATGAAAAAGGGTGTCTGTTTTCTATGTTCCTGGAACCGAAGAAAAATGATCTTTGAGAAAGCCAAAGAACTTGACTGTAATAAAATTGCCTTTGGACATCATATGGATGATGCCCTCGAAACCTTGCTAATGAACATGTGTTTTCATGGCGAAATATCCTCAATTCCACCATTTATTCAAATGTTCCGGGGAATTTTCACGATAATCAGACCTATGATTTTATTAACAGCAAAAGAAATAAACAAATATTGTCAAATCAGCTCGATAAAGGAGGCAGAAGGGAACTGTCCGTACGAAGAAAAAAATCAAAGGGAAGAATTTCGTCCCATTGTTGAAAAAATGGCTCAAATGCATAAACTGGGTAAAGTAAATTTATACAATTCAATGTCAAATATTTTAAATGATTACTTACCAAATAAGAAATATTAAAAAATAACGTTGATTATTGTTATTATTGATATTCTTTCTCTATTTATTTAACTTTATTCAATTAATTGTGTCTATTCTATAAATTTATTCATATAATGCTAAAAAAAGTATTCCTTTTTGCACTACTAGTTATAATGTTTTCCGAATCATTATGGTCTCAAACCCTTACAGATTCAACACATAAAGAAATTTTTCATTTAATAAGGCAACACAAGTTTCAACTGGCAAAGAAGAAAGTTGACAGCATCAGTCAGTACAAAGACCATTGGGATAAAATAAGTATTAAGAAGGCCGAGCTTTACAAATTAAAAAGTCAATACTACAGCAATAAGTACCTTCTTGATTCTGCAATATATTACCAGACAAAGGCATGGAATATTCTTAAACAAATAAATTACGACCAGTATTTTTTTAACTACCTAAGAACATTGGCCTATTACAACTGGGAGAAAGGAAATTATAGCAAATCCCTGCAATACAGTCATCAAATATTAAGAGATATTGAGAAGGTAGATTCCTCAAGGCATAACAGCTTATACAACATTCTTGGTTTAAATTATCTTGACCTTGGGAATTATTCATTATCGGAAAAATATTTCCACAAATCGGTGAAGCTGTCAAAAAAATATAACAGTGAACATTATCTGGGAGTTGTATATGCAAACACAGGAAAACTGTATCTGCTTCAGAAGAAATATGACAAGGCGCTTAAATATTTTCAAAAAGGAAGCAATCTCGAATTAAAATACAATGACTATGGTGCTGCAAGCAGATCATATGCAGAGATAGGAAATATATATGTTCAAAAAAAAGATTATGAATATGCTTTAGAAAGTTTAAATCAGGGAAAAGCCTATGCCCTTAAATCTAATGATGATATAGGATTATGCCGAAATTACCTTGCATTTGGAAAATTGTATTATAAAAACCAGGATTTTAATAAAGCAAAGAGCTATTACCATAAAGCAGTAAGCCTGGCAAAAAAGAAAAATACACAAAAAGAATTAATGCAAGGTTATCATGGACTTTATAATACTTATGATCAAATTAATAATCATCGCAAAGCAAAAGAGTATTTACATGATTATTATTTAATTTACAAAGACCTTTACAATGTTAAAAAAATAGTTCAGATTGAAAACTTACAACATAAATTAAATCTCCAGGAAGAAAAAACAGCAAATCAAAAAGCTCAATTAGAAAAGCAAAAAACCATAAAAAACCTCTTGTTCTTAATAGTTATTCTCTCTGTTCTTACTGCCGGAGTATTGCTCCTTTTACTTATCAGGAGCATTAAGCACAGAACATCTTTAAAAAGAAAAAACGAAGAAATTGAGAAACAAAAAAAAGAATTAAAAAAAGCAAAAGAAAGAGCAGAAAATTCAGAAGCTTTAAAAGATCATTTTTTGAAAAATATTTCACATGAAATACGCACTCCATTAAACGGGATTATTGGTTTTAGTTCTATCATAGCCCAGACTGATATTACACAAACAGATAAAAACAACTATCAGCGAATAATTGATCAGAATGCAAAAATGTTGCTTTCTACCATTGAAGATATTATTGATATTGCAAAGATAAAAACGCAACAGATTGATATTTTCAAAGAGAAGTTAGATGCCAATCAAATCATACAGGAAATCCAAAAATTAATTCATTTTGAAAAAGATTATTTGAACAAAAATGAAATTGAGGTCATCGTTGAGCAAAATAATAAAGAGAAACAAATAATCTACACTGATGAATCAAAATTAAGAAAAGTGTTGGTGCTATTAGGGAATAATGCCATTAAATTTACTGATAAAGGACATATTAAGCTAGGGAATTATTTAAAAGGCTCAAACATTATATTTTTCATAGAAGATACAGGATCAGGAATTTCCCAGGAGGACCAAAAAACAATTTTTGAAACTTTCAGGCAGGCAGATAAGGAAACCAATCAGACGAAAGATGGTATTGGAATTGGACTAACCATTGCCAAAGCATTTGTTGAGATTATGGGGGGTGAAATATGGTTTAAATCAGCTATTAACGAAGGAACAACCTTTTATTTTTCGTTACCATTAAACGAAAACAACAGTTAATACCAAAAAAAATGTTCAGACCAGAATATAATAATAAGCCGTTAGGGGTTGATTCTAACGGCTTAATGTTCATATATAATATCTTGATTCATTTATTGGATACTGGAGAAATGTCTCATAAACTGAGATCTCTCGTAAATAACAGGATCTGATAACTTCTTATAGCTTAATTTTCCTTTGAATTCATCTATTGAATCAAAACCATGAATTTCCATCCATTTGCTAAAATCAGTAATAATTTCATTTAGCTTACGAAGCCCGTTTTTATATAACGTTGAACATACCTGCACGCTTTCTGCACCTGCAAGCACTTGCTTAATGGCATCCTGCCCCGAGTGGATCCCGGTACTTGCAGAAATATCAATCTTCTCCACTTTAGATGAAATGATACCTACCCAACGAAGTGTTTGACGAATATCGGCTGGAGTACTGAACACTTCAGCAGCTGTAAAATCCATTTTATCCACATCAATATCCGGCTCGTAAAAACGGTTAAAAAGAACTACTCCCGGTACGTCCAGGGCATTTAAGCGTTCCACAAGACCTACAAGATTTGTAAAATGCCTCCCCAGCTTAAAAACGAATGGAATATTTATATTTGTCTTCAGTTTTTTGGCCAGTTCAAAATAGATGTTTTCATATTTTTCTGCCGGTGCATTTTTATCAAGGGGTAATACAAAAACATTTACCTCTAATCCGTCAGCCCCTGCATCTTCAATTTTTTTCGCAAAATCAATCCATTCCTTTGTGGAAACACAATTAATACTGGCAAAAATAGGAACATCCACCTCTTTTTTTGCCTGCCTGATAAGGTTAAGATAATTCTCAACCGAATTGTTTTTTATATAATAATTCACATAGTCAACAGCCTCCGGATAATCTGTACCTTTAGATAATGTACCTGCATCGTATTTAATCTGTTCCTCAAACAATGATTTCAGGACAATTGCACCTGCGCCATGTTCGGCAAGGTTTTTTATTTTCTGGATAGAATCCGATAAGCCAGAACTACTGACAATAATTGGATTTTTCAACTGAATTCCTAAATAACTGGTTTCTGTATTTATCATATTTGTCTCGTTTTATTTTCAATGTAAATTTAATGATAATTTCTTTTTCCAAAAAGAATACT
>CAYWSJ010000044.1:0-24320 GCA_964461045.1 uncultured Bacteroidales bacterium | reverse complement strand
GCTTCTTCCAGTTCAAACCCATATTTTGTTTCTTCGCGGGCAATATGGAATTGCAGAAGAATATCAATAACACGGTTATTTTTCTCTGCTTCTTTATTAATAACCTTAACCAGTTTGGGTTTGTCTACACCATGGATCAGGTGAACAAACGGAGCGATATATTTCACCTTATTAGACTGCAAATGTCCAATCATATGCCATTCAATATCTTTGGGCAACTCTTCGTATTTTGGAACCAGTTCCTGTACTTTATTTTCACCAAATATTTTATGCCCTCCATTGTAAGCTTCCAGAATATCTTCAGCAGGTTTTGTTTTTGATACGGCTATTAGCTTCACTGAAGATGGGATATCTTCCTTTTTAAAAGCCTCAATCTTTTCCGCTATATTCATAAATTTAAGACAATTTAGATCACTCAAAAATAATAAAAAAAAGCCCCGGAAAAAAACCGGGGCTTGCCTTATCTGTGACTTTAATTTAATCTTCAAACTTATAAATTACAAGTCCACTTCTTAACTTAGGTTCAAACCAGGTAGTTTTTGGTGGCATGATGTTTCCGGTATCAGCGATATCGATTAATTGTTGCAATGAAACCGGATGAAGTGCAAAAGCCACTTTCATATCGCCTTTATCTACTCTACGTTCAAGTTCTTCGAGGCCCCTGATTCCTCCTACAAAATCAATCCTTTTAGAAGTTCTAAGGTCCTCGATATCAAGAATAGGTTCCAGTACCTGCCTGGTCAGAATGGTTACATCCAGTACACCTATCGGATCATTATCATCATATGTTTCGGGCTTAGCATTCAAAGCATACCATTTGCCATCAAGATACATTGAAAACTCGTGCAACTTTTGAGGTCTGTATGCCTTTTCCCCTTTTTCTTCAATAACAAAACCTTTCTTTAGTTTTTCGATAAACTGTTCAGAAGTATTTCCATTCAGATCTTTGATAACACGGTTATAATCAAGAATATGCAGCTGGTTGTCAGGAAAATGAACAGCTAAAAAATAATTATAAGCCTCATCGCCTGTATGATTAGGGTTGTTTTCACGTTTTTCTTTTCCAACCAAAGCAGCTGCTGCAGTACGATGGTGACCATCAGCAACATAAGTATAAGGCACTTTTTTATCAAAGAGTTCTTCTATTCTACGGTTTGTTTCATCATCGTCAACAACCCAAAAATGATGACCAAACCCATCATCGGCTACAAAATCATACTCGGGTTCTTTATTCTCAACGACACTGTTCACAACTTCATCAATTTCACTTACAGCAGGATAAGTAAAGAAAACAGGTTCCATATTCGCATTATTGATACGAACATTTTTCATTCTGTCTTCTTCTTTATCAGGTCTGGTAAGTTCATGTTTTTTAATTATACCGTTCAGATAATCATCAACTGCTGCCGCTCCCACAATACCATATTGAGTTCTGTTATTCATGGTTTGTGCATAAATATAAAACTTTGGTTTTTCTTCCTGCTCAAGCCATTCATTATCCAGGAACTTTTTAAAATTTTCTCTTGATTTATCGTACACTTCCTGTGCGTGAATATCTGTTCCTTCAGGAAGATCAATCTCAGCTCTTGTAATATACAATAAGGACTTTTCTTTTCCTTTAGCCATTTGGCGTGCCTCTTCCGTATTCATAACATCATAAGGCAAACAAGCCAGCTCTTCTATGATATTTTTCGGGGGTCTTATTCCTTTAAATGGTTTTACCTTTGCCATAGTTTTCAATATTAATTTGGTATGCTACTCAGTTATCTTAATTTACTTTAAATGTGGTTACTCCATTCTTGAAATAATCCACGATCTGATTTGCTGCTGCCAATCCTGCATTAATATTGGCTTCTGCTGTTTGTGCTCCCATTTTTTTAGGAGTTGCAAAATACCTGTCTGTAAATTTTTCTTCCAAAGTTTCTTTGCAATCAGGCGCAATATCTGTTAAATATTTAAAATCAGATCTGTTTTCAAAAGTTTTGATTAAACCTTCTTCATTAATCACCTCTTTTCTTGCTGTGTTAACAAGCGTTCCATTCTCCGGTAATTTGCTTAATAAGTCAAAGCCAATTGAGCCTTTTGTTTTGTCATTAGACGGAATATGCAGAGAAATATACTGACAAGTTTTGTATAGATCCTCTACCTTGTCTACTTTTTTAACTCCTGCTTTTTTAATTTTTTCTTCATCGGCATAAGGATCGTAGGCATAAACATCCATTCCGAATCCCTTAGCAATTTCGGCCACATAAGAACCGACATTACCAAAAGCGTGAATTCCAAGTTTTTTACCTCTCAATTCAGTTCCGGCTTTCCCATTGTATTTATTTCTTACAAAAAACACCATCATTCCCAGGGCTAATTCTGCCACAGCATTTGAATTCTGGCCGGGGGTATTCATAACAACTACATTTTTTGCAGTAGCTGCTTCAAGATCAACGTTATCATAACCAGCGCCGCCACGAACTACAATTTCCAGGTTATCAGCCGCATCAATAACTTCTTTTGTTACTTTGTCACTTCTTACAATCAAAGCATTCACATCTTTAACTGCCTCGATCAGTTCAGATTGGTCGTTATATTTTTCCAGCAGGTTAAATTCATAACCAGCCTTATTACAGATATCCTTAATACCTTCCACAGCATTGGGGTGAAAAGGTTTTACGGTAGCAACTAACAGTTTTTTCATATTGCTTATTATTTTAAAAATCCATACCGATAAAAATCGGCATGGATTAAGTTTGACAATTAATTAAGCTTTTTTATTTTCAAATTCCTTCATGGCTGCAATAAGTGCTTCTACACTCTCTTTTGGCAATGCATTATAAAGAGATGCACGGAAACCACCAACAGAACGGTGCCCTTTAATTCCAACCATTCCCTTAGAACCGGCGAATTCAAGAAACTCTTTATCCAAGTCTTTATATTCTTCGTTCATAACGAAAGTTACATTCATTATTGAGCGATCTTCTTCCTTTTGAACCACAGGCCTGAAAAGTTTATTACGCTCAATTTCTTCATAGAGCATTCCTGCTTTCTCGTTATTGATTTTATTCATTTCTTTTACTCCACCTTTTTGTTTCAACCATTTAAGAGTTTGTAAAGCTGAATAGATAGGCACAACCGGAGGAGTATTAAAGAGAGATTCTTTTTTAATGTGTGTATTATAATCCATCATGGTAGGAATGGTTCTGTCCACTTTACCCAATACATCTTCTTTTACAATTATGAAAGTTACTCCTGCGGGAGCCAGATTTTTCTGAGCACCACCATAAATAATGGCATATTTTGAAACATCTATAGGTCTGCTAAATATATCTGATGACATATCTGCAACCAATGGCATACTAACATCAAGATCCTCTTTTAATTCTGTTCCGCTGATTGTATTGTTTGAAGTGATGTGAAAATAATCAGCATCGCCGGGAAGCTGATAATTTCTTGGAATATAATTAAACCCGTCCTCTTCTGAAGAAGCAACGACATCAACGTCACCAAATAATTTGGCTTCTTTAATGGCTTTTTTTGCCCAGCTGCCAGTATTCATGTAAGCAGCCTTATTCCTGAAAAGATTGTATGGAACCATTAAAAACTGAGTACTGGCACCACCTCCTAAAAAGAGCACATGATATCCATCCGGAATATCAAGCAATTCTTTAAACAAAGCCTGAGCTTCTTTAATAATAGCATCAAACTCTTTGCTTCTGTGAGATATTTCCATTAGAGACAGACCGATACCGTCGAGGTCTTTTATCGCCTCGGCTGTATTTTCAATTGTAAACTGAGGCATAATTGATGGTCCTGCGTAAAAATTATGTTTTTTCATAATCAATTGTTTAAATTATTAGTATCTGAATAATTAAAATAATAAAATCACTTGTGAAATTTATAAAATTATTTGGAAGTGTACAATGATTTATTTCAATGTATTAACTCTTTAACATAAAAAATATCAGAAATGATAAGTCTGCAACCCTTTTAAAGATTACTAATTTCTATAAGTCTGTCATTTTTATATACAGGAATTTTATCAGAAGAATCAGGAGTATGACAATACTCTATAACATCATCTAACCCGAGTCTTTGGAGCCTTTCCCGTTGGGCTACCTTATCCACATATTTTAAAAGATTCGGTTGAGCTAGTTTCCACAAATCAACTGAAGCTTTTGCTGAGTCGCAGATTGTATTAAAAGAGCCAGAAGCTAAAAGTTGTTCAGCTATAGCTCCAGCACAAAGAGTATCTTCCAGGCAAAATTTTCCTTTCCAGCCGGCACACAAGATAATAACATCCCTGTTTTCTTTTGCCAGCAGGTTAACAACAGCAGACAAATTAATAAAAGAAGCTATTATAACCATATTGCTTCCTTTTGCAGTATGGATGGCCCTTGTACCGTTTGTTGTGCTGTAGGCTATTTGCTTTCCTTTCACTCTGTCTTCAGTAAAATTAAAAGGAGAATTACCAAAATCCGCAAAATCAAGAACATTTCCATCCCTTTCTGCAGCAACAATATATCCTTCTTCTTTTCTTTTGCGGGCTTTCTCTATTGAAGGAACCGGTATCATTTCGTCCACACCATTTTCAAATGCTGTGCAAATTGCAGAGGTTGCTCTTAATATATCTATTATTACTACATTTGCCTCTTCATTTTCGAAATTCGGATACATTTCCGGGGTAAAAACCACTTCTACATTATTAGGCCTGTTCATAATTAGTGTTTTAAAACAGAATGCTGAACGAAGTTCATGAATCTAATATGATCCCGTTCAGCATTTATCAATAAATTAGCTATCTTAATTATTTTTTGTAAATCGGTAACTTAACAACTTCTGCTTTCAGAGTCTTTTTCCTTATTTGTATAAAAATTTCTGTTCCCGGCTGTTCAAATTCCTGTTTTACATATCCCATGCCTATCCCTTGTTTCATCATTGGTGACATAGTTCCTGAAGTCACTTCGCCAATTTCATTGTTATCTTTATCAACAATCTTATAGTGTTGTCTTGGAATTCCTCTTTCCTTCATAACAAATCCAACCAGTTTTCTGCTTACTCCCTCCTGTTTTTGTTTCCACAGATAGTCTTTGTCAATAAAATCTTTATCTTCTGCAAATTTAACAACCCATCCAAGATTTGCTTCAATGGGTGAGGTAGTATCGTCAATATCGTTGCCGTAGAGGCAAAGACCAGCTTCAAGCCTTAGGGTGTCTCTTGCACCAAGTCCAATAGGTTTAATTCCAAATTCTTCACCTGCTTCGAGAACAGCATCCCAAACTTTTTCAGCGTCTTTGTTGTTCAGATACAGCTCAAAACCATGCTCACCTGTATAGCCTGTAGAAGAAATAATTACATTTTCTGCTCCTCCTATTTGTCCTATCTTAAACCGGAATGGTTTCATTTCGCCCAGGTTCTCATCAGTAATTTTTTCCAGTGTAGCCTGAGCTTTGGGGCCCTGAATAGCAAGTAATGCCATCTCATCAGAAACATCTTCCATTTCTGCGCCCATTGTATTTTGTTTCTCTATCCAGTTCCAGTCTTTCTCAATGTTTGCAGCATTCACTACAAGCATATATTTTTCATCATCGAATTTATACACAAGAAAATCATCGACAAGTCCTCCCTGTCCGTTGGGCAGACAGGTGTACTGGGCTTTCCCCGGTTTTAATTTAGCAGCATTGTTTGCCGATACTTTTTGCACAAGATCAAATGCACCAGCTCCTTTAACCCAAAACTCACCCATATGAGATACATCAAAAATACCCACTTTTTCTCTTACGGTAATATGTTCATCACTCACACCAGAATATTCTATAGGCATTTGATATCCTGCGAAATCAACTAATTTAGCGCCTAATGCTTTATGCTTATTTATCAGAACTGTATTTTTCATGGTAATATTATTTAATGAATTTATAAATAGATTTTTGTTACGGTCGACAAAACTAAATAATTTTTTGAAGATTCTATATGGGAAAAATCAAAAATAAAGGTTTCTAAAACTTCAATAAATAAGTCAGACAATCCTTATAAAGAAAAATGGGATCAAATCTGATCCCATATAAAATTTTATTTCTCAAGTATTTCAAACTCCACCCTTCTGTTTCTTCTTCTTCCTTCAGGGGTATCATTAGGGGCTATTGGCCGGGTAAAGGAATATCCCTCAAAAGTCAGTCGAGATTTGCTGATACCATGGCCAACCAGGTAATCGACTACACTTTTAGCCCTGGATTTTGACAGTCTCTTGTTAGCGATATAAGAACCAACATTATCGGTATGCCCGGAAATTTCAAGTTTAATGGATGCATTATTTTCAAGGAGTTTTACCACTCTATCCAGCTCTGCGTAGGATTCAGGTTTAAGTTTATCGCTACCCGTTTCAAAATATATGTTTTCCAACACAACCTTTTTACCTACCTCTACCTTATCCAGCAGGAAGTTTTTATGTATACTGTCGTTTTTAATTTCCATCTGATTCATATTAATTTCCTCAGCAAAGAAAAGGTAATCTTTAGCCGTAATTTCAACCCCATATTTTTTCTTTTCTGCCAGTCGTATTTTATAATTTCCTAAAGTATCGGAAAGATAAGTAGCTATCACTTTGTTCTTTTCATTATCAATAATTTGTAGTCTTCCTTTCACACCTTCTTTTGAATTTTTATCAAGAACATTTCCAACCAGGTAGATTGTTGTGTCTATAGCAAGTTTTTCGGGTGTTTTATAAAAAAGTTCTTCTTTTGGTTCCATTGTCCATGCCAGGGAATCCTGTCCGAAAAACACGAAATAATCTTTCTCTTCTCCAAGGAAAATAACTTCATAAAGATCTTTCTTTCCATGTGTATCCTCTCTTATTGAGGAAAAATAACCTTTTTTATCTGTTTTATTAGACATTTGGAAAAGCACATCATCATACGGAGTATTCACGGGATACCCTAAATTTACCGGTTCCTCCCAGTTTCCATCAACATCTCTTTCTGTATAAAAAATATCATATCCTCCCATTGAGCTTTGTCCTTCTGAACTAAAATAAAGTCTGTCCTCCAGTGTACTGATATAAACACCTTCTTCATTAAGCCATGAGTTAACGATTCCTCCAAGATTATATATTTCCTCCCATTTTCCTTTGTTATTTTTATTAGCCATAAATACATCTTTCTTCCCAAGTGTCTGTTCTTCATAATCAGAAACAAAAAATACTGTTCGTTTATCCTCAGTAAAAGAAATAGCTGTTTCTTTGTCTCTGGTATTAATATTAGAAGAAAACTTTTTTGGTCCTCTCCATTTTCCTCGTTTCATCTCATAGTAATAGATGTCTCCGCCTTTTTTATCGCCTCGATAAATATATAATCGGTCTGGATCTTCTGTTACTTCAAGTATTGCATCATTGTGTCTGGAGTAGATTCTCCTGGGAAGAACACTAGCCTTTTGCCATTTGCCATCTTTTAGTTCAGATTTATAAATATCTGAATAAAAACGATTATCCACCACCCATCTTTCATCATTTTTTTCATTTTTCCTTCTGGAGGTAAAATACAGGATAGAATCATTAGGATGAATTACCGGGCCATAATCATCGTATTTTGAGTTAATATTCGTACCCATATTATTGACATTTACCCGAACAGGATTGTTCATCAATTCAATACCAGACTGGCATTGCCTTATATAAACATTTATTTCTTTCTTGGTTTCTTCAAGCTCATTGAGAATGTCCACTTCCAGACATTTCCTGTAATATTCGGTAGCCTCTTCAAATTGATAATTCAGGTGATATGCTCTGCCCAAAAGGTAAAAAATGTCCGCAGCTACTAATTCCTCGCTTGAAAGGGCTTTATTAAAGGCTTCAATAGCCTTTTCATTATCTCTGAGGACCAAATAGCAAACGCCCATTTTATAATTAAGTGCAGGATTTTCGCTGTTATAATTATAAGCTATTTTATAATGTTTCAGGGCCTTATCAAAAAAGCCTACACCTTCTTCAAAGTGTCTGTCGGCTTTACGTCTGTGTTTCCATGCTTCCTTAAATCCTTCTTTATTTTCGATCTTAAAATTTCGTCTTTTAATACGAATATCTTTTTGGCCAAAAGACGTATTTGAAACAATTAAAATAATTACTGTTGCGATGAATAATATTTTTGTCTGAGGATATTTCATTACATTTTGTTTTTTCGGGATTGTAGAAATATTTTATCTCCTAGTCAGATATAATTTTTTACTCCTTATTTCATTTAATATTTAGAATAATCTTAGTCACAATCTTTTAAATATTCTTTAGCCTCTTCAATTCCCAATTCTTTGGCTTTAATCCAATCTATGCAAGCTTTACTGAATTTCCCCTGATTCTCCCATGCAACACCTCTGTTGAGATATGCTCCTCCTATTTCCGGGTTCTTTTCAATCACTTTAGTAAATGATTCTACGGCTTTATTGTACTCTCCCTGTTTCAGGTAAACAACTCCTATATTATTTTCAGCCTGTACCCCATTTTTTTTATCTATTTTAAGAGCTTTCTTATAATCAAGTAAAGCACTTTCGAATTTTTCAAGAGACGCCTTTGCATTACCTCTGTTAATGTAGGCTTTAAAATAATTTGGGTCTAATCCTATTGCTTTTGTAAAAATCTCAATGGCTTTTTTATAATCAGAGAGTTCAAGAAGTGCTTCACCCATATTACAATAAACAAAAGGTTTTTCTGTTCCATATTTAAGGGCTTTGTTGAAATCATTAATTGCCCCCCGATAATCTTCTTTCTCAATCTTAGCAATTGCACGCTCGTGATATGCATAACCAAAATTATACTTTCCATCAATAGCCATTGTTAAATTCAAAACAGCATTTTCATAATCCTTTAGTTTGTAATTTGTTATGCCTCTCAGGTAATAAACCATTGCATCTTTATACCCAGACTGAATAGCTACTGTAAAATCTTCCAGGGCAGAATTCAATTCTTGATTTTTAAATTTCAGATACCCTCTGTAAAAATAGGCCTCTCCATTCTGTTCAGATAATTCAATCACCTTTTCAAAATCTCTGAGAGCTATATCGTATTTATGCTGTTTAAAATAAATTTTTCCTCTTTCAAGCAATGCTTTATTAAAATCAGGATAGGCATTCAGTGCCAGGTTGAAATTATGCAGTGCCTGATCAAAATCGTTGCTGTTTACAAGATCAACCGCCTTATTGTATTTCATTTTTGCATCTTTATCAGGTTTTTGTGCATGACACTTATAACCTGAAAGAAGTACAAAAAAAAGTATGGTAATTACTTTTAGTCTCATCTGGTTGGAATTTTATAGTACAAATTAATGAATAAATGAGTGATAATGAATAAGTTTAAGATGTTAACAATAAACATTTACTAACTTAAGTAACACTCAAAACATTTATTTAATAAGCCGTAACTTATGAAAATATTTTAAGAACATTTCATTTGTAAAAATAATAATTTTTAAATATCCTCAAAAATAGCTTACAGATATAAATAATAAATATTGAATAATTTTTTCTTTTAATGGATTTTTTTTTATATTGCAGTTTACAAAACAACTAAACATAGCTAAATATAAATAAATTATATATTTTTTTAAAAATATTAGTAAATTTGCATAAACGAACTTAGTTAATAACTCTTAAAAATAAGATCTATGTTAAAAAGTGAATCAAGAAATGGGATTGAAATACTGTCATTTGAGAACGTTAGTAAATTGAACATTCTTGTTGCACAATCCTTAAAAGAAGAAATTGCTCAATATTTAAATAAGCCAGGGAAAAAAATTGTACTCAATTTAGAAGGTATTGAATATGTTGATAGTTCTGGGTTTGGAGCATTGCTATCAATACTTAGAAATGCAAAAAACAATGACAGTGTTTTTAAAATATGTAATATTTCACCCGATGTGATGGAGCTTGTTAAGTTACTTCAATTACATAATGTTTTCGAAATTCACGACAGTGTAGATGACTGTGTCAATAGTTTCTAAATAAAAATATTCAGTATAAAAGCCGCAATTGTTCTGAACAATCGCGGCTTTTTTTTAACAAACTGATGTCTGTTTAGTTTTTAAACTGAATATTCTCTCCATCTGAATCAATAATGACTTTTTTATCTTTATCAATCTGATCCTGAAGGATTTTTTTCGACAGTTCATTAATAAGATTCTTTTGAATCACTCTTTTTACAGGTCTAGCTCCATAATGAGGATCGTATCCCTGTTTAGCTATAAGCTCTGTGGCCTTATCAGTAATATCTACACTTATTTGTTGTTTTCTCAGTCGCTGGCTCATCAGGTTAAACTGTAATGTTACAATCTTTTTTATCTCTTCTTTAGAAAGCGGTTTAAACATAACAATTTCATCCAACCTGTTAATAAACTCTGGTCGAATGGTTTTCTTTAATAATCCCAGGATTTCATTTTTCACCTTATCATAAACGCCAGTTTTAGAAGGATCTGTTAGTTCATCCATTTTTTGCTGAATGACATCAGTTCCAATATTGGATGTCATGATAATGATGGCATTTTTAAAATCAGCCGTTCTGCCTTTATTGTCAGTTAATCGGCCTTCATCCAGTACCTGCAGAAGAATATTAAATACATCTGCATGTGCTTTTTCTATTTCATCGAGCAAAATCACTGAATAAGGCTTTCTTCTGACTGCTTCTGTTAACTGACCACCTTCATCATAACCAACATATCCCGGTGGTGCTCCAACCAACCTTGACACACTATGTCTTTCCTGGTATTCAGACATATCAATACGGGTCATCATGTTTTCATCGTCAAATAAAAATTCTGCAAGTGCTCTTGCCAGTTCTGTCTTACCAACTCCGGTTGTGCCCATAAATATAAATGAACCAATAGGTTTTTTCTCATCCTGTAAACCGGCCCTGCTTCTTCTTACTGCATCAGATACGACCTCTATAGCATCGTCCTGACCTACAACCCGTTTATGTAATTCATCTTCAAGTCTGAGCAGTTTTTCTTTTTCACTTTGCAACATTTTACTAACAGGAATGCCTGTCCATCGGGCAACTACTTCGGCAATGTCTTCCCCGTCAATATCTTCCTTAATCAAAGCATCTTCTCCCTGTACTTCTCTCAGTTCCTTCTGTAATTTCTGTACTTCATTCTCAGCTTCCTTTACTTTTCCATACCTGAGTTCAGCTACCTTCTCGTAATTTCCTTCACGTTCAGCAACTGTTGCTTCATGGTTATAATTTTCAATTGCTTCTTTGTTTTTCTGTATCTGATCAACAAGCTTTCGCTCCTGTTCCCACTTAGCGCGAAGCTGATTTCTTTCTTCTTTTAGATTTGCAAGTTGTTCATCAACCTCTTTATTTTTTTGTTTGCCTCCTTCTCTTTTAACAGCTTCCTTTTCGATCTCAAGTTGTTTAATCTTCCTTTCAATATCGTCAATGCTTTCTGGAACAGAATTCATTTCTAACCTTAGTTTCGAAGCTGCCTCATCTATAAGGTCAATTGCTTTATCAGGCAGGAACCTGTCAGTTATATATCTTTTAGACAACTCAACTGCGTTTACAATCGCATCATCTTTTATCCTTATTTTATGGTGATTTTCGTATCGTCCCTTGATTCCTCTCAATATTGAAATGGCGCTCATATCGTCAGGTTCATCAATTATTATCTTTTGAAACCTTCTTTCAAGAGCCTTATCCTGTTCAAAATACTTTTGGTATTCATTTAATGTTGTTGCCCCAATAGCCCGAAGTTCACCTCTTGCCAGGGCAGGTTTCAGGATATTGGCTGCATCCATTGCACCTTCCGACTTACCAGCACCAACAAGCGTGTGGATTTCATCAATAAACAACACAATATCACCTTCAGAATTTACTACTTCTTTCACCACTGCTTTCAATCTTTCTTCAAATTCACCTTTATATTTAGCTCCTGCAATTAAGGCTCCCATGTCCAACGCAAAGATTTGTTTACTTTTCAGGTTTTCAGGCACATCCCCACTTACAATCCTGTGAGCAATTCCTTCGGCAATTGCTGTTTTTCCAACACCGGCATCCCCAATTAAAACCGGGTTATTTTTTGTTCGCCTTGCAAGAATCTGAAGAATCCTGCGAATTTCTTCATCGCGTCCAATTACCGGATCAAGTTTCCCATTCCTTGCGCTTTCAATAAGGTTTATAGCAAAACGATTCAACGCATCAAATTTATCTTCAGCTGTTTGGCTGTCTACTTGCTCCCCTTTCCTCATCTCTTCGATGGCAGCTTTCAAACTTTTTTTATCTACCCCATTATCTTTCAGAAGTTGCGAAACATCATCTCCATTTGTGAAGATTCCCATTATAATGTGTTCTACTGCCACAAACTTATCACCAAAATCCTTCGAAGAATTCATCGCTTCCCGTAAAGCCCCGGAAGCATTGTTTGATAAATAAGGTTCTCCACCTGAAACTTTAGGATAAGATTCAATAATTTTATTCAGGACATTATCGATATTATTTACCGAAACGCCCAGCTTTTTTAACAGGTAGTCCACTATATTCTGGGCTTCACTCATAACCCCTTTGAATAAGTGGGCAGTTTCTATGGCCTGGTTCTGATAACCTTCAGCAATAGAGAAGGCCTTTTGGATTGACTCCTGCGACTTTATCGTAAAATTGTTTAAATTCATAATAATTAACCTCCTTCAAAAATTTTCACCTATAGTTATCAAATCCTTTGCCATTTAAAAATCATGCATAAAACAAGACAAAAAGTCATGATCTGATTAAAAAAAATGCCAATATGGCGTATGTTGATAAACAAAAAAATTGTTGAAAAAATATTATCTTTATCAAAAACGGAAAATAATGGACAAATTCTCCTTTCATATGAGAATAACAAGTGCCAGGGATGACTTATTTAACATCCGGATCAATGATGAACACGAGGCAGTGGATATACAATATAATACATCAAGCAAAACCATTATTTTCAAAGATTCAGCAAGTACGTTAAATACATTTCTCAAAGAAAGAAAATTTCAATTATATCGAATACTTAACAATAAGAGACGCGATACTTTTTACAAAGGATTCCGTCTGAACTTTATTCTTCATGAAAACAACCCTGGCCAGGAGAAATTTAATAAGCAAAAAGTCACAGTAATAAACAGAAAAAACAACAAAGAACAGATATATAAAACAAACAGTAAAACTCCTGATATATCTGAGGTATATACTGATGGGGCCTATATTCAATCAGATAAAAAAGGAGGCTACTCAATACTGATAAAAAAACCAGGGAAACCCAATAAAGTCTATACCTACAAAACAAAAAAGATAAAAAGCAACACTATTGAACTCCAGGCTGTTATAAAAGGAGTTCAACATTTAAAAAGACAAAAAGAAATAAGAATTATCACAGACAGCCAATATGTAATAAAAGGCATTAGCGAATGGATCATAAACTGGCGCTTAAACAATTGGAAAACAGCCAATGGAGATAAAGTAAAAGATAAAAAAAGATGGAAAATCCTTTGGAAACTCTTAAACAATAAGTACATAGAGCTTAAATGGGTAAAGTCGCATGCAGAAAACGCGGAAAATAAGTTATGTGACTTTCATTCCAGAAGAATGGCAAAAAGAAATCATAATTGAAACAATACTGTTTTTACCTGAATTATTCATGCATCAAGTTTAGGGTAGATACAAGGCGTCGAAAACCGCAGACATAGTGTTCTATTTCAAGGTTTTTGCAACGCAGGAGAAGCCCTGAAATTGATGCATTTGTAAAAAATAAACAAATATTTTTTGGGATATTTGAGGTATCAGAATGTCTATCTTTGATTTATTTGAATTTGTTCATTTTCTATGAATAATTCAGGTTTAAACACTGATTATTTAAATAATTGCTAAAAAATGTTGTAGCAATTATTTAATATCAAATTATATTTTTATATTTTTGGAATAGATAAAATCCTAATTTATGGATAAAAACAATCTTAGAATTGAGATTTTTAATGCGGATTATTTAAATATAGTTGAGTTAAATACTACCGGAGACAATGATAATTACATCAAAGGGGATTCCGAGTCGCAATATATGCAGAGTGAAGTATTTAATTTATTCATTGAATGTTTTGAAAACAGCAACAAACTTTATGAATTCTATGGAGCGACAAAGTATAATTTAAGAAAAATTGTACCTTTAAGAAATGAATTAAATAAAAAGCTGAAAACATTAACTAATATTAATTGTTTACAAGATTTCAAAGAACATATAAATAATATTTTTCTTGGAGATGAGTTCCTGGAAACATTGGAAGAGAATGACAAAGATTGGGAGAAGAAATGGGAAAAGTATTTAAACAAACTTATAGATGTAAATAAAGGACTTCTAAAAATTACAGATGAATGTATTGATAATCAGAGGATCCTTTGGGTTATTGGTTACTAATTAAAAAACAAATAAAACATGGCAGAAAACAATTATCCGGAAACTTTTTACGTAGAAAAAACACAATCCACCCCTGAGGTAAAATTAGATAAAGATAATGGAACAATGGAGTTTTCAGGACGTTCTTTACCAGAGAATGTGAAAGAATTTTACAACCCGATAATTGAATGGATTGACAATTATCTTCAAGAACCCCAGGATAGTACAAAAGTTGTATTTAATTTTGAATATTTTAATACAGCTTCCTCTAAAATGATTCTGGACATTATTGAAAAACTAAAAGATTTACATGATAATACCAATCTCTCTGTTGACTGGTACTACATTGAAGAAGATGACGATATGCTTGAAGCAGGGGAAGATTATTCTGATATAACAGAGATTCCCTTTAATTATATAAGTTATGAATAATATTAGAATTTCTATTATATGAGTCCTCAAAATCAAAGAATACTAATAAAAAAGCTTGAAGAAGCAGCCAGTAAAAACCTGGTTAAATTTAAAGGAACCGTTAAAACTCCTGAGATATATCTCAATTATGACGAAGGTGAAATATATCTGAGTGGACGTTCCATTCCTGAAAATGCCAAACAACTTTTTCATCCCATATTACAATGGGTTGAAAAGTATATAGAAAAACCCCAGGAAAAAACCAAGGTTGTATTCAAGTTCGAATACTTTAACACGGCTTCTTCTAAAATGATTTTTGAATTAATTAATAATATCAAAAAGCTTAAGGAAAAAGGAAAAAATGTTACCATTGAGTGGCATTATCTTGAAGAAGATGATGATATTCTTGATTCAGGAGAAACTTTCCAGGAAATAAGCGGAATGGAATTTCAGTTTCACTCTTACCAATAATAATCACAATAAAAATATTTGTGAAAAAATATCTGGAAATTATTATTTAATTCTCTGACTTATATAGTTAACAGATTTTTATGGTTCTTCTGTTGGAACGTAGAATGTAAATACCGATCCGCTTCCCGGTTGTGAATTCACATAAATATTTCCACCCAGTTTATTTACAAGATATCTTGCCAGAGCCAGGCCTAATCCTGTACCCTGGTAAAACTTTGTTTTTGAATGCTCTAATTTGCTAAAACGATCAAAAATATCTTGTTGGTTTTCTTCAGGTATACCGCATCCTGTATCAGATATATCAAATTTAACTACTTCCTTTCCATTGATCTTTTCTTGTCTGTACCGTACTTCAATTCTTCCTTCTTCAGTAAACTTAAAAGCATTGTCTATCAGATTGTTGAGGACTTGCTCCAACCTTATAGGATCCATAAAGATATATTTCAGATTATCCTCTTTAATCTGAAAAGAAATTTTATCTAATTTTGAAATGTACTTTGTTTTAAATTTTTTTTCCAGCCTATTCATTGTTTTCGAAAGATCCATCTTTACTTTTGAAATGCTTAATGATTCTGTTTCAACCCTGGAAGTATCAATAATATCATTAATCAATTCAAGAAGGCGGTTAGAATTTTCCTGGATGCTTTCAATCAGTTCATGTTGTTCCTTTTTTGTAAGATCCGGATTTTCCAGTAACTCAGAAAAACCAATGACAGCACTCATAGGCGTACGTATTTCATGCGACATATTTGCCAGGAATGCAGATTTTAGCTGATTTGCCTTAATAGCTTCAACTCTTGCTCTTTCAAGTTCTTTATTCTTTTCTTCAATTATTCGCAGAGATTTCTTCTTAGAATAGTAACTATTGAGGATAAAAGCTATAACAATAATTAATAATAAAACCGAAAGGAGTAATATATTTCTCTGGAATTTTTGTTTTTCAAGCTTTTGTTCATTTTTAAGACTCTCCAGTTCCTTCTGCTTTTTTATGAAATCATATTTTCTCTGAATTCTTGAGATATGCTTTTTACTTTCTGCGTTAACAAGTGAATCACTCACAGCTTTATAATCCCTATAGTATTTTAATGCTTCTTTATAATTCCCATTTTCAGAATAAAAATCAGATAAAAGCTTATACAATTCTTTCTTTTGTTCTTTATTTTGAGTTGAAACTGCATATTTCAGGGCCAATTGAAGATTTGTCAGAGCTTTTTGTTTGTCCCCTTTCTTATTATAATGCATCCCAAAAAGTTTATGAACTCTTATCAGACCATTTTCATATTTAATTTTGTTGAAGATATTTTTTGCTACACCTAGTTTTTTTATTCCTTCATCATACTTTTTTCTTTTATAATTCAATTCACTGATATCTGTAAGAACTTCAGCTCTTCCAATGTCAAAGCCAATTGAATCATAAATATTATAAGCCAAATGAAACAGTGAATCAGCTAATTTATAATTTCCTTTTAAAAAATGTATATATGCAATTTGTGATAAATTACCAGCTTCTGGCCTTTTTAATTTCAATTTTTTAAATATTTCATAAGCAGTTTGAAAGCTTTCCAGGGCCTTTTTCTCATGATTTAATTTCTTCTGAAGACTCCCAATGTTTCCTAAAATCTCACCAAGCTTCTTTCTATCACCCAATTCCCTATACTGTTTTTCAGCAGAATAATAGCAGTCAAGAGCTTTCGGATACTGCCCAATCCTGTTATATACAATTCCTTTATACCGGCAAATTTTTGCTTTTCCGCTTAAATCACCTGATTTTTCATAATATTCAAAGGATTTCGTATATAAACTAATGGCAGAATCCAGCTTTAAGCGCTCCCAGTAAATAATACCCAACCTGTGATAAGAATCAGCCACTCCTCCATAATCTTCAATTTCATTAAAATATTTCAAAGATTTGTTTAGTTCATTTTCTGCTTTGACAAACTGATTCATATCGATATAGTATAATCCATTCAAGTACAGCGCCCTGGCCAGACCATTTACATAACCTGTCTTATTAGCAAAGTAAAGTGAAGAATCGATTGTTTGTTTTAATTTCTTTTTATAAGCCTTTTTCCAGTATAATTTCGCCAGTTGATTATAACAATCAACAATAATTTGACTCTTATTAAAATTTTTTGCTACCTGCAGAGCTATAATGGAGTAGTGAATTGCTTTATCAGTATTGACTTTTTCATAGTCTTCAGCAATTTCTGTTAAAACATTCAGGCTGTCTTCTTTGTTATCGGCTTTTTCCAACAAATTTTGCAAACTATCTACCTTTCTTTGTGAAAAAGAACCTAATGATATCAATATTAATATGTAAACAATTAATTCTTTTTTCATAAAACTCTATGATATCCTCAAATAAGTTTGGTTTAAAGGCAATTACTTCTTATTGAAAAAAAATTATGACATTGGTGCAACAGGTAAAGAAAAAGAAAAAGTACTTCCCTTCCCATAATCACTATCTATAAATAATTCACCTTTGTTTTTATCCAGAAAATCAAATATAAGATTTAATCCAAGTCCGCTGCCCTTTTCTCTCTCAGTTCCGTATGTAGTAAAATATTCTTTGCGATTGAATATTTTCTCCATGTTTTCTTTTGTAATTCCTACTCCATTATCTTCAACCGATAAAATAACGAAATTTCCCTCTTTCTTTGAATATATTTTAACCTCACCTTCTTCCTTTGTAAATTTAATTGCATTATAAATCAGATTTCGAATAATTGTTTTTACCATATTCCGGTCGGCATAAGCATTCAAATTGTCAGAAATTTCATTAGAAATATGTATTTTTTTATTGTCAATCATCGTTTTTAATAACTCCACATTTTCTATTACAAGGTCGTATAAATTTATATACTCAGGCTCATAAACAAGTTGCCCTCGCTGACTCCTTGACCAGTACAACAAGTTTTCCAACAGGTTATATGTTTTGTCTGCTGCCTTTTTAAGTGAATCTAAAGACTTCTTATTTATATTTTTTCCTTCATTTTTGTCTTCGTAAACAAGATCCAGCATGCTTTTCATCCCTCCGAGCGGAGCTCTGAGATCATGTGATATTACTGAAAACATTTTATCTTTTGTTGCATTTGACTCTTCAAGCTCCCTTCGTTGCTGAGTAATTTTATCTCTTGCTTTTTTTAACTCAAGGTGAGTTTTAATTCTGGCTAACAGCTCCTCCCGATTAAAAGGTTTTGTTATATAATCAACTCCGCCGGTATTAAAGCCTTTTACAATATCCTCCTTGGTTGTCTTGGCAGTAAGAAAAATTATAGGAATATCTTTAGTATATGGATTCTTTTTTAGTTCTCTGCAAACAGTATAACCATCCATCTCAGGCATCATAATATCCAGTAGAATTAATTCAGGAACAACTTCATTAACAATATTAAGAGCCTCCTTGCCGTTTTTGGCCAAAGCAATCTGGTAATCTTCATTTTTCAAAAGATTCCCTAAAAGCTGCAGGTTATTTATGCTGTCATCTACCAGTAAAATCACATTATTATCTCTCTTGTTATCTGACATATATAATACGTTTAAAGCTTCATTTCAATTTTATTTATTAAATCAGGAAACTTTTTCAGAGTTGTTTCCAAACTATTAATATCAAATTCGTCAAGTTCTTTTTTAAGTTGTTTCACATAATGTTGCAAATCATTATCGGGATTCTCATCGGCAAGAGATTTTATTTCATTACAAAAATCTTCAATTTTAAAAATCATCAGATTATCTTTAATCAACTCCCAGGTTGGCAAAAAATCCTTTTTTAAAGTTCGCACAAGATATTTATAATCTATATTATCAATTTTTTCTATTGTATTTTTTTCTATTTCGTTTTTACGAATATCTATAGATTTGTATTCATACGCTAAAAACTTTTTTAATTTGGCAAAGAGATCATTTTTTGAAACAGGTTTGCGTAAGTAATCGTCAAATATTTTTCGAACCTGGCTATCCTCCTCCGAAATTGTTGATGCAGTGTAACCAATGACAGGAATTCCCTTATTTTCTGCTTTAATAAAAGCTGTTGCTTCGTAACCACTCATATCAGGAAACCTCACATCCATTAATATCAGATCAGGTTTCTTTATATTAACCACTTCAATAGCTTTTTCAGCTGTCTGAGCTTCTATGAAACTTATATTTTCAGAATTAACCATGCTTTTTACAGCATCAATATTGTACTGAAGATCATCTGCTATTAATACAGTAGCCGGATGAAATTCAATGTTTGTCTCATCAATTGTTTCTTTCTGGGGTTCAATTTTCTTATATGAGCTTTCGCGTAAATTGAATAGATTTACAATAAAAACACTCCCTTTGCCTATCCGGCTTTCCAGTTTTATCTCACCTCCCATCATCTCAATTAACTTTTGCGTAATAGTTAACCCTAGTCCTGTTCCTTCATACTTCCTGGAGTCGTGAGCGCTTTGTTGCTGGAACGATTGAAAAATCAATCTTTGTTGCTTTTTAGGAATTCCAATTCCTGTATCACTCACTTTTAAAGTAAGGTCATAGTTTCCATTTTCGTTTTTATTTAATTCTACCGATATTTTAATGTATCCTTTTTCAGTAAATTTCAGGGCATTTCCTACCAAATTAAATAATATCTGCCGAACCCTGATTTCATCAAGTATCAAAACAACTGGTGGATCAGCTTTTTCAAGATCCACATAGAACTCAAGTCCCTTATTTTTTATTTTGTAGTCAAAGATATGTCTTATATCCTCTATAATCGCGTTGATTTGAACCGGGTCCCTTGAAATTTCAAATTTTCCGGCTTCAATTTTTGAAAGATCAAGTATATCGTTAATAATTGCTAATAAGGTTTGTCCGCTTGAAAGAATGGCTTCGAGATGGTTTACATCTTCAGGATCCTGAGCCTTATTTATCAGTACTTCACTAAAACCAAGTATCGCATTTAATGGAGTCCTTATCTCATGGGACATATTTGCCAGGAACTCACTTTTTGCTTTTGAGGCTGCTTCTGCATTTAATTTTGCATTTTTAAGCTGTTTTTCATAATTCTTTCTTTGCGAAATATCTCTTAAAGTACCAACAACTTTAAAAGGTTTTCCATTTTCATCTCTTACAACTCTTACAGAATAGGAACAAATAATTCTTCTACCCCCTTTCACCTTCAAAGCAATTTCATAATCACTGACTTTTTCCTTATCAATAATCTCTTTTACAATAGCCTCCCCCTCTTTTGCACCTATATCGAATACTTCAACAGATCTGTTTAAAAGTTCTTCTCTGCTGTAACCTGTAAATCGTTTAATCGAAGGACTTACTTCAAGTATTTTTCCTGTCTCAATGCCTATTTCTACATAAACATCATGCATGCTTTCGAAGATATTCCGGTATTTAATCTCACTTTCCCGGATTTTTTCTTCTGCCAGCTTACGGCTTGTGATGTCCCTTGAAGAAGTTTGAAATTCTGCCATGTTTTCCTTTGAATGACCAAGAGGCTGGACAATAGTTTCGAACCAGACATAACTACCATCTTTCCTTCTAATCCTGTATTCTACTTTATTGTCCTGGCTATATTCTTCCCTAAATTTTTTTATTTCATGTAAGAATGGAAAATTATCTTCCGGATGCATAAGATCATAGAGCAAAGTTCCGGTTAATTCACCAGGAGTGTAGCCAAGTATATCAGTAGAGGAAGGTGAAACGTACTTAAATTCACTTTCAAGGTTATGAATACAAATTAAATCGCGCGATGCTTCTGATATAATCCGAAATTTTCTTTCTGAATCTGCTTTTTCCTCTGCATACTTCAGCAAATCAGTTTTCAGACGTATTATATTAGAAAATTCCCTTGCCAATTGAATTTCCTGGTCTGTCCATTTGCGTTTCTCTTCAAATTCTTCAAGCATGAAAGCCCCCTGCGGTACTTCCTCTGTACCATAAAGAATTACCAGCTGAGCTTTTACTGAAGAAAAATACCCGGGATACTTCTTTCTGATCTTTGTAAGAAAGTTATCATCCAGAACTGAAGTCTCTTTCTTTAAAAACTTTTCAAAATCAGTTGCGGATAATTCACATTTCTCATGAAAAAGCCCTTTCCCTTTTACCCATTGAACCTGGCAATTAAGAATGTTTGTTTCTTTCTGATAAGAAAAAAAGCTGATTCTTCCCAGATCTAAAAAATCTCCCAGCAAGATCAGCAAACTTTCTATCATGTCATTTGCATCTTCGCTAAATACAGCGATTTTCCAAAATTCAGTTCTTTGTTGATCGAACTTTTTCTGTTCAGACAGATGTTCTTCAACTTTCCTTTCTCTTGAAATTATATTTTTCCCCCTGTTTATTAATTCATTATAAGTTTTCACTCTCTGCAGAAAATATTTCTGTGAATAGGGTCTTATCATTATCTCAACAGGCCAGTTATAATTCAGATTCAAATTTTTGTCTGCCTCATCTTCTCCAATAAAAATAAAAAAAGAGGTTAATGAGTTCTCTTTGTCCCGATTGGTAAAGAAAGAGTCTGAATTCTCATCCAGAAAAAAAATATCACTAACTACAAGATCAGGATTAATGGCAGGCAATTTGCTATGTATATCAGAAGAATAATTCTCTGTAGCAATTTGGTATCCTTCATTATTAAGAACATCAATTTCCTTATCAAGAAATTCCGGTTTATCAATTATAAATAAAACTTTAAAATCAGATACCATTCCTCTTCGTTATTTAAACCAGATAAATATAAAAAGAAATTTTATTGTAAAAAAGCAATAAAGTTTTCGAAGAAGAGTTTTCAGAAAAATTTATTTTGCAAAGGAATGATTAAAAATATTGAAAATTAATTTTTTAAAATCAATAAAAATCTTAATTTTGCAACTTATTTATTGAATAAAAATAATGTCTAACTTATTAATTATTAAGGACTAAAAGAATGACAAAACAAGAAGAAAAAAATTTAAACGAAACGAGTAGCCAGGAGAATCAGGCAAAAGAGCAAGAAAACAATGAAAAGGTTGAATCACAATCAACTGAAAACCAAGAGAAGAGTCAGGAAGAATCTGTAAAAAAAGAAGAGACGAAATCTGAAGCTCCCCAGGAAACAACTGATCAGCCTCTTGATATTAAGGAGGAAACAAATCAGCAGGAAGAATTTGACTGGGACAACATGGATACTGAGGTTGATGATTATAAACCTGAAGACAGAGAAAAGTACAAGCAACTTTACGATGAAACGCTTTCTACAATAAAAGAGAAGGAAGTGGTTGAAGGAACGGTTGTTTCCATTTCCAAAAAAGAAGTAGTAATTAACATTGGTTACAAATCGGAAGGTGTAGTAAGCAAAAGCGAATTCCGACACAATCCTGATTTAAAACCGGGCGATAAAGTTGAAGTTTACATTGAAAGCCAGGAAGACAAAGATGGCCAGTTAATCTTATCTCACAAAAAGGCAAGAACCCTTAAAGCATGGGAAAGAGTTAACAAAGCCCACGATAACGATGAAATTATACAAGGCTATATCAAGTGTCGTACAAAAGGTGGTATGATCGTAGATGCTTTTGGTATTGAAACATTCCTGCCCGGTTCACAGATTGATGTTAAGCCTATTCGTGATTATGATGCATATGTTGGCAAAACAATGGACTTTAAAGTGGTAAAAATTAACCACGAGTTCCGCAATGTAGTGGTATCTCACAAAGCCATTATAGAAGAAGAACTTGAACAACAGAAGAAAGAAATTATTTCCAAACTTGAAAAAGGTCAGGTACTTGAAGGTACTGTCAAAAATATTACTTCATACGGTGTATTTATCGACCTTGGAGGAGTTGATGGTCTTATCCATATCACAGACTTGTCATGGGGTCGCGTAAATCACCCTGAAGAGATTGTAGAACTTGATCAGAAACTAAATGTTGTAATTCTTGACTTTGACGATGAAAAGAAACGAATTGCATTAGGATTAAAACAGCTTACTCCTCACCCATGGGATTCACTGGATCCAAACCTCAAGGTGGGCGATGTAGTAAAAGGAAAAGTTGTTGTATTGGCTGATTATGGAGCTTTTGTAGAAATTCAACCCGGTGTTGAAGGACTGATCCACGTTTCTGAAATGTCATGGTCACAGCATTTACGCAGCGCTCAGGAATTCCTTAAGGTTGGCGATGAGATTGAGGCCCAGATTCTAACACTCGACAGGGAAGAAAGAAAAATGTCACTGGGAATAAAACAACTCAAGCCGGATCCATGGGAAAATATTGAAGAAAAATATCCTGTTGGAAGCAAGCATAAAGCTAAAGTAAGAAACTTCACAAACTTTGGTGTTTTTGTAGAAATTGAAGAAGGCGTTGATGGCCTGATTCACATTTCCGATCTTTCATGGACTAAGAAAATAAATCATCCGGCTGAATTTACTTCCATAGGTGAAGAAATTGAAGTCGTTGTTCTTGAAATTGATAAAGAAAACAGAAGACTTAGCCTGGGCCATAAACAACTGGAAGAAAACCCATGGGATGTATTCGAATCTGTTTTTAAAGAAGGCACTATTCATGAAGGTACTGTAATTAACGTTTTCGATAAAGGTGCTATGGTTTCATTGCCTTATGGTATTGAAGGATTTGTATCACCCAAGCACATGGTAAAAGAAGACGGTTCTACAGCCAAAGTTGATGAAAAACTTAAATTTAAGGTTATAGAATTTAACAAAGAAGGCAAAAAAATTGTACTTTCGCATAGAAGGGTTTACGAAGATGATAAAAAAGACAAAGAAAAAGCACAAACTAAGAAAACCCGAAAGAATGTAAGCCAGGTTAATAAGAATGTAGAAAAAACAACCCTGGGCGACATTTCTGACTTAGCTTCTTTAAAAAATGAAATGGAAGATCAGAATGCTCAGAAATTAAAAGAAAGAGCTGAGAAAGCTGAAAAAGAAAAGAAAGAAAAAGAAGCAAAGAAAGCAGCAGAGGAAGAGAAAAAAGCTGAAGAACAAAAAAAGGCTGAGGAAGAGCAAAAGGAAGAAAAGAAAGATGAAAATGTAGAGGAAAATAAAGCTCAGCCAGAAGAGAAGAAGGAAGAGAAGAAGGAAGAGAAGAA
>CAYWSJ010000043.1:0-29704 GCA_964461045.1 uncultured Bacteroidales bacterium | reverse complement strand
ATAGATAATGTTTGATAAAAAACATTAACAAGTCATCTTTTTAATTATAGTTCCTAGTTATTGATCAATCAGGAGATATAACTGCCAAAGGGAAGAAAGATCCAACTGATATTGATGAAAAAACAGAAGAAGAGATTGAGATTTATGTTTCCGATGACCATCTGATCATAAAAAACATTGATTTTTCTTCAGATGCCAGTATATCTGTTTATAATTTACTAGGCCAAAGATTATTAACCAGTCGCCTTTCTCATGAAGCCCAAAATAGAATCAATATAAATTCTATTGATGACAATGTTTGCATAATTAATATAAGGGGAAAGGGCATCAATTTTTCTAAGAAAGTTTTTATACCTTAAAATTCATTAATTCAGTTATAATAAGAGGCTGCCTTTCCCTGGCAGCCTCTTCTCTTTTTAATATTCTTGAAATTAATCAAAGTTTGATACAAAGAATCTCATGACAAAACTTTAATAATAATCAAGTAATCCCCACCTCAACTTTTCAAAATCAAAGACATTCACAATGAAATCTACATCACGAGGTACCCTGCCTTTTTCTTCGTGAATCCCAAGCACAGTATCAATATGGCGATAATCTTTAAGGTTATCCTCATCATTAAGAAAGAAGGTTTCATATAATTCTCTTTCGGATAATTTCATCTTATAACTCTTCATAAGTGGCGACCTTTCAACAACAACCTTTTTCTTACTATTCAGCGGGATTTCTTTAAAAATATTCCTGTAAGAAACAGCAGGCAATAAAAAGGGTTTAGAATAAGAAACATGCACATTAAATTTAATGAAATCAATCTCTTTCCAGCATTTCTTTTTAAAATGCAACTCTTTGCCATCATTCAAAAGAACAAAATCATCGTTTTTACGACACTTTTTCAACATCTGAAACTGGGCATCCATATCATTCTTATCTCCTTTAATAAACAAATCTCTAATAATTCCTGTTTCCGTGACTTCTTCATAAGGTCTTTTAACATAGGGAGCAAAAAGTCTTCGGGCAGCCATTCTCTGAAAACGATATTTATAAATAAAAGAACAATAATTCAGAGGGATATTAATCTTATTTTGTTTCACATATTTAATTAGTTTGAGTGCTGTTAGTTCTGACTCCAACACTGTAATTTTAGGTCCATGCAGAAAAGTGTAATTCCTCTTAAGTAGTTTTTTATAGTTGTGTTCGGTACATCTTATTTGGTGTAAATTCAGGTGATCTACACCCAAAGAAGCTAATTCAGAAACTATATCCTTTAATTTTTGAAAATCTTCTGGAACAGCAGGAATTTCCACTGTTACAATCGGTATAATTTCTTTGGCTAATCGTACCTTTTCAAGATTGTATCCAGTTGCACCAATATCAAAACGAATTTCATCAAGTCCTGCTTTTTTTAATAAACCCAATTTTTCTTCTGTTGCCAGAATTCCATTTGTATATAACCAGATATACATGTTCTCTCCAAAACTTTCGCGAATTCTAGTGATAAAGTGTAAGCTTTTATCAAAACTCAAAAAAGGCTCTCCCCCACTGATACTAACTCCTTTAAAGTTGAAAGTCCTGAGATAGCTGATATAATCCTCAACATTTTCAAATTCAACAGTTTGGGTTGTAGGATTTCCATATTCATTCTGTGAAGTTGGACAATAAAAACAATTGGCATTGCATTTATTGTTAATAAATAAGCATGACCATGTCCCGGCACCACAAGTCTTACAGCCTTTTGAAAGTGAAGTGCAGTCCACTTTTGTCCTGTTATACCCCCATTTAACATATTTCTCAATATCTTCAACCAGTCGATCCCTTTCCCTTGAGAACTTAAGTGTTTCTTCAGGTTTTATAAATGGCAATTCATTATAAAACAAGTTAAAAGTTTTCTGATTTTCTTTTATAGCTTTTTCTCTCTCTGCTTTCATAAATCAAAACATTCAACTAATTGCTCTGCAATGTAAACAAACCCAACAAAACAACATGATCAGGCTTTCAAGTAGTAAAAATAGAAATTAAATTGAATCCACAGATTAAAAAAATAAAAAAGAGCATCCAGACAGATGCTCTTAAAATGATATATCAAATTACTATATTTTATTTTTCCTTCTTTTGTTTCTCATCATATTTTTTATTAAGTCCTTTTAACACATCCTGGGTTATTTCTAATCTTTTGTCTGTATAGAGTATCGGACCACCAAATGAAAAGCTCAGGATATAATGATATCCGTTTTCTTTTGCGTAATCATCCAGATAATTCATAACATTATCAAGCACTTGTCGGTATATTACCTGTTCTTTTTCTGCTAATTTGGATGACATATTATTTCTTAACTGGTATAATTCCTGTTCTCTTTGTCCAAGGCTTTGCTGCATCATTCTCGCCTTAGCCCGTGTAATCAAGCCTTTGTTTAATTTTTCTTTTAAACTTTCAAATTCCTGCTGTAATTGCTTGCTTCTGCTTTGCAATTCAGCTTGCGAATTTGTTTGTTCCTGCATAAATTCTTCCTGCTTATCAATATACAGATCATATCCTGATAACAAGCTATCTATATGTACATAAGCTACTTTTAAATTTCCTTTTATTTCCTCTTTTGGTTGCTCTTGTTTGGGTTGGTCCTTCTTTTCATTATCTGATGTTAAGCTAAAAGACGTAAATTGGAATACAAACAATATTGCTACTGCAACAACTAGTACAACATTAATCCAGAGATTTAATTTCTTCATTTTTTCAATGTTTTTATTTAAACTGAAGGCAAATATAAATTAATACGAACCTAAATAAAAATATCAGGGTAATTTTTTTATTGTTGGTCATCATTAAAAACCAGGACAAGGATCAACAATCCATTTTTGCCTTGGAGTTAGATATTCACCAAACTTAATAATGAGTGATATCTCGTGAGCTCCATCTGTTAACCCTGCTAGTTTTGAAATAGTAACATCATAACTATAACCAATGTTAAACTGATCTATCTTGTAACCCAATAGAACAGCTACGGCATCATTACTTGGTATATCTTTAAAGACTGGTATACCTCGATACCATAAACCTAACATAAATGGCATTTTATGGTAATATAAACCCAGGTTTAATTGTGAGTTATTTCCTTGTTGCTGAAAATGAAAAGCCGGAAAAATACTTTCAAAAGGATCTCTGTTGTATTGTTTATCTATAGGTATTCTCATTCCTCCAAAAACGGAGTATTTAATATCTACAATGCTTTGATCTCCTGTAAGAGACTGATTTGGTTGTAATAAGTGATCAACAGTAAGCCCGAACCAAATCTTGTCTGAATAGGCAAGAACAGAAGCAGTTGCATCCACATCCCAAACAAAATCTTTTGATGGAACTTCAACAGATGTCTCATAATTTCCTGCAAGCTGATCTCCAAAAGTTAGTTTGTAAAAATGTAATCCCCGTTGTGTATACATAAAATGCATTCCCGGAATCACCCGCCATTCATGTGTCAAGTCAATATGATAAGAATAAACCAATCCTGCATTTGTTGTTGCCAGTACTCCTGTACCTGCTTGTTCACGTAATATTAGAGCACCTAACCCACTGTTAAGTTTAGGAAAGTAGTGGTCAAATGAAAAAGCATAGGTAACAAATGATTTTTCAAGTGAGGGCCATTGATTTCTGTAATTGGAAGCAATACGACTTCCTTTTGTACTTCCTGCAAATGAGGGAGAAAGATACAAGGGTGAGGCGTAAAATTGTGTAAATTGAGGATCCTGTGCGAAAATCAATTTACTAATAAACAAAGCAAATATTATTAATAAAAATTTCTTCATTAACTTAAATACGCATTTTCTTCACTAGAAGTTTATCAAATTTATAATAATTATCTTTCAATAATATATAATCAAAAGTTTTTTATTTTCATTTTTTTTTATATGGAACAAATAAATTGTTTCATTAACCAAGAAAATATATTACTAACCAAAGATAGAAATCTTTTTTATAATTAAAGAAACGGGAAAAAATTTTTATTATTTTAAAAACAGCGTAACGAGCAAAAATAAAAGAGAACGTTTGGATTAAACGTTCTCTTTATAGGTTCAATTATAAATAGATGCTTTACATTAAAAAGCTCAACAGAATACCCGCCGCTACAGCAGATCCTATAACTCCTGAAACATTTGGAGCCATAGCGTGCATTAATAAGTGGTTATTTGGATTTGCTTTTAGTCCTTCGTGCTGAACAACCCTTGCACTGTCCGGAACAGCAGAAACCCCTGAGGCGCCAATAAGTGGATTAATCTTATTTTCCTTACTCAGGAAAAGATTCATTATCTTGGCAAAAGCCAATCCCCCCATGGTTGCAATCATAAAAGACAATGCTCCCAATCCAAATATCAAAAGGGATTTTGGCGTCAGAAAAACATCAGCCTGTGTGGAAGCTCCAACGGTTAATCCCAGTAAAATATTTACAATATCAATCAAGGAATTGCTTGCTGTATCAGCTAATCTTCTTGTAACACCTGATTCTTTAATAATATTGCCAAAAAACAACATTCCAAGCAGCGGTAATGAACTAGGTGATATATATGCGGTTAATAACAAACCAATTATCGGGAAAAGGATCTTTTCAAGTTTTGAAACAGATCTTGGCGGCTTCATTACTATCTGGCGTTCTCTTTTCGACAGCATCAACCTCATAAATGGAGGCTGGATTACGGGCACAAGAGCCATATATGAATAGGCCGCTATGGCAATTGGGCCAATCAGATGAGGGGCAAGTTTGGATGAGAGGAAAATAGCTGTTGGTCCATCAGCTCCACCAATAATACCGATAGCTCCTGCTTCAGCCGGAGTATATCCAAGAACCAGGGCTCCTAAGAAAGTTAAGAAAATACCCACCTGGGCAGCAGCTCCCAACAACATCAGTTTTGGATTTGATATAAGCGAGCTAAAATCAGTCATAGCACCAATGCCCAAAAATATAAGCGGAGGATAAATCCCTTGTCTTACGCCGAAATATAAATAATTCATAACACTGCCTTCCTCATATATTCCAAGTTTAAGATTAAAATCTACAGCCTGAAAGAAAGGTATGTTCCCAATAATAATACCTACGCCAATTGGAATAAGTAAAAGAGGCTCATAATTAAATTTAATGGCCAGGAAAATAAAAAACAACCCCACAAATAACATAATAATATGACCTGCTGTCACGTTTCCAAAACCAGAAAATTCATAAAAACTCAATAGTCCGGCAACGGCACCCGACTTATTTTTATACTTCTGCCCGTCAATTATTAATTTTCCATCTGCCAGGTGTCCTTCTTTCCCTGGTATTGAAGAATTGTGAAAGTTTATTATAATTTCATTGTCTTGGTTAACTTTCCATTCTCCATGATACCTTGTCTTAACTGAATCAAGATGCAATGTACCATTTTCATTAAACTGGAGAAATTTATAACGTTTTGCATATTCATCTCCATCTTCACTTTTCTTTATTTTGTCAGCATGATTTACCCATTTTCCACTTGTTAGTTTATCGTTCACCTCATTCTGGGCAAACAACAGGGTAAAGGATGAGAATAAGAAAATTGTTAATAATGTATATGATTTGAATAATTTCTTCATGGTTATCCCGGATATTTAATATTAATTATTCTATCTCTGCTAAAACATCATTCTGAAGAACAGAATCCCCTTCACTTACTTTAATCTTTGATACAGTCCCGTCTTTTTCAGCCAACACATTATTTTCCATCTTCATAGCTTCCATTATCATAATCTTATCACCTTTTTTAACTTCTTCGCCTTCTTTTACCAGTATTTTAAAAATATTACCCGGCAATGGAGCTTTTACCTGTGTGGCGCGACTCGAGACCTTTTTCTTAATTTTACTGTCGCTACGTTTGGTTTGTACTTGTGAACGAACCAATTTCGGTGTTTTCGAGGGGGTTGATTCTTTTTGTTCTACCTCAACTTCATACTCTGTTCCATTTACCTCAATTCTTGCAATGCTATCTTCGATCTCCTTTATCTCTACATCGTATGAATTACCTCTTATTTTAAACTTAAATTTTTTCATTGTTGTTTTTTATTTTGTTGGCCATTTTCTTAAACCGTAAATCTTTGAACTCCATGGTGAATAACGTTTTCTTACTCGTTTAATAGTAATTACGTTGCTTTCAGGATCATGAAGCTCATTATAATAAAAATACAAAGCAGAAGCGATTGCAGCAGTAAGATCTCCTGAGAGATGAATATCATCCTCTTTTATCTGCTGTTTCTTTTGCTTCCTCAGCTCTTTACGTGTTTTATAATAAATAATTTTGGGAATATTTGAAAACACAAAAAATGACAATACAAGCGCAAGGAAAACGATCAGGTAACCGATTACTGCAACGGTTATCCCTTGCTCTCCTACTGCTGAAAAATCAAATGTTATATCGTTAATAAGCATAATATTTCCTGTTTTATAATGGCATATTTGAATGTTTCTTCGGTGGATTTTGATCTTTCTTAGTTGCCAGCATTTGTAATGCTCTGATAACTCTGAACCTTGAATTTCTTGGCTCAATCACATCGTCAATATAACCTAAGCTTGCTGCCTGATAAGGATTTGCAAATTTTTCCTTATATTCATCAACTTTTTCATCGATAAATTTCTGTCTTTCTTCCTCATCTTCTATGTTCTTAAGCTCTTTTCCGTAAAGCACTTCAACAGCTCCCTGTGCTCCCATTACTGCGATTTCAGCTGTAGGCCAGGCATAATTCATATCTCCTCTCAACTGTTTACAACTCATTACATCATGAGCCCCACCATATGATTTTCTTAATGTAAGGGTTACTTTAGGTACAGTAGCCTCTCCATAAGCAAACATTAATTTAGCACCATGAGTAATAATCCCACCATACTCCTGATTGCTTCCGGGTAAAAATCCGGGTACATCAACCAGTGTAACAATAGGGATATTAAAAGCATCGCAAAAACGCACAAAACGGGAGGCTTTACGTGAAGCATCAATATCGAGTACACCAGCCAGGTAATTCGGCTGATTTGCCACAATACCTACAGGCAAACCATCAAACTTAGCAAAGCCCACTACAATATTTTTTGCGTAATGACGGTGAATCTCCAAAAATTCACTATAATCAACAAGACTATAGATGATTTCTTTGATGTCATAAGGTTCATTCGGATTCTCCGGAATAATTTCATTTAAGGCATCATCCAGACGATCAATAGGATCATCACATTCAGTAACAGGAGGTTCTTCCAGATTATTGGCAGGAAGATAGCTTAAAAGCTTACGAATGAGCAACAAACCCTCTTCTTCGTCCTCTACCTTAAAATGCGAAACACCTGATTTAGAAGCATGAACATCAGCTCCTCCCAGATCTTCAACAGATATCTCTTCACCTGTAACTGTTTTTACAACTTTTGGTCCGGTAACAAACATGTAACTGGACTCTTCAGTCATCATGATAAAGTCTGTAAGTGCCGGAGAATATACAGCACCGCCTGCGCAGGGGCCAAATACCGCAGATATTTGCGGGATCACACCCGAAGCCAGAATATTTCTTTCGAAAATTTCAGCATAACCTCCCAGGCTGGTAACACCTTCCTGAATACGAGCTCCTCCGCTATCATTTATTCCAATAACAGGCGCACCAACTTTCATCGCCATATCCATAACTTTTGAAATTTTCTGGGCAAATGTTTCAGATAAGGAACCTCCGAAAACCGTAAAATCCTGTGCATAAACATAAACAACCCGGCCGTCTACTGTTCCGGTGCCTGTTACCACACCATCGCCCAGAATTTTTTTCTTTTCCATTCCAAAATCTACACAACGATGGGTTACAAACATGTCGAACTCTTCAAAGCTTCCCTCATCAAGAAGGATCTCAATCCGTTCTCTTGCTGTAAGTTTACCTTTTTCATGCTGAGATTTAATTCTTTTCTCACCTCCACCAAGTTTGGCTTCAGTCCTGGAGTCAATTAATTTTTTTATTTTATCTTGTTTGCTCATAGCAGATATTAAGAATTAATGATTTTCTGAGTTTTGTCTTCGCAAATTTCTGTTAACACTCCATGAGTTGATTTTGGATGGATGAATGCAATGTCCAGTCCTTCTGCCCCTTTCCTGGGTTTCTTGTCGATAAGTCTAATTCCCTGCTCTTCTGCATGTTTTAGTTTATCTTCAATATTTTCAACTGCATAGGCAATGTGATGAATTCCCTCGCCTTTTTTCTCAACGTATTTCCCAATAGGTCCTTCAGGATCTGTAGATTCAAGCAATTCAATTTTCGTATCTCCTACCTGAAAAAATGCAGTTCGGACTTTTTGATCTGCTACTTCTTCAATATTATAGCATTGTAATCCGAGTACATCCTCATAGAATTTAATAGATTCTTCAAGGTTTTTCACTGCAATTCCAATATGCTCAATATGTGTTGGTTTCATAATAATTTTATTTTTTTTGCAAAAGTACCTATATTCATATAAATAGACCAATGATAATGATCAAAAAAAGCAAAAAGTTTTATTGTTTTTTAACATAAATTGAATTGATACATAATTGATATACAAATTTTGTTTAACTTAATCATTTAAATTCTTTTGTAATGCCCAGAAAAACAGCATATTTAAGATTTTATGAAGAACTTAATAATTTTCTGCCTGCGGATAAAAGAAAGAAAACCATAGAACACTTCTTTTATACTTCCTGTTCTGTTAAAGATGCAATAGAATCATACGGTATTCCGCATACAGAGGTTGATCTTATCATAAAAAATGGTGAACCAGTCGAATTTTCTACCATACTGAAAGATCAGGATCGGATTGCAATTTATCCGAAATTCGAATCCTTTGATATTAGCTCGTTAAATAAATTAAGACCAGAACCTTTAAGATCGATAAAATTTATACTTGATGTGCACTTAGGAAAATTAACCCGTTATTTGCGATTGTGTGGTTTTGATTCTGTTTACGAAAATAATTTTGAAGATTCAACAATAATTTATGTTGCACAGAAAGAAAAAAGAATTATTCTTACAAGGGATAAGGGAATTCTTAAAAATTCGAGAGTAACACATGGCTACTGGCTAAGGTCAGATAATCCTGAAGAGCAACTGAAAGAAGTTATTAAGAGATTTGATCTTAAAGAAGAAATAAAACTCTTTTCCAGATGTACGGTTTGTAATGGGAAGTTAGAAAAGGTTAACAAAAATTCAATTAGTGAAAAACTCCTTCCAGGAACTAAATCTTATTACAACGAATTCTATCAGTGCAACCAATGTGGCAAAATTTACTGGAAAGGTTCTCATTATTACAATATGCTAAAGCGCATACAGGAAATTCTGGATACTATCTGACCCCGACTTAGATGAACTTAAATTTTTGAAGAAAATTTTAGTGAATCTTAGCCGCTATCGGAGTTAGGAATAATTCATGAATTATTCGGGCTAAGAAACTGTTTTGATTTTATTTTACTTTAACAGCTAATCATTTAGTTAGCTGATCTTCAGTATTTCACAATTTCAAAGTTGAGGTTGCATAATTCTCAGGAACAAGTTTTTTACTCTATCTACTTTTTAAAATACTTATAGTAAAATTTTTCTTTATGGACAATACTTGCAATATCCTCCCTGTCATTTTTGTGCCTGTTAACATCCACTTTATCTGCAGGATAACCAACAGGAATCATTGCAATCGGTTCTATCCCTTCTGGTAACTCAAGAATCTCCGCACATTTCAGCACATCAAACTTACATATCCAGCATGTGCCCAGGCCAATATCAGTAGCCGCCAGTGTAAGATGATCCACAGCGATGGCAACATCAATATCAGTATGAATTTTCCCGTCAGAACGATGCCATGAGCTTTTATGATCTCCGCAAGCCACGATAATCATCGGAGCTGTTTTTAACCACTCACCTTTATAGCATCCCTTCACCCTGTTAAGGTTTTCTTGATCCTGAATCACTACAAAATGCCAGGGCTGCAGATTTTTGGCAGAAGGGGCAATTCTTGCCGCTTCCAGTACCTGACTTATTTTTTCTTTCTCTACCTTTTTGTCCTGGTATTTTCTGCAGGAGTATCTTCTTTTTGCTAATTCAATAAAACTCATATTAATAAGATTTATTTAACAGTTATTTCATTATCCATCAAACGAACCACATCACCTTTCCTGATCTTTGCCCTTTTTCTCATTTCAGTTTCATTGTTTACCATAACAATTCCATCTTCTACCATTTGTTTTGCCTGAGCTCCACTTGAAGCAATGTTGGTTGCCTTTAACAATTTAATTAATTCAATATATTCAGAATTTTCTTTTAATTCAAATGTTATCATGTTTTTAGTTTTATCTCATTCAATAATTCTTTCATTTTTTCTCCTGCTTTGCCCTGGATAAATACATCTGTAAGATTATCAGTAAACAATGAAGGACTGGGATTTATTTCAATTATTTTCGTACCATTCTCTTTTGCCATTTGAGGGATAAGAGAAGCAGGAACGACTTCCCCCGTAGTACCGATAACAATAAAAACATCGGCATTTTGAGCTTCTTCCATCGATTTCCTGTAGGCGAATTCGGGTATCATTTCTCCGAAAAAAATAAAATCCGGTTTTAGCAGACCTTTACATTCATTACACCTCGGCGGATTTCCTTTAAGAATATCATCACTAACCTGAAATCTTGAATTACATTCTGTACAAATTAATATCTGTGAATTTCCGTGGAATTCATAAACCACCTTACTACCGGCTTCCTGATGCAGATTGTCTATATTCTGGGTAATTACACTTTTTAAAAAGCCCATAGATTCCAATTCGGTCAAAGCTTTATGTGCATTGTTAGGTTTTGCACTGCCGAAAAATTCATAAAATATCTCCTTTATGACAGGCCATGATATTTCAGGATAATTATAAAAATAATCAAGATCAAGAATTCCCGGATCATACTTACTCCACAAACCTTCAGGTCCTCGGAATGGTGGTATTCCACTTTCCACGGAAACTCCTGCTCCTGTAAAACCAGTTACATGGTTGGCTTCCATTATGATCTTTGCAGCTTTATTCACATTATCTTGTGACATAGCAATAATTTTAGGAAATCAAATTTAGTTAAATTCAGCCAAATTTTCAGTAGTATGCAAAAGAAGATACTGACAATTCGCATAACTGTCTGGTATTCAGTTTACACATCTAATAAACCTCGAACTTTTTCTAAGCTGCAACCTTAGTTAAGGCTTATAATGTGATTCGCGCAGGATTTTCCTGTAGTCTTCCGTTTCCATAAGTTCTTTCAGGGATAAATCTTTATTCCGTCTCATATATTCATCTACTATTTGCCAGCCCAGCCAGACAGCAGCCTTACCAGGAGATTGCCGTGGAAAACCGGAAGTAAATGGGGCAGGATTAACCAACTTATTTATTGTCATGTAATCAGTAGAGAAGAGCAGCTTTTCCTCAACAAGATGTGTCCACATCTGTTCTTCATTGTTTTCACACCATTGCAATTCTGATGTTGTAAATCCTGTAATCAGAGAATCATGGGCTTCAGGCATCATGCTTCTAACAAAGTATAGAAGTCTTCCCCTGTAAATCATATTTGACATGACATTATCTGTGGAATCGTTAAAAGGCCATTCAGTCTTAGCCCAGGAACGCATACAATCCGAAGGAATTATATTCCGAAGCATATCCTGTTGTAAATATTCAGCCCAACCCAGCCGGTCGTAAAATTTACAATCCCGTCCAAGGTATTTATCCAGCCCAATGGCAAGAGTACTATCATCAATTACAATAGACTGATTAAAACCTCCGATAAAAGTATATATTGCCGGAATAGTTTTTTCAGGAAAATAGTATTTGTAATGCTTAAACGCGTTAGTTAGTTCTTTTTCAAGCCTGTTTACATCAGGATATTTTTCCATTACCTTATTATGTACATTATTTATCACATAATCAGTAAGAAAACCTCTTAAATTATCCGGATAAGCTTTGCTGTTTGACCCTCCGACACGAATAACCTGGTGATTGTATAATTCATAGAATTCACCATATTTATCCGACAAATAGGGTATCTCATTATGAATGCTGTCCAGGTTAATATTAAAAAGATCCTGGTCCAGTCTCTTAATTTCAACTGAGGTATCAATATCTGAAACATCCACTTCAAATCGGTTTTTTTTAGAGCATCCTGAAATTATTAAAACCAGAACAGGAATCAGTAAAAAGAATCTTCTCATATTTTTTTTGTTTTTTATAAGTTTGGAAACGGCTTTTTCTTAATTTTATTACAAATTAATTTGGTACAAAAATTGTAAAATTGTTTTAAAATCAACAAATTGAACAAAAAAGACACAAAATTTTTAAAACCTGAAATTATGAAAAAATATCTGATTCTTCTCTTTTTTACCTTTACAGTTGGGACTGTTTTTTCTCAGGATATGAGTTTTTCGGTATTTGCAGAACCCCAAATCACATGGCTTTCGCCAGATTCAAAAGATGTAGAAAATGCAGGTTCTGCATTTGGTTTTAATGGGGGATTAAACTACGACCAATTTTTCAAAGAGAAATATGCAATTTCAACCGGAATTTCAATTAATAAAATTTCCGGGAGACTATTATTTAACGAAAGCAATTCTCTTCAATCAATTGACTCAACCTATAGCATAGGGAAAGGCGAAGAAGTTAAATATAATCTTCAGTATCTGAACATTCCCCTTGGTTTCAAATTTAAAACTGTAGAAATTGGTTATACTCAATTCTACGCTCATTTAGGACTTGAAGGAGGTATTAATATCAAGGCAGATGCAGACCTGCCAGACACTAAAGACGTTAACATCAGTAAAGAGATAAAATGGTATCATCTCTCCTATTATATTGGTGGGGGAATTGAATATTCAATCGGTGGGAATACAGCTCTTGTTGGGGGTCTTACCTATAAAAATGGTTTCCTTGATATGACAAAGAAAAAAAATAATAAAATTACTTCGGGACTGGTATCCCTCAGGCTTGGAATAGTTTTTTAACAATTACCGTAAACTTTTAATCTTATTCTATAACTACAAAAAAAAAGAAAAGAATGAAAATAGCGCTTGCCCAAATCAACTTTCACATTGGAAATTTTGAATACAACAAAGAAAAAATTGTATCAGCCATTAAAAAGGCTGAAAGTGAAAAAGTTGACTTAGTGGTTTTTTCTGAATTTTCTGTTTGTGGTTATCCGCCACAGGATTTACTGGACTACAGGGACTTTGTGAATAAATGCGAAGAAACAGTAAATGAAATAGCTTCTTACTGTACTTCTGTAGCAGCCATTGTGGGAAGTCCAAGAATCAATCACCATGCAAAAGGAAAAAGATTGTTCAATTCCGGGTTTTTCCTTAATGAAGGGAAAGTAGAATATTTGCAGGATAAGACACTTCTTCCAACGTATGATATATTTGATGAATATCGGTACTTTGAACCAAATAAAAATTTTAACATCATTGAATTTAAAGGTCAGAAAATTGCATTAACCATTTGCGAAGACCTTTGGGATGATCAACCTGCTGATTCTGAATTCGGAAAAAACAAATTGTACCATGTATCTCCAATGGAGGAGTTAAAAAAGTTTAATCCGGACCTTCTAATTAATATAGCTGCATCTCCTTTTGCATATACAAGGATATGGGGTAAAAAAAATATATTTATACGTAAAGCCAAGCAATATAATCTTCCAGTAATTAATGTAAACCAGGTAGGAGCCCAAACCGAACTTATTTTTGAAGGCGGGTCGCTGGCTGTTCACCCCACTGGAACAATTGCCCGTGAGCTAAAATGGTTCGGAGAGGATTTTGATATCATTGATACAGAGGAATTATCAAAAAAGCCTGATACAAATACAACCCATGACCAGGAGAATGTAATTGCCAGAATACATGATGCCCTCATTTTAGGGATAAAAGATTTTTTCCGGAAATTAGACTTCAGCAAAGCAACTTTGGGATTATCCGGAGGAATTGATTCTGCTGTAGCTCTGGTACTGGCTCAAAGAGCACTGGGGGCAGAAAACCTTAAGGTACTTTTAATGCCATCTAAATATTCATCTGACAGCTCGGTAGATGATTCCGAAAAACTGGCAAAAAACCTTAATGTAGATTATGAGATCATTTCTATTAATAATATTGTCAATAGTTTTGATGAAGCGTTAAATCCTTTATTCAAAGATCTTCCGAATGACGTAACTGAAGAAAATATACAGGCAAGAGTCCGGGGAACCCTTTTAATGGCTTTGTCTAATAAAGAAGGACACATTTTACTGAATACATCTAACAAAAGTGAATCAGCCGTAGGATATGCTACCCTGTACGGTGATATGAACGGTGCCATATCAATCCTTGGCGATGTTTATAAAACTGATGTTTACAGGTTGGCTGAATATATTAACAGCGCTAAAGAAATAATCCCTGAAAATATACTAAAAAAAGCCCCGTCAGCAGAACTGAGGCCCGACCAGAAAGACAGCGATTCATTGCCTGAATATGAAATTCTGGACAAAATATTATTTGATTTCATTGAAATTCAAAAGCCTGTGGAAGAGATTATTGATAACCACCAGGATCCTGAAATAGTTAAGAAAATTATTCAAATGGTAAATATCAATGAATATAAACGCTTTCAGGCTCCCCCGGTTTTAAGAATTTCTTCGAAAGCCTTTGGTTCGGGAAGAAGAATGCCATTAGTTGCAAAGTATATGGAATGAAAGGAAAAAGGATAACTCAAAATTAAAATATATATAACTTAATTTTGAATAAAAATTTTTCTGCTTAAAAATACCCAGCAAATAAGACAGTTGCCTGAATTTCATTATACCAAACGATCATTTCTATCTAGTAAAACCCTAAAAAATACCAGGCAACTGTATTTACTAACCAATTTTTGTATAAGAACTTTTATTATTAATTACATAAAGTGTGCCAATATAAATTCAAGATTATAACAATCTGTCAATGAAGAGCGAAAAACACCTAATTGATAATGAATTCTACACCTTTTCAGTAATTTTTATAATCAATTATCCATTGTTTTTAAGCAAACCCTATGTATTGATAAGACCCTCTTATGCAGAAATACCCTATCCGGAAAGAAATATTTCTTTAAAAAATAAAGAAAACTCCTATTGAATCAGGAAAAAACATCCCGGTATCCCTGCCTATATTCATTATAACCCAATAAAAAAACCCCTGCAAAATTAATTACAAGGGTTTTGTTTAATGTAGCTACTAATTTTTTATTGTTGCTTTTGCTGCATTTTCTTTTGTTGCATTTTCTTAAAACGGTTCTGCAGTTCTTTATCGTTTTGCAACTTCCTGTTGATCTGCTTAAAACGCTGCTGAGAGATTGAATGCTTTTGTAATAAAGTATTTAATTTGTTTTGGATTTTCTTTTGTTCTCTCTGCATTGTTTGAGCAATAGAAGAAAAAGCCTTTTCTTCTTTCTTAGTCATCTGGATATTTTTGCCTTGTCTTTTGGCACTTGTAATTTCACGATACCTCTGCATTGATAAGCCACTGTTCTTAATAGCCTTCATCATAGCACTCTGACTTTGCATTTGTAAAGGCTGCAGTTTCTGAGTTATGGTTACCAATGTTTCCAGCTCCTGATCGGTAACAGGTTTTATGTTCTTTTCAGGATTAACATTAACTGTTTGTGCCTGGATTCCCATGGTAAAACTCATCAAAATCGCAACTAAAATTCCGCTTAATAGATTTTTCTTTTTCATAAAATAAAATTTTCAAAAATTTTTAATGTGACACAAAGGAATAAAATCATAAATGGATGACAATAGAATTTTACAATTAAATCCTTAATCATCAATAAAAAGACTTCTCTCCGTGATGAAACAGAAATAAAAAATTAAAAAAGATAAAAACAGACCTATGAAAGCACAGGATTATTCTCGTATTCTTCTTTTAGTGCAGCATTGAATTTCTTCTGTATTGAAAATTTAATTTCTTCCACATTATAATTATACCCTTCAGCATAAAGGGAAGTGACAAATTCTGCATGAGATCTCTTTTTTCTGTAAGAAGGCTCCTTTGCCGGATGTTTTAGATATTTTTCAATAGTATTTGCATGTTCACTGACATTCAATACAGAATGATAAAACAGGATATTCTTTTTTCTGTAAATTGAAGAACCTAATATTTTCTTTTCTCCAATCGCTATATCGGAAATTCCCCGCGAATTAACATTGGTGATACCCAAATCCTTCAAACCATCTTTTATGTGATTATTTATAAACTGAAAATATTTTTGAGGATCAGAAAATTTCTCCAATACTAACTTCACAGATATGACAAGTGTTTCCGGAGTTAATATTACAGTCTGTCCGCCTGAGGGACGTTTATATACAAGCACATTATCTTCTTTAACTGCATCTTCTTTAATATTTTGATCCGGCTTGTTGCTATTTCCAAGTACAATATAGGTTTTATCAGGAATCCAGCAAAAGAAACCTTTATTAATATCCTGATTATGGAATATATTCATATCAGGCAAATCGTATTTTCTGATCTCAATCATTTTCTGCTCTTTAAAAGATCCTGCAAATGGATTACAAATGCAGGATCAAAAAATTACATTCTATTTATGTATTGCTTTATCAACAGCATCAAAGCCGGCTTCCATAAAAACTTCCGAAATAGTTGGATGTGCATGTATGGAGCGGGAAACATCATAAACAGTACTTTCAATTTGCATAAAAGCAGCCGCTTCTGCAATCATATCTGTTGCATGCGGAGCAATAATTTGTACTCCAAAGACTTCTCCATATTTCTTTTCCGACAGAATACGCACTGTTCCGTCTTTATAGCCTTCAATAAGAGCCTTGCCATTTGCTGAGAGAGGAAACTCACTAACTTTATATTTAATCTCCTCACTCTGAAGTTCTTCCTCCGTTAATCCAATTTGTGCAATTTCAGGATCGGTATAAATATTCAAAGGATAATTATGCAAATTCATATCACCCTTAATGCCTTTGATATTATTAATTACAAACAATCCCTGGGCAGAACCTGCGTGGGCAAGAAAACTTTTGCCATTTACATCTCCTACAGCATAAATGCTTTCATAATTAGTTTTTAGTTCTTCATTGGTTCCCACGTATCCATGATCAAGTTCAATGTTAATATCAGATTCAGGTATTACAGCTCCCCTCATACTTGCATTAAGAACTTTTTCCGCCTTAACTTCCTTTTTATCGGAAAGAATTAATTTACCTTCTTTATAAGACTTAATATCTTGCCCTGCAAGTATTTCAACTTTATCTTTTTTGAGGCGATTATACATGTAATCATTCAGGAATTGATCCGCAAAAGGGATTAGGGTTTTAGAGGGAGAAACAAGAGTTACCTTCTTATTGATCATACTGAAAAACTGAGCCATTTCAACTGCAACAGCCCCTTGTCCAACAACTGCAACGCTATCAGGCAATTCTGTTTCGTTATAAAAAGTTTCGAGATCAATCTGTTTATCCTTAGGAATATCAACCTCCAGGTCTCTTGGATATGATCCTGTGGCGATAATGATATTTTTTGCTTCCAGGGAACGGTTATTTACCGAAACTGAATTTTCAGAAGTAATTTTTCCTTCCCCTTTAATTACTTCAACACCATTTTTCACTAACAGGTATTCCACACCACCGGTAAGTTTTTTGGAAATATTGATCGCTCTTTTCTTGGCTTTTTCCCAATTGAACTTAAGCTTAGTTTCATCAATGCCGTCAACGCCAAACTCATCGGCCATTTTAAGACGGTTAAAATATTTTGCACTTTCTATTACTGCTTTTGAAGGAATACAGCCCCAGTTCAGACACATTCCTCCAATGTCTTTTTTCTCTATCAGGGCTGTCTTGAGTCCTACTTGTCCGGCCCTTATGGCGGCAACATAACCGCCGGGACCAGAACCAATTATTATAACATCATATTCCATAATATATTTAAAATTTTCAGATTCAACTAAAAAGGTTAATCCATTATTAAATTAACAGGTTCACCCAGATATTCAATAATTGTATTGAGGAACCGTGAAACTTCTCCACCATCCACAATACGGTGATCAACAGACAGAGAGAGAGGCAATATCTGCCCGGGAACAATCTCATCCTTGTCATTCACAACCGGTTTTTTCAGAATTCTACCAATTCCAAGTATACCTGCCTGTGGATAGTTAATAACCGGTACAGCAAACTGTCCGCCAATAGATCCATAACTGGTTATGGTGAAAGTTCCGTCCTTCATATCATCCATTGTTAGTTCACCGTCTCTCGCTTTTTGTGCAATTTCATTGGTTTTTTCGGCCAATTCAGAGATTGACAGCTTGTCTACATTTTTAATTACCGGAACAACCAATCCTTTTTCAGTATCTACGGCAATACCGATATTATAATATTTTTTGTAGATCATTCGGCCATTATCCATATCCATCTCTGCATTTAGCTGCCTATGTTTCTTAAGAGCCAGGGCAGTTGCTTTCAGAATAAAAGGCAAATAATTAAGTTTAAGTCCCTGATCCTTATATTTTTCTTTATATTTTCCCCTGACACGAACCAATTCAGAGATCTCCACTTCATCCATCACTGTCATATGGGCCGCATTGTGTTTTGATTGAACCATATTCTTAGCAATGGTCTTTCTAATCTGTGTCAGATCTTCATACTCTACTGTTTGCTCCTGCCCTTCTTTTTGGGAAGCTTTTGACGGTTGCTTACCTTGTTTATCAACGTAGTTATGTATATCTTCTTTCATAACGCGTCCGCCCGGACCCGTACCTTTGATCTCATTGATATCAACACCAAGGTCTTTTGCCAGGGCGCGCGCTACAGGTGTAGCAAGTGCTTTCTTCCTGGGTTTTTCTTCCTCGGTTGATTTTTGTGTAGCATCCATTCCTTCTTCGCTGGAAGGCAGATGACCACCATCCCCTGCTACCTCAATGGTACCAACAACACCTGCACCTTCTTCCTCTTCTACTCCTTCTTCGGATGGTCCTGCAGGTTCTTTTTTGGCTTCTTCGACTGCTTCTTCACCTTCTACACCTTCAATCTCAATTTCAGCAAGAGGATCACCCACATTAATTGTTTCTCCCTCTTTTCCGTAAAGAGCAGCAATAGTTCCTGTTTTCGGAGAAGGAATATCCGTAGTAACCTTATCGGTTTCTACCTGTACCAATGACTGCCCGGATTCAACCTCCTGACCTTTTTTAACATACCATTCTACAATGGTACCTTCCTCTAAACCTTCTCCTATATCTGGAAATTTAAATACATGTCTCATAACAAACTAAAATTTGACGGTTCGTTCAATTTCATAATAAATTTTTTCTGGTGAAGGCAAATAATGATGCTCACCTTGTGGTAACGGGAATATTGTATCAAACCCGGACACCCTTTTAGGTGGAGCTTCCAGGTAAAGGAAGGCTTCTTCGTTTGCTGTAGCCATCAGTTCCGATCCGATACTAAAACTTGTTGGAGCTTCCGACACTATAACAATTCTGCCTGTTTTTTTCACTGAATTGATAATTGTATCTTTATCAATTGGATAGATAGTCCGTAAATCAATCAATTCAACAGAAATACCAGCTTTCTTTGCCAGTGCCAGGGCCTTTTGCGTGTCTCTCATCATTGCACCATAAGAAACTACGGTTACATCAGAGCCTTGTTGCACTACATTAGCTCTCCCAATGTCTACGTTAAACTTATCCTCTGAAACTTCCTGCTTAACAGCCCTGTATATTCTTTTCGGCTCCATATAAATAACAGGATCTTCACTTTCAATAGCCGATATCAATAGTCCCTTTGCATCATGCGGTGTAGAGGGAATTACCACTTTTAAACCGGGTATATGTCCATAAATAGCTTCCATGCTTTCGGAATGGTGCTCAAGGGCCTTGATTCCACCTCCATAGGGCATGCGAATAACCATTGAACTTGAATATTTACCACGGCTTCGGTTTCTCATACGAGAAACATGAGAAATAGTCTGGTTAAAAGCAGGATATGCAAAACCAGAAAATTGCATTTCAATCACAGGCTTCATACCTGCTACGGCCATACCAACAGCAGTTCCTGCAATTCCGGATTCTGCCAAAGGAGCATCAAAAACACGGTCTTTTCCATGCTTTTTTTGCAGGCCTTGTGTTACCCGGAATACACCGCCTTCATATCCAACGTCTTCACCATAAACGACGACGTCTTTATTATCTTGTAACTTTATATCTAAAGCGTTATTAATAGCTTTAACAAGGGTCATTACACTCATTTATTTACCCTCCTTCCATTTTAAAAATTTTTCGTGCGCATATAATTGTTTTTTCAAATCTTCAGGCATTTCAGCATACTGATATTTAAATACATCTTCAAGTGGATATTCGCCATAATTTTCAGCTGCTTCAAACTGTGTTTCCACTTCCTTTTTGAATTGCTTATTAATCTTTTCTTCCTCTTCGTCGCTCCATAACTCTTTATCCACAAGATGTGCTTTTAATCTAGTCATTGGATCTTTAGGAGCCCAGGATTCCTCTTCTTCCTTGGTTCGATATTTCGAAGGATCGTCTGAAGTTGTATGAGCGCCTCTCCTGTAAGTGAGTGCTTCAATTAAAACAGGGCCTTCTCCTTTTTTGGCAAGTTCAGCAGCTTCCTGGGTGGCTTTTGTCATGGCATAAAAATCATTTCCATCTACTTTAATACCTTTTATTCCATACGAATATGCTTTTATTGCAAGGTTTTTAGAAGATGTTTGATTCTGAACATTGAAAGAAATAGCATACTGGTTATTCTGAATTACAAAAACAACCGGCGCTTTCCATACCGCTGCAAAGTTGAGAGCTTCATGAAAATCACCCTCAGAGGTACCTCCATCTCCTACAAAAGTATAAACCACTTCATCCTTCTTGTGGTATTTTATTTCATAGCCTATGCCTGCAGCATGTAATAACTGCGATGCTATTGGTACGGAAACGGGTAATAAATGTTTGGCTTTTTCAAATTTAGAGCCATCTTCATAACCCATGAAATACAGGAATACCTCTTTTAGCGTAGCTCCTTTAGCAAGCCATAAACCTAGCTCACGATAAGCAGGCACTACCCAGTCATTTTCTCTTATTACCTGGGCTATACCGCCCGCAATTGCCTCCTGACCATAGTTTGGAGGATAAGTGTATATCCTCCCCTGTCGCTGAAACGACACTGTCATAAGGTCTGCTGTCCGGGCAAAAAGCATATTTTTGTATGCCTGTAAAAGCTTTTCATCAGAAATTTCAGGCATATATTTTTTGTTTGCAATCTGTCCGTTGTCATCCATTATGCTAAAGAGCTTGTCTTTTAATGGATCGTATTCTTTAAACATTTTGCCTCCTTTGTATTTAACATTAATATTTTTTTCAAGTATGTAACAACGATTCACATCTTTTGTTTAACGAATCCACATCATTACATTCACAAAAAGTAATTAATAAATGGCAAAGGGGGCTTAGAAATAATATAATTAACTTATAATCTGCTAGCTATAGAATCGAAAATTTTGTTTAACCAAATTTCTTTTTATAAGTATGTTTAAGCTTTTCAACCGGAAAAGGTTTCCCGTGTCCCGGATAACACTGCTTAATTCCCAGGTCCAGCAATTTCTTCCAGGTTTGTCCCAATAGATCAGGATTGTTAGCAAATGGAGGATAAACCTGTGGAAAAATACTAAAAGCTGTATCTCCCAGGATAGCGTATTTGTTATCAAGAATTACAGACAAGGAGCCAATTGTATGGCCGGGGGTGGAAATTATAAAACCATTCAGGTCATAATCAGAAAGATCATATTTATCTTCTACAAGAATATCAGGTTCAACAGGCGAAAATTTCCCCATTGAACTGAAAAATTTCTTTCCAATTTTCACTATAAATTTAAAAATGGGAGTTGTTCCTTTCGGAAAAGGTGTATAACCGTTTCTGAGCTCTTCTGCTTCTTTAGCTGAAACCGCTACTTTTGCTCCTGTTGCTTTTTTTAATTCAGCGACACTCCCTGAATGATCATAATGTGTATGGGTAAGAATAATGAGTTTAATATCAGATTCTTTTAGACCTTGGTTAGTAACTGTTTTTAAAATCTTCTTATATTTATTTTTGTTCCCCGCATCAATTAAGATTGAATTGTGTCCATTCTTAATCAAGTATACATTAGAAGATCCTGCGTTTATTCTAAGAATATTTTCCATAGATTTATTTTTTTAATAAGGTTCCTGAATAATTAAATGCATTCTGTTTCATTTTTATGTAATTAATCATATCAATTCCAATTAAATGTCCGTTTTTACAATAGACATATCCCATCTCCGTGATACTATAGTCTTTGTTAATCCTGCTTTTATAACACTTAAGAACTCGTCCCTTACCCTTTTTTTGATATTTAAAAACCTTAGTTCTGCATGAAACGCAATAAATTGTGAGCATAATTATTTTAAAGTTTGATCTATTGTTCCATCGGGCAACATATTATCAGGATGAGGAATGCTTTTTTCTTCCATTTTGTATCTTGTACAGGCTGACCAGTCACCCTTGCAAAATTGATCTATCCAGGATTTACTAAGCATTCCTTTTTCATAATAAAATTTCATAGGGCACATTGAATACCATTTACAGGTTTTCATAATCACATTCAGTTTTAAATAGTTTTTCTTTAATGTATCAAATAATTTTTCATTATGTACTACTGCTGAAGGATGCCTGAGAGGAAATATCTTTCTTTTTCCTGCTGTTTTCAAGTTTCCGAAAAGATCAGGGAATCCGTTTCTGTTCGGAATATTGAATTTATATCGTCCTAAAACAGCTTTTGTTGCATGATAGCCCAAAGGGATTAAGATGGAGGGATCCACAAGTATAATTTCATTATCCAGGTATTTGCTGCAGGCATTTATCTCTTCCTGATGTGGTTTTCGGCATTTGGGTAAAAAGCATTTCACAAGATTGGTCATGTAAACATCCTCACGGTCAAAATCCAGGAATGAAAACAATTGATCAAGCACTTTACCTGAAGTACCAATAAACATGCGTCCTTCTTTATCTTCCTCTCTTCCGGGTGCCTGCGCAATAAAAAAAAACTTTGCATTCAGATTTCCCTCTCCCGGCAATGCATTCTGCCTGGTTAATGCCAAATCACATCCCCTGCAGTTTTTTATTCTTCTGTTCAACTGTACTATTTTATTATTTTTATCAACTTCTTTCATCAGGAATAAAATCACAAATTTACCTTCAAATATGACTAATTATCTCAGGAATTTCATAAATTTATCGATAATTCAAAAGAAAATCAACCTTATTAAAAACAGCTCATGCTAAAAAAAGCACTAAATTTTTTAAACCAGAAAATATGGGACATCCCACTGGAAAGACAATCAGGACGACAAAAAGCATGGTTGCGTTTTCTCCGGATAATTGCCTTGGCTGTCAGAGGATTTAGAGAAGACAAGATCGGACTCCGTGCATCAGCATTAACCTTTTTTACCCTTTTGGCTGTTGTTCCGCTAATGGCAATGATATTTGGAATAGCAAAAGGCTTTGGATTAAAGCAATATCTGATAGATCAGATCCATGCTAATTTTAGTGGTCAACAAGAAATATTAAACTGGATTATCAATTTTGCCAATTCTTTTCTGGACAATGCCAAAGGTGGAATTATAACCGGTATTGGTTTGGTAATATTGCTATGGTCTGTACTAAAGGTTTTCTCAAACATTGAAAGCTCATTTAATGCGATCTGGCAAATACAAAAATCGCGGAGCTGGTTCAGAAAATTTAGCGACTATTTCTCATTCATGTTCATTGCTCCCATAATGATGATTGTAGCGAGCTCAGCTACTGTATTTATCAAGGTGAAATTTGAGCAAATTGCCGATGAAGTATCTCTTATTGGTTTTTTAAGTCCACTTATTTTCTTCTTAATAAGGCTGATACCCTATGTTTTGATCTGGGGAGTTTTTACCTTTTTATATATGTTTATGCCCAATATCAGGGTAAAATTCCGTTCTGCTCTTATTGCAGGGATTGCTGCAGGAACGATTTTTGTGCTTACGCAATGGGTTTATATTAACTTCCAGGTAGGTGTTTCAAGGTACAGTGCTATTTATGGAAGTTTTGCAGCCCTTCCACTGTTTATTGTATGGTTGCAAATAAGTTGGCTTATTATTTTGCTTGGAGCAGAAATCTCTTTTGCCGATCAAAACTTACAACAGTATGAATTTGAATCTGACATTGAAAACATTAGTGCATACAGCAAAAAAATATTAGCTTTAATTATTACCCATTTGTTGGTTAAAAATTTTAGTAAAGCTGAAAAACCGCTTACCGCTGAAGAAATTAGCCATACTTTAAAAATTCCAATGAGGCTGGTGAGAAAAATTCTTTTCCAATTGGTAGAATGCAGAATACTATCGGAGATTGTAAGTCCGGACACAAAAGAAAGAGCTTACCAACCAGGTCAGGATATTGACAACCTCACCATTATATATGTATTAAATCAGTTAGACCATTTAGGTAAAGATAAAATATTATCTGAAGACGGGACAGATATAAATCGCATCAAAGGGATGGTTGATGACTTTAACAAGAGGCTGTCTAAAACCGAAGACAACAAGCTGCTGAAGGAAATATAGTAAAAAAATAGTAGATATTTTTTCTATTGAATCCCAAATAATTCTAAGTCAGCAAAGAATATTCAGGATTTGCTAATGTCTTGCTTTTCGTAGTATGCTTCAGCTGTTTCTTCAAGTTCCCTGTACCATTTTTCACCGTATTTCCTTATTAAAACATCTTTCAGAAAACGATAAACCGGAATACCTTCCTTTTCACCTAATTCAAAAGCAGGTTTGCAGACATCCCATTCATGGTAGTTAAGAGCTTCGAGTTTATCAATCTTTTTGATTCTTATTGGATACAAATGGCAGGAAATGGGCTTTCTGAAAGAAATTAACCCTTCAAAATAAGCTTTTTCAATAGCACATTTAGCAATTCCATCTTCAAATATTGCATAGGCACATTCTTCTCCGCTTATGAGGGGTGTTACCCATTCGCCATCACTATCCTTTACATATAATCCCTGTTCTTCAATAGCGTTGATGTTTTTCTCTTTTAAATAAGGATAAATCAAAGGATAGATTTTTTTAAGTATTTTTGTTTCTTCTGCCTCAAGCGGGGCTCCTGCAACACCTTCCACACAACACATTCCTTTACAAACCGATAGATCACATTTAAACTTCTTTTCAAACAGATCCAGACTTACCAACGTTTCACCAATTAATACCATTAATTTACATTTAATATTATACCATCGCATTTCCGGTCATTTCATCCGGAATATCAATATTCATAATTTTAAGCAGTGTTGGGGCCACATCTGCTAAAATACCATCATTTATCTTTTTATATTCACCAGAAACCAAAACACAGGGAACAGGATTTGTAGAATGGGCAGTGTTTGGACTACCATCCTGATTTACAGCATTGTCTGCATTCCCGTGATCAGCAATAATCAGAGCATTATATCCATTTTCTTTAGCAGCTTCAACAACATCACTCAAACAATTATCCACAGTTTCAATTGCTTTTTTAATTGCATTATATACCCCTGTATGACCTACCATATCGCCATTAGCAAAATTCAAACAAACAAAATCGGAATCCCCCTTCTTCAATTCATCGACAATGGCATCTTTCACCTCTATAGCACTCATTTCCGGTTTTTCATCATAAGTTTTAACTTCCTGGGGAGATGGAATCAGTATTCTTTTTTCATTTTCAAATTCTTCTTCCCGTCCACCAGAAAAGAAGAATGTTACATGTGCATATTTCTCAGTCTCAGCTATGCGTATCTGTTTTTTCCCTTTCTTAGCTAAAACCTCGCCAATTGTATTTTTAATATTCTCTTTTTCATAGATAATGCGAACATTCTCAAAAGATTCATCATATCTTGTCATTGTCAGATAATATAATGGCATGGTTTTCATATCATGTTCGGGCATATCCTTCTGTGTTAATGCAATAGTCATTTCTCTCAGCCTGTCAGTCCTGAAATTAAAGCAAATTACCACATCATCTTCATTGATAGTGCCTACAGGTTTTCCTTTTTCATCAACAGAAACAATTGGTTTAATAAACTCATCTGTAACCCCATTATCATACGACTCCTGTATTGCATTTACAATATTTTGTGTTTGTTTGCCTTTTCCGCTAACAAAAAGATCATAAGCTTCTTTAATTCTGTCCCATCTTTTATCCCGGTCCATTCCATAAAATCGCCCAACGAGAGAAGCTATCTGCCCGTTTGATTTCTTTAAATGATCCTGCAGTTTCTGAACATATCCCTTTCCGCTTTGCGGGTCGGTATCTCTCCCATCTGTAAGTGCGTGTATATAAACTTTATCCAGACCATAATCACTGGTCAGATCACATAATTTATAAAGGTGTTTATCTGAAGAATGAACACCCCCGTCAGAAACAAGCCCGATAAAATGGACAGCCTTATTATTGTCTTTGGCATATTTAAAAGCATCATTCAGTACTTCATTTTGATCAAATGAGCCATCTTCGATAGCTTTATTTATCCGTACAAGATCCTGATAAACAATGCGGCCAGCACCAATATTAAGGTGTCCTACTTCTGAATTTCCCATTTGCCCTTCAGGCAGTCCTACATTTTCACCGGAAGCCTGCAGTTTAGAATTTGGGTAATTTTTCAGCAGACTATCCATATAAGGTGTATTTGCTGCTTTAATTACATTGGATTCATCATCTTCACCCAATCCCCAGCCATCGAGTATTATTAATATTGATTTTGTGTCTTTCATAGTTAATATTTTTCAATAAGTGAGACATCCTGAATAGGATATTTGTTCGACAGGTCAAAATTAAAAAAAGCATTTTGAAAAAGATAAAAAAAATCACCGACCTTTCAGCCGGTGATTTTTATAAACAGTTATGAAAATATTATTTCATTTTTTCTGGCATCCAGCTTTCTACAAGAACCTTATGATCTTTATACCATTTTTTGGCAGCTTCAAGTTCGTCTTCACCTTTATCAATGGCATCCATCAGGTTGTAAAGCTGAGTTTCCTTAAGATTAAAGTTTGTGAAAAATTTGTATGCAGTTGGGAAATCTTTTTTAAGTCCTTTTCTTGCAATAATTGCACAAACATCTTTAGGATAAATTTCTTTAGGATCTTTTAAATATTTAAGATCATAGTCAGCCCACATGTAGTGAGGTTTCCAACCTGTAATTACAATAGGTTCCTGCTTGTCATAAGCTCTCTTTAGTGAAGCCATCATAGCTGGTCCACTAGAAGTAACCTGTTTGTATTCAAGGTTATATTCTTTGATGGCTTTTTCAGTATTTCTATGAATACCAGCACCACTAGCGATACCTATAATTTTACCATCAAATTTATCAACATTGTCATTCAATTCTTCAATTGAATTAACATCAACATATTGAGGTACTACAAGTCCTGTTGTACCACCACTGAATGATTCACCAATCTTATCAATCTGCTCACCATATTTTTCCCAATAGTCTGAGTGTGTATGAGGAAGCCATGCATCCATCATAAGATCAGCATCACCTTTAGCTATTGTAGCATAGATTGGTCCTGGTTCAAGGGGAGTAATTTTAACATTATATCCCTTGTCTTCAAGAGCAGCTTTAGCCAGATTTGTAAAAGCTATACCTTCTGCCCAGTTGGGATAAAGAATTTCCATTTGTTCAGTTTGTTCTTTTGTTTTTTCTTTTCCCTTTTCACCTTCTTTAGCGCCTTGTTTACAGGCAGTAAAACTCAGAACAGCAGCTCCAAGCAGAACTGCTAAAGTTGTTTTAAGATTTAATTTTAGTTTTCGCATAGTTAATTCTCCTTTTTTGGTTAGTAAATTATGTTTAAGGTTATGTATGTTATTTTATTCTTCTTCAACTTGTTTTTTTGAGATACTTAAGGACTGTGTAACACGATCCAGGAAGATAGCAAGAATTACAATACCAACTCCTGCTTCAAATCCCAATGCCATATCAGCTTTCAGGATACCTTTATAAACCGACTGTCCTAAACCTGCAGCTCCTACCATAGATGCAATAACAACCATAGATAAAGAAAGCATAATAACCTGGTTTACTCCCGCAAAAATAGTTGGTTTGGCCAGGGGTATCTGTACTTTATATAAAAGCTGTCTTTTAGTACATCCGAAAGCTTTAGATGCTTCCACAACATCTTCCTGTACATTTCTGATACCCAAATTAGTAAATCGCACAGCCGGAGGCAGTGAAAATACAATAGTTGCAATCACACCAGGAACGTTACCTACCTGGAAAAATATAATAGCTGGTATCAGGTAAACAAAAGGAGGTAGCGTCTGCATGAAATCAAGTATTGGTCTGATTATTTTTTCTGCTGTATCATGTCTTGCCGCATAAACTCCTAATGGAATTCCAATTACAAGCGCGATAAGTGCAGAAACTAAAATCAGTGCAATAGACTGCATCGTTTCCTCCCAGTATCCCATTACCTGTAGCAGTAAGAATCCTAAAATAGTAAAAAGGGCTGTTCCTCCTCCAGCTTTTAAAGCACCTTTAGTAAATGGCTTATGTCCTTTGGAAGCCATACCGTATGCTAATATTGCAAATAATATGATAATTACAAAAGGAGGTGGGAAAAGGAGTACTTTTTGTAAAGAAGTAACCATTGAATCAACTCCTATGGTTATTCCATCAAAAAATACTGATGCATTGGCAGAAAGCCAGTCAACTGCACTCTCAACCCAATTTCCTAAAGGTATATCTATATTTAGTATCATAAGTCAATTCCTCCTTCTTTTCTGATTTGTTTAACTTCTTTTCTTTCTTTTCCAATCATTTCTGCAATAACTGTTGAATGAACAACCACTCCTACTAATTTCTTATTCTCATCTATTACAGCAAGATTAAGATTGGTATCCAGAAATAAAGGCAATAGTTCAGCTACAGGTGTTTCCGGGTCAACAGCTTTCACCTCTTCTTTTGTATACATAAAATCTTTCAGGTTCCGGATTCCTTTATCTTCCATCTCTTTCATATCAGTGTCTTTTACGAATCCCAGAAACTTCCCATCTTCATCTATTACTGGTAAAGAAGTAACACCTGCATTACTCATTTTTCTGAGGGCAGCCCTCGGACCATCTTGTTTAATTCGAACATTAGCAGGGTTCTTAAACATCACTGTATTTGCAGTAACAATACCTCCACGGTCAACATTTTCCACAAAAGCTTTTACGTAATCATCTGCCGGATTTGTAAGAATCTCTTCGGGCGTTCCTATTTGAACAATAACACCATCTTTCATAATGGCAATACGATCGCCCAGCTTCAGAGCTTCATCAAGATCATGTGTTATAAACAATATGGTTTTGTGTACTTTTTCCTGCAGGTCAAGAAGTTCATCCTGCATATTGGTTCGGATCAACGGATCGAGTGCACTAAAGGCCTCATCCATAAGCAGAATTTCCGGGTCTGTAGCCAGCGCACGTGCCAAACCAACCCGTTGTTGCATTCCACCACTAAGCTGTCCGGTCATTTTTTCTTCATAACCTTCCAGACCTACCGTTTTTATAACATCATAGGCTTTCTTAATTCTAGTCTCTTCATCAACTCCTTGTATTTCCAATCCAAATGCAACATTTGAGCTTACAGTTC
>CAYWSJ010000042.1:28755-30381 GCA_964461045.1 uncultured Bacteroidales bacterium | reverse complement strand
TTAGAATTTCTATTCCTGGTATTTTAATTCTCCGTTTAAATACTTGTCAATTCCCCTGGCAGCTTTGTGTCCATTGGCAACACCGTGAATAACATCGGGTCCCTGGATAATGTCACCACCAATAAAGAGCCATTCCTGCTTAGACTGAAAGTAATCATTCACAAGAATTCGTCCTCTTTCAGAAAATTCCAGTCCTTCGCGGATTTTTTTGGAAATGTAACTGATATCCATACCCTGTCCAATGGCTTCAATCACCATATCTCCTTCGAAGAAATCAGTGTCATTTTCATCAAATTTGGGATTGAATCTGCCGTTTTCATCGAAAACAGAGAGGCATCGCTGAACGTGCAATCCTTTAATCTGGTCGTTTTCGATTTCAATCTTTTGAGGGCCCCAGCCGGGTTTTAGGTTTACATGTTCCTCTCTTGACTCATCAATCTCTTCCTGGTCAGCGGGCATGATATCCTCTGTTTCCAGCGATGTAGTGGTGATGTTCACTTCCCCGTATTTTTGTTTTTGCAATCGCACAAGTGTTCTGGTGATATCCATAGCCACATTACCTCCGCCGATTACGACAACTTTCTTACTAACTGGTATTTCATTTCCTTTGCTGTATTCGCGCAATAAATCAATAGCCTGGTAAGTATTTTTATGATCCGTTCCGGGTATTTTGGTACTTCTTCCTTCGTGTAATCCGGTTCCAACAAGCACGCTGTCGAAGTTCTCCTGGAGTTCCTCAAGTTTAATATCTTTTCCTACCCTGGTGTTGTATTGAATTTCCACGCCAAGGGAAAGGATGTAATTAATATCCGCATCCAGCGCATCATACGGCAACCGGTATTCGGGTATGCCATACCTCATCATTCCTCCGGCTTGTGGATTCGACTCAAATATTTTTACACCGTAACCCATGAGAGCGAGATAGTATGCTGCTGATAGTCCGGTTGGACCAGCACCCACAATGGCGATGTTTTTATTCTTGTTCTTCGGATTTTCCTGTTGAAGTGCATTTTGGTAATCTTTTTCATCTACGCTGTCGGCGATATATCGTTTCAGCCAGCGTATGGCAATTGGATCGCCGCGATGTCCCATGGCACAAACATCTTCACATTTATGAGTACAAATACGCCCACATACTTCTGGCAGGGGATTGGTTTTGTACATAATTTTAAAACCCTCCTCCAGGTTTTCTTCTCTTACAGCCCTGATATAGTCGGGTATATCCATGTGCGCCGGGCAGGTTGCCTGGCACAGACCACAATCTATACAGCGGGTTGCTTCATTAATTGCCTGGTCTTTGGAATATCCCTTTACAATTTCAATAAAGGAATCATCGCGCTCCTCAGCTTCAAGTTGGGGCATCTGAACCCTTTCTTTGATGTTGAGTTCATAATCCGGCTCCGGCCTCTGCCATCCTAGTTCATTGTTGTCCCAGGGCTTTTTGTCTACTCCGGGTACGTATGTGAAAGCTTCCGGGTCTTCATCTATCCAGATGTATTCATTCGACATGGTTAAGGATCCCGTTGAACAAATATCGACACAGAGGGCACACCAGCAGCATCTGCCATAGTCAACCTCTGGTCTTAAACCACTGTCCCCTTCAACTGTTTCAACACCTTCTACCGG
>CAYWSJ010000042.1:25537-28655 GCA_964461045.1 uncultured Bacteroidales bacterium | reverse complement strand
CAACCTCTGGTCTTAAACCACTGTCCCCTTCAACTGTTTCAACACCTTCTACCGGCACCATCCTGATAGCACCTGTTTCACAAATAGTTTCGCAGGCCCCACAACCGATGCATTTCTCAATGTCGTTCTTATGAAAACCTCTGTATCTTGGTGCGCCCGGACGATCATTAACCGGGTCTTTAATGGTCACAGGATTTCTGGCTAAATTGTTCCAGGCGGTGAAGGGTCGTATTATATCTTTTAGGTTCATAACTCTTCGATATTTGATATTACTTGGTTTAATGTTTAATGTTTGATGTTCAATGTTTAGCGTCAAAAGAGTCAAAATAAAATGATGATTAGTTTTTCTTGTATTTTGTTCCCTTATAATTGGAATTTTTTAAATATTTAATGAAAGAGTTTAATTTTTGACTTTCAATGATTAACATATTATAGAGTTCTTCGAATTCTTCGTTTGATATGTATCTTCTATCTATTGCACGATAAAGCTGAGAACGACATTCTCCTGAAGATCCTTTTGAAATCGACATATATTGTATGAATTCTTTCCTTCCTTCCCTTTCAAATCCTTCAGCAATATTATCCATTACTGAACCACTTGATCTTCTTATTTGATCTTTTAAAGAAAAATCTTTTGAAAATTCGTCTTTGTTAGTTAATTCAAATACCTTTTGACATATTTTTCTTGCCAATTTCCAAATATCTAGTTCTTCAAATGTACTAATTGTTGCCATTCTTTTTTATATTTTGATTTGTGGCTTTTCTAACCTTAAACATTGAACATCAAACATTAAACTTTAAACATATTATCTCTCTATCTCCGGCGGGCAGGTTTGCAATGAAACCATTATTCCCGGAACATCAGCAATGTTTGCATTAATTAGCAATTTTTCAAGCAGGGCAATGGCATGCGAGTAACTAGGTCCTCTCAGGTTGATTCTCCTGGGATACTTAGATCCGTCAGAAACAAGGTAATAGCCATATTCACCCCTGGAAGATTCTGCCCTGACGTATGTTTCTCCTTTTGGTACTTTCCAGTTCAGTGCATTGGGTGTTGGCGCTTTGAAACTTCCTTCCCCGGGCATTTTTTCCAATATCTGACGAATCAGGTCGGCTGTTACCTGCATATCCATCCAGCGTATTCTTGCTCTTGTGTAGATGTCAGAATTTTCCAGCACGGGTACTTCCCATTCCAGTTGATCATATTTCAGATAAGGATAATCTTTCCTGACATCCCGCTCATAACCTGCTGCCCTGGCATTAGGTCCTACAACACCATACTTATCTATCCATGAAGGATCAATATAGCCTGTACCAATGGCTCGCTTTTTGAATACGGAATTGTTGAACATTACATCATCAATCCTTTTTGCGACCTTGTAAACTTCTTCAAGAGCTTCCATAGCCCTTTCTTTAAATCCTTCGGGCAGATCACCCCGGACTCCCCCGGGAAGCATGTACATGTGGTAAATTCTTCCCCCGGTAAGTTCTTCAAACAAATCCAGAATCAGTTCTCTGACATACATTCCCCATTGAACGCCAATCCCCAGACCAAAGGTTCCTCCTTGTCCGGGTACTACGCGCAGCAACATTTGAAGGCGCGACATTTCCAAAGCAAGCATCCTGAGCCATTTGGCTTTTTCGGGAATTTCAATACCGGCAAGTTCCTCGACCGCTTCAGCAAAACAATATTCATTCGTATCCGACTCGGGCACACACATCCTGATGCAAGTTGGCATAACCTGCATATAAAGCCGGCGTTCAAAGAGTTTTTCAAATCCCCTGTGAAGATACCCCACATGCGTTTTGGCATCCACCACTTCATCTCCGCTCAGGGTAAGTTCCAGCGACATGTTTCCGGTCACACCCGGGTGGTTCGGACCCTGCCATACTTTGGTGTATTTCCCCGAAGAGAGATCTATTTGGTTCTTTCCATCTGCTCCACGTTCCGGGTATTTGTTTCTGTCAGGATTGTGATTAAATATCTTGTTCTTCTTCATAGTCATCAGAATAAAGCTTTTGTTTCATATATTCTCTTGGATCATAACTTTTTGATCCCGGTCTTGGAAAATAGGTTTCCTCTGAATATTTTTTGCTGTCGAATTCTCGTCTCATAGGAGGAGTGTCATCCCAGCCCTCAAGAATAAATTCTTCATCAACCCGTGGACTGCCTGGAAAGTCGATGCCGTACATCTCTTTCAGTTCTCTCTGGAAAGTAGCCACATGTTCCCAGAGGTGATGTGCCGATTCCATCGTAGCATTCTCCCTGTCGATTCGTGTACGCACACCAATGTCAACCTTTTTTTCAGGATTATTCAACAAGTAAGTTAATTGAAACTCACCCTCTTCAATCCAGTCAACCACAGAAAGCATAATGAAGCTTGAAAAACCCTCATAATCTCTCAGGTGTGTAACAAGCTGCACCGCCTGCTCCTTTTTTACAGTCACAAAAGTTAAATTTTCCCTTTGCTCTTCTTTTTGAAGGAGGTTGAAGTGTTTTTTTATGTTTTTTATAGTATTTATCATTTTGAGAATTTTTTATAATTACAAACAGGCTGAGGCTAAGGCTAAGGCTTGGGAGCAGCCTCAGTTGCTTTGGTAAATTTTGATTCAATAGACTTGATCAATTTGTTTAACTCTTTTATAATCAATTGTAGCTGTTCTATAAGTTTTTCCTCAATATTGTTTTTAATGAAATTCAATTCCTTTGAGATTAATAATTGACTATGAATTTCATAGCAGCTACCTCTTGAGATTTTGTAAAATCTTGTTTTATCTTTTGGTTCATATCTCCCATAACCTTCAGCAATGTTGTTTGGAATTGATGTTGCCGCTCTTCTCATATCCGAGATAAGTCCAAATTTTTCTTCAGAAGGGAATTCTTTGGTAATGGCATATATGTTTTTTACAAGTTTTAAACCTTCTTGCCATACAGTCATATCAGTAAAATCCTTGTTCCTCATTCTCTTGTTATTTCAAATAGTTTTAATCTAAACTTTCACATTATTATAACTAATCCTTTTCCTCATCCTCATCCTTAGCCTTAGCCTCAGCCTCAGCCTCATTTTACCAATTATAATCCGGCATATTCCAATCCTTAATGATTTTTTTCTGGTTG
>CAYWSJ010000042.1:0-25437 GCA_964461045.1 uncultured Bacteroidales bacterium | reverse complement strand
ATTTTACCAATTATAATCCGGCATATTCCAATCCTTAATGATTTTTTTCTGGTTGGCTTTGTACCAGTCAAAATTGTCAGCATATTCATTGGCTCCTTCAGCACGGCCTTCGCGGATACGTTTTTTTAATTGATTAAAACCGGCCAGCAGGGCTTCAGGTCTTGGCATACAGCCAGCCACATAAACATCTACCGGAAGATAATAATCCAGCCGGTTAATGGTGTTGTAGCTGTCCCAGTACATTCCGCCATTGATTGTGCAACTGCCAAGCGCCAGGACAAATTTAGGCTGCATCATCTGTTCATAAGAGCGAATAGCACGTTTCAAAGTCTTAACAGACAGATAACCCGAGATAATTAAGGCTGAAGATTGCCTGGGCGTGGGTCTCATGGCTACGCCAAAGCGGAACATATCGAACCTGGGAGTGGTAAGCGGTGGAATTTCTATACTTCCACATCCTGTGCCAAAGCCCAGAACCCAAATAGACTCAGCGCGTGCCCAATTCAGGAATTTTTCAATAACACCTTTATGCGGGTCTTTTCGTTTCGGACGTTCTTCACTGAAATAGTCCTTTAATGGGTCCACTTCAATAATCTCACCATCGGGTGTTTCAACTTTTCGTTTTTCATTGTAATCTTTAAGAAACTTATCCCGTGTTTCCTGAATTTTTTCTTCGTCGTTATGTGGAATATTTTTGTTTTCTTCTGCCATAAACTATAATATTAAAATAATAGCGATTATACCTAAAATTAAGGGAACTTTTAAAAACCATGATACTGATTGTTCAATTCGGAATCGCGGGAAAACAACACCCACAAATATGGAAATGAAGTAAATCAGGAATGTTTTTATTATCAATTCAATCCAGGAGGTAGCTCCTCCAAAGAACAGGTTCATGAAAAGTATAGCTTCAATCACATGCAATACTGCGGCGTTTGTTCGCAGAATTCCAAGGTAGGATGAATGGTATTCTGTTGGTGGTCCAATTGGAATTTCATTGGGTGCCTTTACCAGGTCAAATGGTGAATGCATAAAAATTCCCAGCATTGAAAGAAGCGCTGCAGCAGTTGCCACAGGATTGGTAAACAGGGTCCAGTTGAGGAAACTTCCCTGCTGGGCAGCGACAATCTCTGTTATTGACAGGGTGTTATATTGTACAGCAAGCGCAATCACAGCAAGCGTAAAAGGCAACTCAACCGTGGTAACCTGCGACAATCCTCTGCTCACGCCAATTGCTGAGTAGGGGTGACCACCTTCTCCGGCTCCGAGGGCCATTCCAAGCATGCCAAAAAATTTGATGTAAAGAATCAGTACAAGATCCCCGGCAAAAGAGAAATTACTGAAAAGTTCCGATCCATAAATCAGTGGCATAAATACGACCAGCCCGACACCTCCCAGCAGTCTGAAGACTGGTCCTAACTGGAACATAACACCATGGCTTATTGAATTTCGGTTTGAATATAATTTAACCAGGTTTAGCCATGGCTGATACCACCGAATACCAACGCGCCTGCCAACTCTGGCAGTTAGTTTGCGCATAATGGCATTCATTAATAATCCCCAGTTGAGTATGATAAATAATCCTAAAAGCGTGAATAATACACGAGTTAGTAAATCCATTAGAATCCTCCTATTGTTAACAGATAGACAACGACAATATAAGTTATAACATGTAAAATATAAGTTTGGCCATTACCGGTATAAATCCGCCGGATCTGGTCTGCAATTTCTTTTACTCCTTCGGATATCCAGTTCCAGAGTCCGGTAATCCAGGGATTGACAAGAAATCCGACAGCTTTGTTATAGCCTGCATAAAGATTGTATGAGATGTGGGTTGTTTCCGGGCGCTCGGGTCGCTCACCCGCATACACAATATTGAATTGTTTTACTTTTTGTGCTTTTCTGTTCAGCATAATCAGCCATAGGACAATGAGCGCAAACAATCCCATTACAATGATCATAATTTGTGAACCGTTCCAGTAACCAAGCTGACCAATGGCTGTTCCGTCTCCCTTCCATTGCAGGAGAGAGCTCGGAAAATACTGTGCAGTTACTTTGCCAAAAGGCTGTAAGATCAGGTCTGGTTTGGCTGAGAAGACCATGATACCCATAATCAGTATATAAGCCGGAACCAGGAACCAGGGCGATATTTCTTTGACAGTACGGTGCCTGTCTTTTAATTGTCCTAGGAAAATGGAATGTATGAGCCGGTAAAGATACAGGAACGCAATGATTCCTGAGAAAAATATAATGCCTCCCTGGAAGTACCAGCCTTTGTTAATTCCTGCATTATAGAAGAGCCATTTGCCTGCAAATCCGGATAGAGGTGGCATTCCCGCCAGGGCAATAATACCTACAAGAACTGCAATAAAACTGTAGGGCATTCGTTTGATCAGACCACCCATTTCATACATGTTATGTGTTTTCAGCCGCAATACAATTCCCCCGATTATAAGGAACAATATAGCTTTATACATGAAGTGATTGATTGTATATGTCAGTCCTGCCAGCCAACCCACGTGAGTCATTATGGCATAGGCAAATAAGATATATCCCAGTTGGCCTATACTTGAGTAAGCAAGCAAACGTTTTGCATCTTCCTGGAATACAGCGCTTAGGTTTCCAACAAGTGCAGTAATGGCCCCAAGCCAGCCAAGAACATACATGAGTGGGTGATTAGCGGCACTTTCTGCTCCCATTGATATGAAAAGCAACACCAGGCCGAAAACACCTGCTTTCAATAATATGGCTGATACCATAGGTGATACGTCAGACTCTGCCTCGGCGTGCGCTCCCGGTAACCAGATATGAACACCCAGTGTGGCTGTTTTGGTCATAAAACCGATTGCAATTAGCGCTGTAGCCCATCCTGCAAGCAGTGTAATGTTCGATAATGCTTCCAGTCCTAACATTCCGCTACTGGCATAAGCAATGCCAAATCCGGCTAGCATGAGGTAAGCTCCGCCGACAGAAAACAACATGTAACTGTAGCCATGTTTAATAGAATTTTTGCCACGAATGATAAGGATATAGGAACCAATAGTCATCAGCTCCCATGCAAAGAAAAACTGGAGCATGGTTTCTGCTGTGAGCAGTTGCCCAAGTCCTGCATACATTAAAAGTGCAGCAGGGTAAAACCCTTTTCTTTTGCCTTTGTATGCAAATCCGGCAACTAGTGTCAGGATACCTCCAATGATAAAGATAATGCTGAAAATAAACCGCAGGCCATCCGTTTCATAAAAATCCGGCATGATCATGTACCCATAGTAAGCCAGTGCGGCAATAGCCAGGACATTTTTGACCCGTGCGGGAATAAAATCCAGCAGGTAAATCAATACAATAAATCCAAGAGGGATAAAGTTCAGATTGGCAGATCCTTCTGCAATAGGATTTGAGAAATATCCTGCAATATAGAGAGAAATGCCTGCAATTGCCACGGGAAGAATCTTTTTCCATGGTATATTGAATGAAGGAAGTTCATTATGGTCTAGTTTGATGCTGTAGCCCAGCCATCTGAAAAGGTAAATTCCTTCCAGGAAAGAGCCCAAAAGAATAATTGCTACCCATGTATAGCCATTGCTGGCTGATAATTGCATAATAAATTCCCATTTGGCGAAAAATGATGGGAAAGGAGGGAAGCCAATTAACGCAAAAATGAATGTTCCAAACAGAACCAACAGGAAAGGTTTTTTCCGCAAAACACTCCAGTTTCTGATATTATCTTGCTGGATAATTCCTGATAACCAGAAAAGACCGGCTTTAGCCAGGTAGTGACTCACAAGGATTCCCAGCCCGATAGCTATCATTTTGCCATTCAATATTGAGGATAACCCAATCACCATCATCAGCAAGCCAATTTGACCCACTGAAGAATACCCCAGAAGTCTTTGGGGTTTGCCCTGTTTTATTCCCAGCAGATTTGATCCGATGAAAGTAACCGCCCCTATGGCAGCAACAACCTGATTCCATTCTGTTCCTGCTATGGGCAGCAACTTGTAAAGAACATACAACATAGCAGAGGCAAATGCAGCCGAAACCATTGCTGCTAATCCGGGATGCGCTCCCTCGTATAAATCCAGTCCCCATCCGTTTGCCGGGAAGGGCTTTAATTCAAGTGATATGGCTATTAAGACAAGAAATATAGCAACAACGCCTCCTTTTACTGCATAAAGGTTGGCATTGATGATGTCCTCAATGTATAATGATCCTGCGAAATGGTATATAAAAATAACACCCAGGAGCATGATGCCTGAGATAATGGCTGTAGCGACCAGGTATTTAAAACCGGCAGACAGTGAATCTACTTTTCTTTGCAACACTACCAGTCCTACTATAGCTACGCTGGAGACTTCAAGAAATACAAAAAGATTGAAAATATCACGGGTCATGATGATCACATTCAATCCAACAAATAAGAGCAGGTAAACAATCATCGAGTTGACACCCTGTTTTTTCAAACGATCCAGCAAGTACAATCCTCCCAACAGTCCTGCGATATTAATGGCAGTGGTGAAAAATGTTTCCATTTCCCCCATGAGAAGATTAATGGAGAATGGCGGCTTAAATCCGGCAGTAAAGATATAGTGCGGTGAATTACCAGCAAACAGTATAGACCAAAGCCATTGTAAAGAAACAAAAGTCATAAAGGCCAGGGTCAGCAACATGATAATACCTGCAGTATTTTTCCCTGCTTTTTTGAATAAGCCAAGCAGAAAAGCTATTCCAAGTCCTGATCCGACAATATAAATTGGGTCTACCATTTTAGATCGTTGTATTTATTAATTTCTAATGTTTTTCTTCTCTGATATAATCGTAATGCATAAGCCAGCATCAGGGCCGTAATCCCCAGGCCTATTACAATAGCTGTTAATACCAAAGCTTGTGGAACAGGATCAACAATTTCACCTGCTGCATTTTTTAGTTCAACAGCCTTGTCAAGAATTGGTGCTGTTTTGCCTTTTACGTAACCAAGGCTTACCATAACAATATGAGAACCTGTGTCAAACAGGGTAAAGCCAATGATGATTTTTATAATATTTTTCTGTGTCAGGATGCCCCATATACCGATAAGGATTATGAGAATTCCAGTGACTATGGCGATATGAGCTAAACTGATTTGTTCCATTATATTTCTTCTTTCTGAGTTTCCTGTAAATTACTTACAATACCTGATAATTCGGAACCAACTTTTAGTCCGATAAAAATATAGATTACCGGGATAGCTCCGGCGCTTAGTAACTCTCCGAAAGTTCCCAGCCCGAAATAGTCGTTGTCAAGAAAGCCGCCTGCCAGGAAGATTCCGATAATACCTAAAATCACGAATGAAAAGCCTGAGATGGATTCTACCACCGAAATTATCTTGTGATTTACTTTTTTAACCGGATTCGCCAGCAGCATCAATACGAGGCCCGATGCAATAATAGCGCCACCCTGGAATCCTCCGCCCGGTGTTAAATGCCCGTTGATGAAGACGTAAATTCCAAAAAGGAAAATTACAGGAGTAATAATTTTCGAGGCTGTTTCAAGGATTTCACTGGCTTTTCTCACCTTTCTGGGGACTTTTTCATCTTCCAGTTTCAGTTTAAGAAAGAAGCCAATAATTGAAGCCGCCAGAAATAATATGGTTACTTCTCCAAGGGTATCAAGTCCCCTGTAAGTTACGATTACGGCTGTAACAAGGTTTGCAGCTCCTACTTCCTCCGGTCCTTTATCTGCATAGCGGGTGGCAATTTCGTTCAACTGCTGATCCGGATTGAACAAGGATAAAGAATTCAGGAGAATTGCAGCAAAACCGGCTAAAACGATAAAAATGAATATCTTTTTAAACATTATCTTGTCTGTCTTTTTTTATTTTATTCAATACATAGAAAAATATAATGGTTGTCAGTCCACTGCCTATGGCTGCTTCCGTCATGGCAACATCCGGTGCAGCCAGGAGTAAATAAAAAACCGAGGCAAACAGGCTCACTACGCCGGCAGCAACAATAGAGACCACAAGTTTTTTATTGGTTACTGCGATAATAGCCATCGTAATTATGGCCAATGCTAATATGATTGCTATAAGTTTAATTATCATTCTTCTTCAGTTTTTTGATCTTCAACAGGTATATATTTTTCATCCTCTTCATATTTATTCACCAGAGTAGCTTTTGTCAGTGGTACTTTTATATAGTGAGAAGCCCTGGCAAGTACATGAGATGATACAGGATTTGTGATAATTACCGAAATGATAAGAATAAGCAACTTGCCCCACCATCCCGGCATAATCAGTAAAATACCTGTAAACGACAGAATTGTTCCTAATGTGGAGGCTTTGGTACCGGCTTGTATTCTGTTAAAACAGTCTGGCATACGAAGCAGCCCAATTGACCCTAACAAAAGAAAGATTGAGCCGATTAGTGTGATAAATGCCCCTATAATTGCTAATATTTCCATATTATAGTCCTTTCTCTAAATAGCGTGCGACAATTAAAACTCCGATGAAACTTAAAATCCCGTACACCATAGCAATATCCAGATAAATTATTCTACCTGTAAGATACGCTACTCCTGCAATAATGGCCAGTGAAGAAATGGTCATTACATCAAAAGCAATAACCCGGTCTGTATAACAAGGTCCTTTTACAAACCTGATAAGTGAGAGAATAATAGATAAAAGCATTATTCCCAGTGCGATGGATAGAATTGTATTAACCATATATCTTTTCTAAATATTTTTCAAATTTCCTTACAATTTGTTCAGTGGCTTCATTAATATCTTCTGATTTCACATCAATCCAGTGAATATAAAGAGTATCGTCCTGTATATCGATAGTAAGTGTCCCGGGAGTAAGCGTTATTGAATTAGCTAAAATCATACGCCCCATCCTTGATTTTAACTTTGTTTTCACCTCAACGATTCCCGGATTAATAGGAAGTGACGGAGTGATCACTCTTCTTGCCACGTCAAGATTCGATTTAATAAGTTCAAAAAGAAACACAAACAGGTAAATAATAGTAAATATAAAAGCTTGTGGAGTTAATTTCAGTTCTGAAAATATATCACACCGTGAACAGAAAATAAGAGTGAGTATTAAAGATAATCCAGCGCCTATTCCCAATAAAAGTGGGTCGAAAGAATTATTTAACAGAATCCAGAAAACAAATGCAATGGCGAAGGATACAAGGATGTTTTTTATTTTCATTTCTAGTAATTTATATTTCTATATATTTATAAATTTAGATATTGCAAATATATGATTTAATACCATATCGTCTTTATTAGCCTTAGTTTTTTAAAAAATAAAAAAACACAAAACAAAACTATTTTATTTTATGTATACATTTATTTAAATATAGATATAGATATATTTAAAAATAGATTTATATTTGTTCTTGTTTCTTTCTATAAATGTACTAAAAAATGAATAAAATAAAAATATCATGCACAGATTGCTTTGAAAAGTCCTACTGTTTTCATCAGTTAAATCAACATGAATTATTTTTAACAAATGAGAGCAGGGTGCAGGTTCATTATAAAAAAGGAGAAACAATAGCAAAGCAGGGTTCTTTTGTTACACATATTCTTTATGTGAAAGAGGGAATTGTGAAAGTATATAAAGAGTTTGAAAATAAGAATAATTTAATTTTTTCAATTTTTCCTAAAGGATCTTTAATTGGACTTTCTTCCTTGTTTTTTACGGATAAATTTCAATATTCAGTTTCAGCTCTGAAGGATACAAATATCTGTGCTATTGATAAAAATGTAATTCAACAGATTGTTAAAGACAACAGTAACTTTGGAGTAAGTTTGCTGGAATCTCTTAATAAAGAAATGTATAATATCAGAAGCAGGATGATTAGTCTAACCCAGAAACAATTACCGGGTAAGGTGTCAGATATTGTTCTTTATCTGGCAGATGAAGTTTTTGGCAATTCTGAGTTTGAGCTCCCTCTCTCAAGGAAAGATATAGCTGAATTTGGTGGTATGTCAACAATGAGTGTAGTAAGAACCCTTCAGCAATTCAATAAAGAGGGTTATATTGAAGAGAATAAACATAAAATTATTTTAAAAGACAAAGAAGCATTAAAAAGGATTAGTACAGACGGTTTTTTAAATGATGATAGTGAGTGAGATAATTTTGTATACTAATAAAAATACCAGAAAACCTAAACATTTGGAGTCATTTATTTGTTTTTCGGATAACAACAGAACCAGTAATAGAATTCATGAATAATGAATAAACAATTTGTTTTAAAAGGATACATATTTTACTTTTACAGCAAAAAATGATAAATTAGTTTATTGATAAAAACAGAGAAAAAATTAATGCTGATTTTTCCTAAAATATAATTTTAATATGTCAAAGGTTTTTACGATAAAACGAGGATTAGATATACCTCTGAAGGGAAAGGCTGAAAAAGTTATAAAAAAAGCTTCGGATTCGCAGTATTATGCTGTGAAACCAATTGATTTCCACGGAATGAGGACTAAACTTGTTTCGAAAGTTGGAGATAAAGTAAAAGTTGGAACACCCTTATTTTATAACAAGCTGCAGCCTAGTGTTCAATTTACTTCTCCGGTGAGTGGAGAAGTAGTTTCTGTAAACAGGGGCGAAAGAAGAACAATATTAGAAGTAGTAATTGAAAATGATCAGAAATACAATTATGAAGACTTTGGTGCCCAGGATCCTTCCCAGTTGGAGAGGGAACATATTATAGAAAAAGTGTTGCAGTCCGGACTTTGGCCTGTAATAAGACAGCGACCCTATTCAACAGTAGCTAATCCTGAGGATAAACCCAAATCAATTTTTATTTCTGCCTTTGACAGTGCACCTTTGGCTCCTGATTATGACCTGATTGTTAAAGGTGAAAACCAAAATTTTCAAAAAGGAATTAATGCGTTAAAAAAACTAACTGAAGGTACTATTCATCTTAATGTGAATGCAGATTATCCTCCTTCTGAGGTGTTTACGAAAGCAAAAGGTGTTCAGCTCAATCATTTTACTGGACCACATCCCTCGGGGAATGTTGGTGTACAGATAAATAAACTGGATCCAATTAACCAGGGAGATGTTGTTTGGTATGTCTATCCGCAGGATGTAATAGCCATAGGGCGATTGTTTGATAAAGGGATTTATGATGTGTCAAAGGTTATAGCCTTAACAGGATCAGAAGTTAAGAAGCCTTTATATTACAGGTTTGTGAAAGGAGCCAGCATAAAAAGTATTGTGGAAGGAAATGTTAAGGAAGGTGAGTTACGTTATATTTCAGGAAATGTCCTTACAGGGAAAAAGATTAATAGCGAGGGATATTTAGGGTATTTTGATGATCAGGTTACTGTAATTCCTGAAGGAAAATATTATGAATTTCTTGGCTGGGCAAAACCAGGTTTTAAAAAATACAGCACTTCACGTTCTTTTTGGTCGTGGCTTCAAACCAGCAAAAGATATAGGATTGACACCAATCTCAAAGGAGGAGAAAGAGCTTATGTTGTATCGGGAGAATACGAGAAAGTTTTTCCTATGAATATATATCCCGTCCAGCTTATTAAAGCCATATTAATTGAAGATATTGAACTGATGGAAAAATTGGGTATTTATGAAGTTGATGAAGAAGATTTTGCGCTTTGTGAATTTATTTGTACATCTAAAACCCCGGTTCAGTCCATTGTCCGAAGAGGACTTGATTTAATGAGAGAAGAAATGAGCTAATAACGACTTGAAAAAATATATTGCAGAATGAACGCATTAAGGAAATATATTAATAAGATAAAACCCCATTTTGAAAAAGGGGGGAAATACGAAAAATTACAATCTACATTTGAAGCTTTTGAAACACTATTGTTTGTACCTAATAAAGTAACAACACAAGGGACTCATATTCGTGATGCAATGGATATGAAGAGAACAATGATAATAGTGGTTATTGCTATGGTGCCTGCCATTTTATTTGGTATGTGGAATGTGGGTTATCAGCACCATATGGCTACAAATCCTGAAGTTACAATAACAATTCTTCAATCCTTTTGGGAAGGTTTTAAATTAGTATTTCCTATCATTGTTGTATCTTATGTTACCGGACTAGCTATTGAATTTATATTCGCCCAGGTTAGAGGCCATGAAGTGAATGAAGGATTCCTGGTTTCAGGTATGTTAATCCCGCTTGTCGTTCCGGTTGATGTACCCTTATGGATGGTTGCAGTTGCTACTGCATTTGCTGTGATTATTGGAAAAGAGGTGTTTGGCGGTACCGGCATGAATATTTTGAATCCGGCACTTACAGCAAGGGCTTTCCTTTTCTTTGCTTATCCCGCTTATATGTCAGGTAATGATGTTTGGATTCATGGACTTATGAAGGGTGAAAATATAGTAGATGGATTTTCCGGGGCAACACCACTGGCGCAAGCTGCTGAAGGGAATGTTGAAGCTATGCCCCCGGTTCAGGATATGTTTTTTGGTATGATTCCCGGATCTATTGGAGAAACCTCCACCCTGGCCGTGTTAATTGGTGCTGCGATTCTTCTGTATACAGGAGTTGGTAGCTGGCGGATCATGTTTTCCACATTTGCCGGTGGACTCATTATGGGATTGATTTTTAATGCGTTTGCGGTTAATGAATTTATGAGCATTCCTGCCTGGGAACATCTTTTCCTTGGAGGTTTCGCATTTGGCGCTGTTTATATGGCTACTGACCCCGTAACTGCAGCACAAACAAACAAAGGAAAATATATCTATGGGTTTTTAATAGGAATACTGGCGATTCTTATTAGAGTCGTAAACCCGGCATACCCGGAAGGTGTTATGCTTGCCATTCTGCTAATGAATGTGTTTGCTCCTTTAATTGATCATTATGTCGTTGAAGGGAATATTAAGAAACGTCTGAAGAGAGCCAAAGTTAAAGCTGCCTAAAAAATAGTTGAGATATGAAAAGATATACAAACAAAGACATTTTTATTTTTGCTTCAGTTATGGTGATTATTGTTGCAACTATTTTGTCTGTGGTTGCAATGGTATTACAACCATTACAAAAGAAAAATATTGAGATTAATAAAAAACAGAATATTCTTCTGTCGCTTAACATGAAAGTTGAAAAAGACCAGGCGCTTGAAAAATATGATCAATATATAACAAAAACTTATGTGGTTAATCATAATGGAGAAAGACAGCAAGGAGAGGATGCATTTTCCATTGATCTGAAAAAAGAGTTGGACAAACCTCTAAAGAAAAGGAATTTACCTGTTTTTGTAGCTTCCTTAAAAAACGAAAAAGTTTATGTGGTTCCTGTACGTGGAAAGGGGCTTTGGGGGCCTATCTGGGGCTATGTTGCACTGAAAGATGATTTCAATACAATATACGGAACAAATTTTAGTCATCAATCTGAAACTCCGGGTTTAGGAGCAGAGATTGCAACACGGGAATTTCAGAAACAGTTCATAGGAAAAAAAATATTTGATGAATCCGGTGAGTTTGTTTCTGTAAAGGTTAAAAAACCGGGAAAAACAAAAGGTGGGCCACATGAAGTAGATGGTATTTCAGGAGGAACCATTACCAGTAAAGGTGTGGACCAGATGCTGGAAAGTATTCTGGAGAGCTATTTAAACTATTTTGAGAAACAGAAAAAAAGTTAATCTATGAGTACAGATAAAGAACCATTATTCTCTTCAAAGAATCTGAAATTACTCAGAGAACCTTTGGATGATTCGAACCCGATAACCGTGCAGGTTTTAGGAATTTGCTCGGCACTTGCAATAACAGTTAAACTGGAACCTTCAGTAGTAATGGCCCTTTCAGTTGTTTTTGTGATGGGGGTTTCTAATGTTACCATTTCTCTCTTAAGAAATATGGTTCCACCAAGGATCAGAATTATTGTTCAACTAACGGTAATTGCTTTTTTGGTGATTCTGGTTGATCAGTTTCTGAAGGCTTTTGCCTTTGAGGTGAGTAAGCAACTCTCGGTTTTTGTGGGACTTATAATAACGAACTGTATTATTATGGGACGGTTAGAAGCTTTTGCTCTTGGTAATAAACCCTGGCCTTCTTTCCTCGATGGAATAGGTAATGCAGCGGGTTATGGACTGATTCTCGTTATTGTTGGTTTCGTAAGAGAACTATTTGGATCGGGTACCCTTTATGGATACCAGGTTATTCCGGAAAGTTTTTACCAATTCGGATATGAAAACAACGGACTTTTTATTCTGCCACCAATGGCATTGATAACCGTTGGAATTATTATCTGGGTACAGCGTTACCGGAACCGAAAACTAATTGAAGAAAATAAAGCCTAAAACAGTGAATTATGGAAGAATTGAATCTTTTAGACATATTTGTTAAGTCCATTTTTGTAGATAATATGATTTTTGCCTATTTCTTAGGCATGTGTTCATATCTTGCTGTTTCAAAAACAGTTAAGACATCAACCGGACTTGGTTTAGCAGTAGTTTTTGTCCTGGGTATAACTGTTCCGATTAACTATCTGTTAGAAAATTATGTGTTAAGCGAAGGAGCATTAACCTGGATTAGCCCGGAATTTGCAGATGTAGATCTTAGCTTTCTTACATTTATTCTATTTATTGCAGTGATAGCTTCTATGGTTCAACTGGTTGAAATGATTATTGAGAAATTTTCACCTACCCTATATAATAATTTGGGTATATTTTTACCTCTTATTGCTGTGAACTGTTCTATTCTGGGGGGCTCACTTTTTATGCAAGAGCGTGAATATGGAAGTTTAGGTGAGGCTACCGTTTTTGGACTTGGCTCCGGAGTAGGCTGGTTTCTTGCAATTGTAGGAATAGCTGCAATCAGGGAAAAGATCAGATATTCAAATGTACCCGCTCCATTGAGAGGACTCGGTATAACCTTCATTATAACTGGCTTAATGGGAATAGCCTTTATGGGTTTTATGGGAATTGAATTTTAATCATGTAAATTCTGAGAAAAATGATAGTGCTGTCAACAAACACAACAATAATTTTATTAAGTATAGCCGTATTTTTGGTTATTATCCTTGCATTGGTGATGATTTTGCTTTATGCAAGAAAAAAATTGACTCCACAGGGAGAAGTAAATTTAAAGGTCAACGATAAAGAGTTAAAAGTGGAACCAGGAGGGACCATACTTTCCACCCTGGCAAATCATGAAATATATTTACCTTCAGCCTGTGGCGGGCAAGGTACGTGTGGAACTTGTGTATGTCAAATCGAAGAGGGAGGTGGATCTATTCTTCCTACTGAGAAAGGATTTTTCTCAAGAAAGGAAGAACAGGAAAACTGGAGGCTCGGATGCCAGGTGAAGATAAAAAACGATATGGTTATTAAGGTTCCACCGGAAGTTATGGATATTCAGAAATGGGAATGTGAAGTTTTATCAAATAAAAATGTAGCTACTTTTATAAAGGAATTTGTTGTGAAACTTCCGGAAGGAGAAACGCTCGATTTTAAACCGGGTGGATACATACAAATTGACGTGCCTAAAATAGAAGTAGATTTTTCCAAAGACATTGAAGTGGAAGATGAATTTAAAGAGGAATGGGATCGTTTTGGTTTATGGAATCTCACTATGAAAAATAGTGAGGAAATATTCAGAGCGTATTCCATGGCAAACCATCCCGCAGAAGGGAATATTATCAAGCTGAATGTCAGGATTGCTACTCCTCCCTGGGATCGGTCCAAAGGAAGATTTAAAAATGTAAATCCGGGAATCTGTTCTTCTTATATTTTCTCAAGAAAACCTGGTGATAAAGTTACCATAAGTGGTCCTTACGGCGACTTTTTTATTAAAGATACTGAGAAAGAGATGGTATATATTGGAGGTGGAGCCGGAATGGCACCTTTGAGAGCGCATATTTTTCATTTATTCAAAACATTGCAAACCAATAGAAAAGTATCTTACTGGTACGGTGCTCGATCAAAAAGAGAAATTTTTTACGAAGAAGATTTCAGAGAACTTGAAAAGAAATTTCCAAACTTTTCATTTCATATAGCGCTTTCTGAACCTAAAGAAGAAGATAAATGGGACGGACCGGTTGGTTTTATTCACCAGGTTGCTTATGATGAGTATTTAAGCAAACTGGAAGAGCCTGAAGAAATTGAATACTATCTTTGTGGGCCCCCTGTAATGAATGATGCCGTGCTCAATATGTTATACAATTTAGGTGTACCCGATGAAATGGTTGATCTTGATGATTTCGGAGGATAGAAATGCCATATATTAAAAAAATATTTTTTATCTGTTCTTGTTATTATGCTATTAACTAAGTTCTTTCGATATTTTTTTGTGATGTTTGTTCTGATGGTAATTATGTGGGGATGTAAAAGCAATACCCTACATTATACCTATGTATCAGTAGAAGGTTTTACACAGGGGACTACTTTTTCTGTAATTTACAGGTCTGCTGATACTGTTAATTATAAAAATGAAATTGAGCAGATTCTTGCTGAAATTGATTCATCATTATCAACTTATAACGATTCTTCTGTTATTTCAAAGATAAACACCAATCTCTCTTCGAAAGCAGACACTCATTTTATAAAGGTTTATAAAACGGCTCACCAGGTTTCCGAAGCAACCAACGGAGCATTTGATATTACAGTAGGTCCCCTGGTAGATGCTTATGGATTTGGGAAATCAGATAGGATAAAAGTAAATGAGAAAACAATAGACAGTTTGTTACAATTTGTTGGTTATCAAAAGATATCGCTGAAGAATAACCGGATATATAAAAAAGATTTCCGTACAAAGGTAGATATGAACGCTGTTGCCCAGGGATATACTGTTGAAGTTTTGTCTGAATTTCTTGAAAATAAGGGAATCAGAAATTACCTGGTGGAAGTAGGAGGAGAAGTAAAAACACTTGGTAAAAACAGGGAAGATGAGATATGGAGAATAGGTATAGACAAACCGGTAGAGGGAAACAACACACCCGGTGAGAATCTTAAAGCTATTGTACAATTACAAGATCGTTCTTTAGCGACTTCGGGAAATTATCGGAAATTTTACATTAAAGATGGAGTCAAGTATTCGCATACCATTCATCCCAGCACAGGTCATCCAGTGGAATCGAGTTTATTAAGTGTAACTGTTTTTGCTGATGATTGCGCAAAAGCAGATGCGTTGGCAACTGCTTTTATGGTAATGGGCTTGAATAAAACCCGCGAATATGTTTCAAATCACAAGAATATCAGTGCCCTTTTTATATATTCAGATGAAGAAGGAGATTTCCAGGTTGATTATTCTGATGATTTAGAAAAATATATTTTGAGAGAATATTAGAAACTGTTTTGATTTTGTCTTGCTTTAACAAAACAGTTTTATTGAACTTTCTCTTTTTCGTAAGCACAATTATCATCACCATCGCAGGCACAGGTTATTCCCTGTTCTCTGAGCTCCGGAGTGATATTGGCACAAGAGCCTCCCCTGAATTCTGCCTTTTTTGATACCAGCAAACGAATTGATAAAGCCAGCACGGCAAGTATAATTAATATCGTTGTTAATAATAATATTTCAATAGCCATAATTGTTTTTTCTTTTTGTCTGTTAAACAACAAAAACCGGCTAGTGTTCAATAAAATTTTATACAAACAATCTTTAAAATAAAATGTATTGGTCTGACTAATAGATTCATGTTGAATAGTGCTTGCTTTTTTTTGAATATTCTTCAAATAACCGAACTTTTATACTTGGAATTATCAGACAAACCTTTTATTTTTATCTTTAATTGGTTAAATGAATAAATTTCATGTTGAAAGGGATTAGAGACTCCGTCATATCTAAAAATACTCTACAACTTGTTTTTCTCGCCGCAGTAGTTGGTATCATTTCTTCTTTCATTGCTATTGGTTTTCGTTATTTGCTGTTCTTTTTTCAGAACATGTTTTTTTACCAGGAAATCTCCGGTGAAGAAGTATCTCCCGTTGATAATACATTAGGGTTATGGGTAATTATAGTGCCAATTATAGGTGGCCTGTTGGTTGGGCTAATTACAAAATATGCAGCCAGTGAGGCAAAAGGCCATGGAGTACCCGAAGTAATGGAAGCCATGACACTGCATGGTGGTAAGATGCGCCCCAGGATTGTATTGTTTAAAGCACTGGCTTCTGCACTTTCTATAGGCTCAGGAGGGTCTGTGGGTAGAGAAGGCCCGATTATTCAAGTAGGAGCAGGTGCAGGTTCAACAATAGGACAAATTCTTAATCTTGACAGAGATCAGGTAAGAATATTGGTTGGCTGTGGAGCTGCCGGAGGCATTGCTGCCACATTTAATACACCGGTGGCAGGAATTATTTTTGCACTGGAAATTATTTTGGTGGAATTGAAATCCAGATCTTTTATATCGTTGGTGATTGCTGCTTTTTTTGCAACTACTGTTTCAAGAATTTTTCTTGGGTCAACGCCAGCTTTTGAGATACCTGCTTATTCATTTGAAAGTTTATATGAAATTATATTTTACCTTGGATTGGGAATTATTGCTGGTTTAGTTTCAATTCTTCTAATTAAACTTGTTTATTATACCGAACATCTTTTCAGTCAGATACGTATACCACATATTACAAAGCCAGCCCTGGGAGGACTTATCGTTGGATGTATAGGATTCTTTTTACCACAGGTGTTTGGTTATGGATATGATACAATCGCTAAATTATTGAATCAGGAAATTATTCTTGTGGTTATTGTACTCCTGCTTGTGTTTAAAATTATTGCTTTTGTAGTAACTATAGGCTCAGGTGCCTCAGGAGGTATTTTTTCACCTTCTCTTTTCATTGGAGCAGCCCTTGGCGCAGCCTACGGATGGATATTGAATACGCCTTTTCCGCATATAACAGCACCAATAGGGGCATACGCGCTCGTTGGAATGGCTGCTGTTTTTGCTGCTGTATCAAGGGCGACGTTTACTGCAATTATAATAATTTTTGAGCTAACTCTTGATTACAATATAATATTACCACTAATGTTTAGTTGCGTGATAGCAGATCTTGTTTCCTGGAGTTTTTCTAAGGATACGATTTATACTAAAAAGTTATCTCTTAGGGGGATAAAGGTGACTCACGACATGGAAGCGAATATGCTGGATACAAATAAGGTTGGGGAGATAATGGCTTTAACATACGGAATCTCTCTGGATGAAAAAATTAAAGATATAAGAACAAGGTTTATTGAAGGAAACTATAACACTACATGCGCTATTGATGACAATCATATGCTTCAGGGCATTATTACTTTGAAAGAACTTGATAAAATTTCACCTGAAGAGAGAAATAAGTCTATCAGGAATTACTTAAAAGAGCCTTTTGATGTATTATATCCAAATGAAACATTAAGTGAAGCCCTTTTTAAGATGACAAAACATAATGTAGATACGCTGCCTGTTGTTGAGTCTAAGGATAATTACGAGGTTCTTGGTCAATTAACAAGAAACGATATTTTGAATAAAATGCAATAATTACTATATTAAGCTATCTTTTCTATGAGCTTAAATGTTGTATATAAAATAGACACAGCTTATCAGGATTTTTCTGTCCGGATTTTACGGGTAGTCAGACAAAATCTCTGGCTTTATCTGCCTGATACTGTTTTGATTATTTTGCTTATTGTGCCTCCCTATGCTTTAGAAGAGACACTAAGCATTATTGGAGGGTTATTGATATTGGGAATAAGAGACATTATTATTATAAAACGTAATATTAAATATCTTAATTTTTTTGAAATTCAAAATGGTTTGGTTCATTACTCTATTTTAAGATACAGTATGGTTTATATTGAGGATAAAGAGCATATTACAAACATTGACATGGAGTGGATTGAATCTCAAAATAATTCCCGTTTGCAACTAATACGAAAAGATTCAGTAGTTCATACACAATATGCCATGGGATACTGGACAAGAAACAGGCTGAAGAAGTTGTATTTTGAATTTAAAGAGTTAAAGAAAGATAATAATATAGAAGATATTTTTAGAGGACCTATTCTTAATTAATGATTAATGATTTATGAAAAAACTGCTTGCTAATTTTTGGCCAGTATTAGTAATGTTTTTTTTATATACTAATACCGTATCTGCTTATTTTTTGAATGATAATGATGAGCATTCTTTTAACAAATCCCATGCAAATGAGCTTGATAGCCTGTTTTGGGAACAGTATTATAACAATTACAAGGAAGCACATTTGTATGCCAGAGAAGGATTAAAAATCAGCCGGAAAATAAAATATAAAAAAGGAGAAGCCAATCACCTGAATAATATTGGGTTGATATACCTGAGGAGGAATATTTATGATTCTGCTTTTTTCTATATACATAAAAGTTATGAAATAAATAAAAAATATGATTATAAAAATGACCTTGCTTCAAGCCTCAATAATCTGGGAGCCATTTATAATTACAGGGGACTTTATAAGAAAGCCCTTGAGGTATACCTGGAGAGCCTTAAAATTCTTAATGAGCTGGATGCTGATTTAGCCCATGTGGCATCAGTAGAAAATAATATTGGAGCTATATTACTTACACAGAAGAATTATAGTAAAGCCCAGGAATATCTTCAAAATGCATTAGAGAAGTATAAGCAGGTCAGAGACACATTTAAAATTGCTTCTACTCTAAGCAACCTGGGAAATATTTATTCAGAGAAGAAACAATACAAAAAAGCAATCGATTATTATTTCAAAGCTGTGTCCAGGTATAAAGATATTGGCTATTTAGAAGGATTTTCTGATATATATTTAAATATCGCAGGAACTTACATAGAAACTGAAAATTATGATAAAGCAATTACTTATTGCACGAAAAGTATTGAAATTTCACGTGAATCAGGTGATTATCTGATTTTAGGTTTAGATTATGTAACGCTTGGCGAAGCTTATTTAAAATCCGGGAAATATGAAAAAGCGCTTAAATATTTGAATGACGGGTTAAATGTAGGTAAAGAGATAGAATCTTATGATATAAAAAAAGGGGCTTATAAAATGTTGAGTAAAGCATATGGCAAAACAAGTAACTATGAAAAAGCATTTGGAGCGCATAAACGGTTTAAAAAATATAGCGATTCATTACTTGACCAAAAACAACGAGACAGAATTCTGGAAATGGAAATGAAATACAGGTTTGATAAGAAGTTGAAAGTTCGAGAATTGGAAAACAGGAGAAAGGAAAAATTACGAGAAGTCCAGATAAAGAGACAAAGAATATTTACATACCTGGGTTTTAGTTTTGCATTGGTTGCTTTTGTTCTTGTTTATATAATTCACAGAGCTCTGAGAAGTAAGCAATATGTAAACAAACAACTGGCAAAACAGAAAGCTGAAATATTGGAAAAAAATGCATCATTAAGCCAGCAACAGGAAGAAATTCTTGCCCAAAGAGATGAGCTTGACCAGCAAAAAGAAATTGCTACAGAACAAAGGGATGAAATAGTCAGGAAAAATACGGAAATTACAGCTAGTATCCAATATGCTAAAAGCATACAGTCGGCTTTGCTGCCTCAGCAAGACTATATGAATAAAATATTACCTGATTATTTTATTTTCTTTAAACCTAAAGCCATCGTTAGCGGTGATTTTTATTGGGTTCATCAAAAGGGAGAGAAATTATTCATCGCTGTTGGAGATTGCACGGGTCACGGGGTGCCTGGTGCTTTTATGAGCTTGCTGAGCATTACCCTGATTAATGATATAATAAATTCGGTTGAAAAATATGATGCTGCTCATTTTTTAAATCTTCTGAGAGAAAAGGTTATAAAATCATTACATCAGAAAAATACATATTGTCATAACCGGGATGGAATGGATCTCTCTTTTTGTATTATTGACAGGGAAAAAATGAATTTACAATTTGCAGGTGCTTATAATCCGGTTTATTTATTAAGAGAAGGAACTTTGTATGAATATAAAGCAGACAGGATGACGATTGGTATTGATTCGAAAAATGATAAAACTTTCCAGAAACATACTGTTAATATTCAGAAAGATGATGTGTTATATTTGTTTACTGATGGTTTTACAGATCAGTTAGATGAAATAAGACATAAAAAATTTCAGAAAGACCGTTTTAAAGAGTTGCTTAAGAAAATTTCTAATCTTGCTTTAGATGAACAGAAAAGAAGAATTGAAAATGAATTTTTAAACTGGAAAGGCGATTATGAACAGATCGATGATGTTCTTGTAATGGGTATAAAATTCTGATTTGTTCATTATGAAACCTTTATAAAGATAATCGATAATGAAAAAACAGTCGCATTAATTAGCAGCAGTAATAAAATAATAAAGACTTCGGAAGAAGTGATTAATAGAATGTAAGACAAATACAAAGAAATAATTTTTATACGAATGAAAAGAAAGGAATTTATTTTTCTTTCTGAAAATCTTTGAGTTGTGAAATAGTCCATAATTTTTTTATATTTAGCAATAAAAAATATCTTAATGAGAGTATTGTTCCTGTCTTTGCTACTGTTGCTTTTCAAATTAGCCTGTTCTCAGGATTATGTATTTAAAAATTATTCACTGGAAGAGGGGTTGATACAAGCTTATACGCTTGATATTTTTCAGGATTCTTATGGTTATCTTTGGTTTGGAACTCAAAGCGGAGTCTCCAGGTTTGATGGCCATGATTTCGTTACCTATGATACAAAATCCGGGCTTGGTGGAGATCATATCAGAGTAATTTTTCAGGATAATGACAACCATTATTGGTTCGGTCACAGATACGAAGGGATTACCTTCTTTGATGGTAAGGCCTTTACTCCATATAAAATCTGTTCAACAGTTGAAAATATTATTCAGGATTCACTGGGCAATATCTTAATATCTACGTTTAACAATGGTGTTTTTATAACCAATAAAGAAAGCTATCCTGATTCTCTACACTTTATAAATATCACTGAAGAGGATAGCCTCTCCTCTAATGCAATATGGGACCTGGAAATTAAGGATAGAAACGAAATCTATGTTCTTACAGATAAGGGAATTAATATTCTGAAGATTAAGGGAGAAAAATTTAAAGTGCAAAAGAATATTGTTTTAGGACTTGGTAACGAAAGGGTTACGAACCTTGAAACAACAGGTAATAAGGAGTTATGGGCTTCTACACCTAATCAATTGTTGAAAATTTTACCAGGTGAAGAAGAGATATTGAGATATTATCCCAGAAAATCGTTTATTGGAGATAATTATATTAATAAAATTTTGTCATTTGATGACTCATCTATATGGGGTCTCTCTGAGTCAGGAGCTTTTCAGTTTAAAGATGACGAATTTAAATATTTTAGTGACTATAATGGATTACCTGACCATAATGTAAGTGCAATATTAAAAGATCATGAAGGTTCTATATGGTTTGCCACCGAGGGTCATGGTGTTTCTCAGCATATAGCACCACAATTTAAAGTATATAATAAATCTAGTGGATTGGTTGACAATATGGTCTCTTCAATTATGGAAGATTCAGAAGAGAATATCTGGATTGCAACTGCAAAGGGGGTATCAAAATGGGATGGGAAAGAGTATAAACATTTTACCGCTGACAATTTTTTACATACCAACGATATTAGTGTGCTTTTTCAGGATAGTAAAGGTTTTATTTGGTTTGGCACAATGAATAATAAAGGACTTTTGCGATATCATCCAGAAACAGGCCAAAAAGATGTTTTTCACTCTATGGGAAATTTTCCCCTTAGAGCATTGACAATTAATGAAGACAAAGAGGGAAACATCTGGTTTGGAAGTGTCTGGGGAGATCTGTATAAATACACTTATACTTCGCAGAGCAGCGGATATTTTTCAAATGTCGATAATGAGGTGTTTGGAACAAAGACAATCTGGACAATCCATAAAGATAGAAATGAGAACCTTTGGTTTGGATGTGATGAAGCAGGATTAATTTTTTATGACGGTAAAAATTTAAAAGCCTTTGGTAAAGATGAAGGGTTAACAAGCAATAGAATAGGAGCCATAACACACGACAAGAATAATAATTTGTGGATAGCAACCAATGGAGACGGAGTTTTTTATTTTAACAGGCAAAACTTCAGAAATTATAGTGTTAATGATGGTTTAAGTGCCGATAATCCTTTTATTATTGAAACAGATGAATCAGGAGATGTCTGGATTGGAACCAATACAGGCATTGATAGATTAAATCCAAATACCAATGAGGTTAGACATTATGGGAGTTCTGAAGGGTTTATCGGAATAGAATCAAACCAAAATGCTGTACTGAAAGATCAAAACGGACATATATGGTTTGGAACCATAAAAGGAGCAATAAAACTAGCTCCTGAAAAAATACAACACAAGAATATTCCTCCCAGGGCAATGATTCAGAATGTGCAGCTTTTTCATGAAGATTTTAATTATTTGGAATATGCTGATAGTTTGGACCAGTACACACAATTGCCCATTGAAATGACGCTTCCTTATAACAAGAATCATTTGTCATTTCATTTTGTGGGGATAAGCTTCCTTTCACCTGAAAAAATACGGTATAAATATCAACTTCAGCCTTTTGATGAAGATTGGATGCCTTTGACAAAAGCACAAAAAGCAACCTACACCAATTTACCTCCTGGAAACTACACCTTTAAATTGAAAGCAGCGAATTATACAGGGAACTGGAATGATAGCCCGGTTATTTTTTCATTTACCATTGGAAAACCCTTCTGGCAAGAAACCTGGTTTATCATTATAGCTTTTATTCTTGCCCTGGGTATTTTATATCTTGGTCACTATCTGAGAACCTGGAAAATTAAGCATGATAAAAAAATCCTTGAAGGAAAAGTAAAAGAAAGAACTTCAGAAATAGTACAGCAAAAGGAAGAAATAACAGCTCAAAGAGATGAAATAGAAGCCCAGAGAAATTATGCCCGCCAACAACGGGATGAGATTGTCAGAAAAAATCTTGAAATGACCTCAAGCATACAGTATGCCAAAAATATTCAGGCTGCAGTATTGCCTCCTGATAAATACATTGAAAGCATTCTTAAAAATTATTTTATTCTTTTCAAACCTAAAGAAATTGTAAGTGGTGATTTTTACTGGATGCTGAAAAAGGGAGATAAAACTCTTGTGGCAGCAGTTGATTGCACAGGTCACGGAATTCCGGGTGCTTTCATGAGTTTATTGGGAATAACCTTGTTGAACGAATGTGTTCGCGAACTTGATGAATTTAATGCAGGAGATGTGTTAAACCTCCTAAGAGCTAAAGTGATAACAGCCCTTCACCAAAGAGGGGAATTGAAAAAATCAAGAGATGGAATGGATTTAGGATTAATAATTTTTGACAACAATTTTACAAAGCTGGATTATGCAGGGGCATTCTGCCCTCTTTTTATTGTAAGAGATAATAAAGTACAGGTTGTGAAACCCGACAGAATGCCTATTGGAATATACCATAAAACAGATCAGTCTTTTTCTAATAAGGAAATACATCTTTACAAGGGTGATAAGCTATATCTTCTTACCGATGGATTTATAGACCAGATGAATAATGAAACAAGGAAAAAATTTCTCCGGACACGATTTAAAGAAACGCTAAGCAACTTGTCTGACTTGCCCATTTCAAGACAAAAAGATTCTTTGCTGCGTATATTCAATGAATGGAAGGGTGATTATGAGCAAATTGATGATGTTTTAGTGATTGGTATTGAAATTTAGTCTTTTTCTGAATTCTCAATTTTGATTTTATTTCCGAAAAAAAATACTATCTTAACAACCCTTTTTTAGATAGTAATTTAAAAAACGTTTTTATGAGTAACATTCTACAAACTATTGACAATGCAATTGTAACTTATAATGATTATGTAGGGGGCTATGCCCTATTAATTTTATTAATTCCAGTCGGCCTTTATTTTATATTCAAGCTTAAATTTCTAAATATTACCAAGCTTGGTCATTCATTAAAGGTTATTGCCGGGAAATATGACAAGCCAGAGGATAAGGGAGATATTAATCATTTTCGTGCCCTGACAACTGCACTTTCTGCTACAGTTGGAACAGGAAATATAGTTGGTGTAGCTTTGGCCATTTACTGGGGTGGCCCGGGAGCTATTTTCTGGATGTGGATCACAGGTTTTCTTGGTATGATTCTTAAATATGTTGAATGTACCCTGTCAAATAAATACAGAAAATTCAATTCTGATGGTACAGTATCTGGTGGGCCAATGTATTATATGGAATATGGATTGAAAGATAAATTGGGAAAATTTGCCAAAATACTCGCCGTAATTTTTGCAGCAGCAACAGTTATCTGTTCTCTGGGAACTGGCAATATGGCACAGTCAAATTCAATTTCTGATGCTCTTGGAAATTATAGCATTCCTGATTGGGTAACGGGTGCTGTGTTAACTACACTGGTTCTTCTTGTTACTGTAGGAGGTATTAAGAGAATTGCAAATGTTACCTCCAGGCTGGTGCCTGTCATGGCTGTATTATATTTTATTAGTTCTCTTGCTGTTATTATTTTTAACTATGAGGATGTACCTCATGCTTTTTCACTTATCTTTCATGATGCCTTTACAGGAACTGCAGCAACAGGAGGCTTTGCAGGTTCTGTTTTTATTATGACATTGATTTGGGGGGTTAGAAGAGGTCTGTTTTCAAATGAAGCCGGACAGGGTTCAGCTGCTATTGCACATGCGGCTGCCAAGACAAAATACCCCGCACGCGAAGGATTGGTTGCTTCTGTAGGTCCATTTGTTGACACACTCATAATTTGTACACTTACAGCACTTCTTATTATTGTTACAGGTGCCTGGGAGTCAGGAGCTAAGGGTGTTGATATGACTATAATTGGTTTATCAAAAGGTCTTACCAAGCTTGGTATTGCGCATACAGGCCGTCATATCGTTATTATTGGACTGTTGCTATTTGCTTTTTCAACCATGATTAGCTGGTCATATTATGGCTCAAGAGCTGCCATTTATCTATTAGGTGAAAAGTACATCAAACCTTATTTATATCTTTTTGGACTTTTCGTGTTCTTAGGCTCTATTTGGGGTATAGATTTAGTATGGCATTTTGTTGATATGGTAATTACATTTATGACCATACCTAATTTGATTGCATTGCTACTGCTTGGTCCTGTCGTCGTTAAGGAGACTAAAAAGTATTTTAATGAAATGGAAAAAATTAAGTATAAGCCCAATTAATTATACAGCTCTGAGGAAAGCTTAAATAAATTGCCAATAACAAGGAAGAGATATTCAATTATTTATCTCTTCCTTTTTTAATTCAAAACAAAATCCTGATTTTACTGATTTAATTTTTTTATGATCATCAGAGATCATCAGAAAATATATAAATTTGAGTAAATACCTCGTTCCGGGAGTTTTTTTTATCCTTTAGTTTTCTGAGTGGCTAATTCAGCTTCTATTTGTTGCCTGAAATTCAGGGAAAAATTTATGTAGAATTAAAAATTTGAATATATGAAACGAATAAGAAATTTTACATTTATTATCTTTCTTTTGGTTTTATTG
>CAYWSJ010000041.1:0-31364 GCA_964461045.1 uncultured Bacteroidales bacterium | reverse complement strand
TAATTCGCTTTATTGGCTTGCAGCCGGTTTCGCTTCATACCCTGTGGAATTGGCTCCGCCTTATTCCACAGGGGTATTCCGCTACACAGGCTGCAATGCCTAAAGCTCATTGAGCTCAGGTTGAACTATGGGACAACCACGATGCGGAAACCGAAGTCGTCGTGGCTGATGCCCGGGGAGCCGTTGAACCTATAGGCAACCCGGCAGGCCTCAGCGCTGTAGAACCAACTGCCGCCGCGTAAAACGCAGTCGGAGCCTGAAGAAGGACCCTGTGGGTTATCCTGGGGACTGTTGCTGTAATAATCGCTGCTGTACCAATCGTTACACCATTCATATGCATTTCCGCTCATGTCATATATCCCCAGCTCGTTGGGCGATTTGGTGCCAACCTCGTGCGTATGCCCTCCTGAGTTGCCAGAGTACCAGGCTACATCGTCTATATTGTCGCTGCCTGCATAAAGGGTGGCTGTGGCACTGTTGCCACCACGGGCAGCAAACTCCCACTCAGCTTCCGTGGGCAGGCGGCCGCCACAATGCTCACAAAAGGCTTTGGCACCATACCAGGTTACCTCTATTACCGGATGGTTTTCCTGACCACTTTCAGGCACAAATTGCCCGCCGGAATAATCAATCTCGCAATCGCTGTCGTCCATGTCAAGGTATTCTGTACCATTATAACTGCCATCGCTGCCGGCTCCAATCTCGTTCATGAAATCGGCATACTGCTGGTTGGTAATTTCGTATTTGCTAATCTGGAAATCGTCTACAGTTACCGTATGTACCGGTGTTTCATCACTGTGGCAATTGTTTTGCTCACTGGTGCAGCCCATTTCGAAGGTGCCGCCGGAGACAGTAACCATTTCTATATCACAGGCCCCGCAAGAGTCGACCGTAATATAATTCGTTTTTGTTGCCGTATCCGAACCATTACTGTTAGAAACTATCAGTTCCACGGTGTAGGTTCCTGCCGAATCGTAGGCGTGCGAAGGATGCTGCATGTTGCTGGTATTGCCTTCGCCGAAGTCCCAGCTCCAGCTTGTGGGGTTGCCGGCGGACAGGTCGGTGAAGTTTACCGTGTCGCCAACCTGGATGGTTGTGGTGTCGGCTGTGAAGTCGGCGATTGGTAAAGAAGTTGTTAAAGTGTCCCTGACGCAACGAACCGAAAAACCAGACTCCTTATCGTCGTTGAATCGGCGTACACTGCTGAGGTCGTAGCTCAGGTACCGGGTCCAAGCACCCGTCGACGAGCCCTCCGTAGAAGACCACCAGAATCCGTCGTAACCAATGTAGCCGAAACCTCCATTGTGGTAAAGGTAGCCACCCGGAAGAGCTGTGAAGCCTGAATTGCCAAATTCTGAATTATTTTCCAAATCTCCATCAGCCCAGAGAGAAGCATTTCCGGCCAGTTTACTTCCTTCATTCGTTCCTCTCCAGCCAGCATAATCTGCTTCTGATTGGCTCATACCTAATTGCATTTCCAGTTTTTTCCACTCCTCATCACTTGGCACATGAAATCCATCAGGGCACACGCCCTGCACATCACTAGGGTTGCTATTGCTGCTGCTTTCTCCTTGCATAACGGCAGCCCAATCGTATAGGCGCCCGTACGTATCGCAGTTGGATGAGTTGTTATCATAGCAATAGTCATTGCCATAAGAACTTTGGTCATAATTCAGATTTTCCGCCATCCAGCACTGGTCGCCTATTTGCGTTTGTTTGTAGTTTTGTCCATCCCTGGAGTCTGTGAACAAGGTGTCATTGTTCCAGTCGCAGGGAGTTATGTTGGAAGTATCCATTGAATTGACAGTAATGTAATCTGTTTTTGTTGCCGTATCCGAACCATTACTGTTAGAAACTATCAGTTCCACGGTGTAGGTTCCTGCCGAATCGTAGGCGTGCGAAGGATGCTGCATGTTGCTGGTATTGCCTTCGCCGAAGTCCCAGCTCCAGCTTGTGGGGTTGCCGGCGGACAGGTCGGTGAAGTTTACCGTGTCGCCAACCTGGATGGTTGTGGTGTCGGCTGTGAAGTCGGCGGTTGGAGGATTAATATTACCTTCTAACACAAATATTCTTTTGTCAGTAAGCCCCCCTATTTCAATTAAACCATTATTATCTGTATCCGAAACAATAACACTACTTATTTGAATTTCCTCATTATTTGTTGATTCCCATGTAAATTTCTCATTTAACTGAGCATCATAGACAATGATTTTATTTTTGGAAGATGTTATTATTTCTATATTACTATCGCCATCAAGGTCTGTTATCGCATTTACGTAATATCTTTGATTAAAACTCATTGAATCTTGTAGATTTAAGTTTTTATTGAGAACATATAAATCACATTTATTATTATTAAAATTAGAAGCTATAATTTCTTTTTCTTCATCTTTATCAATATCAGCCCAGGCAATATTCCATTTGGCATTATTTAATCCAGTTATTGTCTCTTGATAGTTACCATCTAAATCTTTAACATGAATTTTTGAAGTTCCATGGTAATATTTATCATACCCTTTCAAAGTAACTATCTTAAAAGCAAAGTTATTTGAAAATTTTATAAAATAATCTTCTAATACACCATCGTGATCACCTTGGTCATACTTTTGAATCAACTCCTTGTTTCCTTCTTCATCGAGCATTATGGTAAAACAATTTCCATCATTTGTCCCATTTCCACTTGAACCATTATGAACAGTATAACCACCTTGAAGCAATTCTAATATATCATCATCATCTGCATCTGCAATAGAATAACTACGAAATGGTGGGCCTACTTCAAAATACCAATCTTCATTTTCATTAGACAAGTTCCAGCTTGAAAAACCTCTTGGATTTCTTCCATAACCGCAAGACTGTCCCATAATCATTTTTTCTCCTGTTATAGTTATAGGAACTAGTTTACCTCCATTGTTGGCCTTTTTTCTAAATTCCTTTAATATGCTTCCTGTACCATCAAATATTTTTGCCTTTATAACATCACTACTATCACTATAATAACCATTCCCATAGCCAATGCCTATATCTAAAAGACTATCGCTATCAATATCCTCTAACATATAGACATTTGCCCTTTCCATCCCTGAGGCCTTAATATCCTGAGATAATATAATGTTCCCATCACTTGATAATATATAGAGAAAATTATCCTGTACTGTCACATACTCTAAAGAACTATTACCATTTACATCCCCTGTAAGTATATTTCGATTATTAATATTTGTTATATCTTTTTCCCATTTTAGAGACATATTTTCCTGCGCTGATAGATAATTTGTTTCATAATTCCTGCTTCCTGCTATATCGAAATTTTCATGTGTCCAGCCTTTTGCTTTTTCTATAACAGTAATATATTTTGTAATTGAATCTATTCCACAATTATTTGAAACAATAAGTTTTACTTTATGTATACCTATTGAATCATATACATATGAAAAATTTTGTTTTGTAATAACACTATCGTTGTCTAGTTCCCAATTCCAACTAACTGGATTTCCTGTAGATTGGTCCATAAACTTTATAGTATCTCCTTTAACTACAACAAAATTATTAGCACTAAAATTGGCATTTATCTCAGGTGCAAAGTTCACCACCACCTGGTCCCTTGAGGTATCGCACTGTGTAGAAATCGACCACTCTAAGGTGTAGGTAGAATCAGGTATGCCATGGAATTGGGTCTGCGAATGACTGGAATCAGAAAAACTACCACCTTCACCGGAAAGAATGCTCCATCGGCCTGAGCCATTTGAAGGCGTATTGGCGTTTAGCTGAACCGGCACGCAGGCATCTGTAGTATCAGTTCCCGCGTCTGCTGTGGTGGGTGCTTCCAAAAAGCTGACATTCACAGTGTCCCTTGCAGTATCGCAGGCAGTAGAAATAGCCCACTGCAGAGTGTATGTTTCACCGGGGTTTCCTGAAAAGTTGGTTGTTGGGTTTACTTCATCATCAAAACTTCCGCCGCTTCCGGTGATAATATTCCACTGGCCTGAGCCATTTGAGGGTGTATTGGCGTTTAGCTGAACCGGTACGCAGGCGTCGGTAGTATCAGTACCTGCGTCTGCTGGGGTGGGCGCTTCCAAAAAGCTGACATTTACAGTGTCCCTTGCAGTATCGCAGGCAGTAGAAATAGCCCACTGCAGAGTGTATGTTTCACCGGGGTTTCCTGAAAAGTTGGTTGTTGGGTTTACTTCATCATTAAAACTTCCGCCGCTTCCGGTGACAATACTCCACTGGCCTGAGCCATTGGAAGGCGCATTGGCGTTTAGCTGAACCGGCACGCAGGCATCTGTAGTATCAGTACCTGCGTCTGCTGTGGAGGGCGCTTCCATAAAACTGACATTCACCGTGTCCCTTGAGGTATCGCAAGGTGTAGAGATGGCCCACTGGAGGGAGTATGTCTCCCCGGGGTTTCCTGAAAAGTTGGTCGTCGCGTTTGCTTCATCAACAAAACTTCCGCCGCTTCCGGTGATAATACTCCACTGGCCTGAGCCATTTGAAGGCGTATTGGCGTTGAGCTGAACCGGTACGCAGGCGTCGGTAATGTCAGTTCCAGCAATGGCAGGTATTGGTAATGGCAAAGCATTAATTTCATAAACTTCCGAATAGAACGGATCACAAGTTCCCTGGAGTACTTTTGCCCGATAATACATACTTTCCTGCACGACGATTTTGCAGGTGGTATCTTCTACGTCGTTGATGTCATGCCATTGAGCCTGTCCGGGTGACTTTTGCCAGGAGATGTCGCCCGCCTTGTATCCCTGCAGACGGAATATGGCTGTGTCGCCGGGGCACAACTCCTGTTGCTGTTGTCCGTGAACTGTATTAAAGGCAGCCAATGCTACCAGGATAGTGAAGAATAGTTTGTATATGTCCTTTATGCTGTTCATTTTTTTCTTTAGCATTTAATGTTATTTTATATTAATACCTGTCTCTCCATCTGAATTTGCGCTTGTCTGAACCTAGTCTGTAAAGTATTGATATTTCATGTGATCCATAGGTATGAGTAATCAACTTACCCATGCCATAATCAAAACTGTATCCAATCAAAAAACTGTTAAATGTAACCCCTCCCATAAAGATAAGATCGTTGGTTGTCCTGTATGATATTCCGAACCACCATTTATTCCTGTGGTTCAATCTTATGGAAGCATCAGTCTCCATTAAAGGAATAGCCTGCTCATTAAATTGCATAATTGTAGATGTCTCCAAACGATAATCTTCAGTCAGGTAAAAGGTATAGCCACCCACCAAATAATAATGACGCAAGGCTTTGTTTTGATATTTTCTGCGAACTAGATTAATTGTCTGAATGGCATTTTCACAGGATATCCCTGTATAAAACTGATCCTTTTTCATATAGAAAACACCTGCAGTAAAATCCACAGCGTAAGAAGGTCGAAATTGATTCATCAATGGGTCGCCAGCCTCTTCCACTTTTAGCTCTTTTCTATCTATTTTCATCTGGTAACCTGAAAAGGACAAGCCAAAAGAAACCTGTGACAATTCTGGCAACTTAATGTGGTAGGCATAACAAGCTTTAGCACCCACCCGGCTAATTGCTGCATTATCATCTGCAAATACAGCACCTCCAATTCCTACATTCCCTTTATCCCTGTCAACAACCTTCTTTTTTCCAAACACATTCTTAACCACATCAAGAGGAGTTTTAAGGAGTCTTCCTTCGCCGCTTAACACCATAGTTTGTGGTGGATTTTTAAACCCCAGCCACTGGTTTCTGGCAGCAAGTGCGATATCAGTGTACCCATGAGCCCCTGCAAGGGCAGGATTAAAGAAAAACTGGTTCTTCTTGTATTGACTAAATAAAGGCATCTGTTGAGAATAACTTTGAAAAAAAATTCCCACTGTAAGTATTAATATGAGAGTTAATTTTGCTTTCATTTTCAATCTTTTACTTGTCTCTTAATAAGGTTACATTTCCCTCTTTAATGACTTTATTATCACTTATTATTATGAAATGATAAGTATCTGTAGGTAATAATTTACCATTATATCGTCCATTCCATAGTCCCTTATCACTTCCGGAATCAATTGCTTTTGCTTTGTGTAACAAATCACCCCGTCTGTTGTAGATATATATTTCAGCTTCCGGGTAACTCTTTTTTAGTCCCGGAATGTTCCATACATCGTTTTTTCCATCGCCATTGGGAGTAAATGCTGTTATATCTTTAAGACATGTGGTTCTTTTCATCTCCACCTGAAAAGTATCCTTCAGGGAACAATTATGAAAATCTGATATGCTGACAAAATAATAACCCGGACTTAAATCCTCTATGCCAGAACCAGTCATTCCATTTTCCCATTGGTAAATATACGGTGAAGTACCGCCGGTTAATGTCAAAGATACAGAACCATCATTAACCCCCGGACAGGTGGCATCCGTAATGCTGGCATCCATAATATCCATAACATCTGGCTGGTCTATATGAATATCAAGGTATGTCTGGGCTTTTGACTGATGAAAATATAAAACAAATAATAATGGCAAAAATATTTTACTAAGTTTTGCTATCCTAGCTGAGCATTTTTTCTCCATAAAAATTTCAAGTCTTCAAATTATAGCATAAATTAACTTGATTTAAATTACGGTAATTATTTATATCTGTTCCGCTTTTCAAAGCTATAATGCACTTTCTGATTAAAAAATACTCACTAATGAGTATAAAAATACTTATTTGTAATTAATGATTAGTGTATCCAAACTTTCACCTATTCTTAATATTAAGGTGACCTCCTAAATAAAACAGCCTTGAGGTAAAACCATAAAGGCTGTTTTAAATAAGATAAATAAACTATTAATTACAATTTTATTTGTGAACTTCCTTGCCTTCTTTTTCCCGAATTACTTCAAAATCTTCATAGCCTTTCCTTATTCCGTGTACCAGATAATAAAAATCCACGTTACTGGTTCCATTATTTAATTCTTTCACTACCAATTTATTTTTGGTGAGTTCTTTGACATAAAGTCCATTGCAATTTCCGACAGGAGTTACCTGTGCTGTAAGTCCGCTTTCTTCAGTTACCAGACTGTAATGTTCGGGAAATTCAATAGTTGTTTCACCATTGTTAAGGGTTGCCCTATCTCTAATATATGTTGCCACTTCAGGGCCTTCTAGAGCACTATAGACGATTTCTTTTGTGGAATCCTGGGGGTGTTCCTCTACAAAATTTTTCGAACCTGTAACTTCAAAATCACCATATACTTTAACTTCATTAGGAGATCCAAAACCATTTACAGTCATTATGGTATTTTCATCCCAGTCCAAAAAACCTAAAATATTGTTTATTATAAACTCTACTTGATCATAGTTTCCATCACCTCCTTTAATTATTCCTTCCCTGTCTCCGCTACCATTTTCTATTTGCAGCTCAGAGGCATTATCAAGCCATATATCACTGTCTCCATCATATAAGTGCAGGTCTTTTATGTTTATAATGTCTTCATTATTCATATCTAATGTATTATTCCCTGCTGAATTTCCATTATCAAGGATATCATCTAAATTAGGCTTACTAGATAAATCAGTATAATCGCCTGATGTAGCTACAGTGGCTAAATTTGGAGTGTTTGACAGATCATTATAGTTCCCTGAAAAATAATTATGCGAAGCAGTACTTCCATGGTCGCCGTCATTATTGATTGCAGAAATAGCCCGACTGTCAGTAAAATATAAGTTATTTGAGCCTTCGCTTAAATCATCTGTGGTGTAATTTGAAAGATCAGTTCCTCCCGGACTGTCAGCCAATTCTATCCCATCGCCTGTACTGTTTACTTTCAACCACTTATTTGCAGTAAAAGTCGGAAAATCAGATAAATCAACAATACTATGATTTGAAAGATCGGTAACATCAGAAGGTTTATTGAGTAGATCGTCATAATAACCTGAGGTTGCCACTGTGGCAAAACTCGGAGTATTCGTTAAATCACTATAATTACCACTAAATGTATTTTCAGATCTTTTACTGAATAATGCATAAGGTACACTTACGAATTGAGATGTTCCAATGGACTGGTAATTATTACCTCCGTCTTTATCCAGTAAAACCTCTAAATAATATTCATCCGAACCCCATTCTATATTTGAAATATTTCCATTAACTGCACTCCCTTCTCCAATTTTGACATTAACAAGTCCAAAATCATTTGTTGAAATGGAATGTGTTTCACTAAATATCACAGTGCCACTTGTGGAACCTTTTTTAATATTGAATTTTAAAGCAACACTTTGATTCGTTATAGGTTCGCCATCTGAATTACGAACCACAGCTTGATAATTAAAAGAATTTGGTGTCTGTGCATAAACGACTGTTATACTTATAATTAACGTTATAATAAATAATGTAAATCTTTTAAGATTCATAATAAATGTGTTTTAGTGTTTAACAATTTTATAGATATTAGATTTATTTCTGTAAGTGGCTTTTAGAAGATAAATTCCTGAGGGAAAATTCCCCAAATAAATAGTTTTTTTACGGTCTTTCCTTTCTATTTTCAGAGTTTTCAAATTTCTCCCTTTTAAATCCATTAAGTGTAATTGTATATCTCCTTTTTTCAATTCATCAATTTTAATAATTAGTTTATCTTTTGCAGGATTAGGAAATACTTTAATTTTAAATCCAACATCTTTTAATTCATTTACATTATCAGGGGTCCCATCATCTGTTAGTAAATTTGATTGTTGAAATCCCTGGGTTACAATAAGATCACTGCTGGAATAAGTAGAGATTGATAAATCACCAACTGTAAAAGCAGAATTATTACCAGCACCTCCCAAACTACTTACAACCGTGGGGGTCAAAAACTGTGCATTTAAAAATTGAAAACACGCAATTTGAAATAAAAGAAACAATAATAAATTTTTCATAGTTTACTTTTTTTATGATTAAAAATTAAAATAGAAATAGAAGGTTTTAAACTGTAAAATGGAATGTATATTTACGCGTTGAAATGATAGTGGTTTCACTTATCTTTTAAAATGCCTTTTATACATGAAAAAATACTCATCTTCTGTTAGTTTATTACTAACTGATGAGTATAATTATTACTTTATGAAAACAGGTTCTACTCTTTCTAAAAAGTTCTATTTGTGTTATGTTTACGCTAATAATAAGAAATCAGGAATAAATTGAAAAATAAGCCCTTATCAATTCATTCGTTGATTTCAAACCCGTTTTCTCCAGAATATTCCTTCGGTGGGTATCCACTGTATTTTTGCTCAAATACAGGACTTCAGATATCTCCTGGCTGGTTTTTCCTTCTACGATATATTGCAGAATCTCTTTTTCCCTCGGGCTTAAGCAGGCAAAAGAGACCTTTTTATTGTTTGATTGATAACTTTTAAGCAGTCTAGCACTCTCATATCTTCTTATAGTATCTTTTAATTCATCAATATCCACAGGTTTCAACAAATAATCGAATGCTGCGGTCTTTATGGCATGTATGGAATAATTATTATGGGCTGTTACGAAAATAAAACAAGGATTATATCCATTTTTCCTGATTTCCTCAATGACCTCAAAACCGGTTTTGCGATCCATAACAATATCAAGAAATATAACCTCCGGCTGAATTTTAACAATAGCGTCAATTGCCTCATCGGGGTCTGTTTGCCTGCCAACCACATCAAGATTATTAATTTTATCAAGCAAGATCTCCAGCCGATCGAGTGCATGTAATTCATCATCCAGGATATAACAGCTTATTTCTTCATTTTCATTTCTTTTTTCCATAAGGCAAAAATATTTTTACATGAGTGCCTGGTTGCTTGTCAGAGTTTTCATTCAAAGGTGCAATCTTATATTGTATTTTCCCTTTTTGTATCTGAGCGTAATGTTTTAAAATCTGGTCAATGGTTTTTAAACCCGATTTTGTAGATTTGCTGTTATTATTCGATGAATTATCCCTTCCTATTCCATTATCTTTTATCTCCATTAAATGATATCTTTTGTTTTTTGATAATTCCAGGTGAATGAATCCCTCTCCTCTCAATGGTTTTACACCATGCTTAACTGCATTTTCGACAAATGTGAATACCAACATTTTGGGGATAGGGATATGCTGATTTACTTCTGGATGAATTTTTATTTTATACGTAAATTTTTCGTTTAAACGAAACTTTTCAACCTCCAGATAATTTTCTATATGGTCAATCTCTTTATATAAAGGAATGATGAACTTTTCAGAATTCACGACTATATTTCTAAGCAAGTTAGAATATTTTACAATAATAGAATTGGCTTTCTCAGCATCGCCATCATAAAGAATTGAGCTAATTGAATTCATCAGGTTAAATGTAAAATGCGGCTCAATCTTATTTTTGATTGTTTTAAGCTGTAATTCATTTATTTTTCTTTGTGTTTCATAATTTTGACGGATTATTTTTGTTTGAAGCATTTTTATCAACCAAACAGTAAACAAAATACCACCAAACAATCCGGCATAAAGAAAATAACGGAAGGTATATATCGGGTTTTTCTCATACGAGTAGATAGATGCAGTTTTATCGGTTTGGGCAAACAAGTATCTTTGCCCACCTGCTTCTTTCTTTATGGCAAAATGAAAATAGTTTTTGCGGAAAGGAATATTAATTGAAACAGGATGCTTGATGTTATTCTGAGTAATAATAAATTCATTATTTCCTTTTCCTTTAAACAGCAATTCGTTGCGATGATCTCCATTGATATCTCCTTTAAATTTTACATTCCCATTTATAATTCCCGGAACTTCCCATTCATTTTTTATGTTCAGATTTTTATCCAACATCTGTACTTTTTCGTTGCAGGTAAAAAAATACAATTCCCCGTTATTGCTGAGTATGGATGTTCTCCTGGGGTATTCTATACCATTGAGTTTTTTCTCCTTTAACAAAACACCCTTGTTATTATAAATTAAAAGCCTTGGAACAATCTCATTTTTAATACCATAATATTGATGATAAACGAATAAAAACCTTTTATCGCCAGTTTTATAGGGTTGAACAAATAGCTTCATCGGATATTCCCTGAAAGGAACAGGGTTAAAAACAAATTCCAGGTCGTTGTTAAAAACCATAAGCCAGCCCCGCATGTCTGTATAAGGGAAATCTTCGGAAAGATTCCCAAAAGCATGAGCATCTCCTGTAATTTCAGGTATCTTGTCGCCATCCATATCAAATGCCCGAATATTGTTTAAGAATATTCCGGCTTTAGGCGAAATTTTCAAGGTATCTTCTGCGATATTATATATACAAACTCGCCGGGGTTGAGTAATTAATGCACCCGGTGTGATACTAAAGTAAAGCTCCTGATCCGGGTCTTTATCAAAGTTTGCAAATCCTCCTTTATGGATTCTGAAATCACTATTTTCAATGTCTATAAGTCCCCTGCTAAATTCTCGATATTTCTTTTCCCCAACCTGGAACTTTTTCTCAGAGAAGGGTTCAATCATATGTAAATAAATTGAATCCTTGTAATAAGTAAACAATGTAATCTCCTTATATCCATTCAAATTATAATCTCCTACAAAAAAACTAACCTCTTTAAGAAAAATTCTCCCGTCAAAATTCCACTGATCTAGAATTCTGTTATTTTCATACACAACAATACCTGTCTGGTTCCTTCTTTTCATGTAAACAAACCGAATTTTTTCGGAAACATCATCTCCATTCAAATCGGCATAAGAATAAAAAGAATTATTAACACGATGATTCTCCCGAATCAATTTAGATTCATACTTTTCAAAATCAAATGGATGTAGTAAAATAATTACAATAAAGATTGCAATGCTAATTAAGAGTGGATAAAAATTTAAAACCTGTTTTTTTATGTTTGTTTTTTTTACCATAAAAGTAGCCTGAACTCAAATTTAATAATTAAGTTTTCAAAAAACAAAAATTGACTATTCTTGCCTGTTTCTCATTTATTCATTATCTTGAAAATAAATAAAAACAAAAACGATGTCTAAAAGAAATCTTATTTTTATTTTGCTTATGGCACCACTCTTTCCCTTTTGTTCTTCAGAAAAACAAGCCCTCAAAGTTGTTGATGAAGTAAACCTTGAGAAATATACAGGCATGTGGTACGAAATTGCCCGTCTGCCCAACCGGTTTGAAAAAGGACTCAAATGCGTGACAGCCACTTATCAATTGCGTGAAGACGGGAAAATAACTGTTATCAACAAAGGACACAAAATTGACAACCCTCAGCAGGCAGAAAAAGTTGAGGGCTGGGCAAAAGTCCCCAATCCTGAGGAACCCGGGAAACTAAAAGTAACCTTTTTCTGGCCTTTCTTTGGCAAATACTGGATCATCGACCTCGATGTTGATTATCATTATGCCCTGGTAGGTTCACCCTCCAGGAAATATTTGTGGGTGCTGGCCAGAGAAAAAGCCTTGAAAGAGGCAACCTACAAAAAGTTGCTAAAAACAGCAGAAGAAAAAGGGTTCGATACCGCAAAGCTTATTCGTACCAAACAGGATTGCGAAAAGATGGAATAGAAAACATGAGATCAGGCATAAAATTTAATTTTCCTTATGTAGAGACACGCCGGGGCGTGTCTCTACATAAGGAAAATGCATAATACAAGAAATTCCGTATGGCTAACGTATGCTTCTCTATTTTTCTGTTTCTCTCTCTTCTTTCAATTCCTGCAGCTTGTACATCTCATCTCTCAGGCGGGCGGCCTCGGTAAAATCCAATTCCGCTGCTGCTTTCTCCATGGCTTTCTTGTTCTTTTCAATGGCTTTTTCAAGCGCTTCTTTGTCCATATATTGCACCACCGGATCGGCGGCTACATTCAGACTATCGGGTCCGGCATAGGCTTTGGGCTCTCCCTTGCCTATTTTTTGCCTGTAATCAGCCATTACTGAGCGTGATGCTTTCTGTATCTGTTTTGGGGTAATATTGTGCTTTTCGTTGTATGCCAACTGTTTCTCCCGTCGCCTATTTGTCTCATCAATGGTCTGCTGCATCGAGCGGGTAATCTTGTCTGCATACATAATCACCTTGCCCTCGAGGTTACGGGCAGCCCGGCCGGCCGTCTGTGTGAGCGAGACTGTCGATCGCAGGAACCCTTCTTTGTCGGCATCCAGAATAGCCACCAGGGAAACTTCCGGCAGGTCAAGCCCCTCCCGAAGCAGGTTGACACCTATCAGCACATCAAACTTACCGGTTCTGAGGCCGTCCATAATTTCCACGCGTTCCAGGGTATCAATATCCGAATGTATGTAGCGGCATTTTACCTTGAAACGCGTCAGGTATTTGGTGAGTTCCTCGGCCATGCGCTTGGTAAGGGTGGTTACCAGAACCCGTTGCGATTTCTCCGAGCGTTTCACAATCTCCTCCATCAAATCATCAATCTGGTTCAGGGTTGGTCTCACCTCAATTTCGGGGTCGAGCAGCCCGGTTGGACGAATTACCTGCTCCACAATTACCCCTTCTGTCTTGGTGAGTTCATATTTCGCGGGAGTAGCGCTTACAAACACCACCTGGTTGATTAGCTGCTCAAACTCCTCAAACTTTAATGGCCGATTATCAATGGCTGCCGGCAAGCGAAAACCATATTCAACAAGATTCTTTTTGCGGGAGAAATCACCACCGTACATGGCATGAATTTGTGGAACGGTCACATGACTTTCATCAATTACGGTAATAAAATCATCCGGGAAATAATCGAGCAGGCAGAAAGGTCTTGAACCGGGCGAGCGGCCGTCAAAATACCTGCTATAATTCTCAATACCTGAGCAATATCCCAACTCTTTGATCATTTCCACATCATATTCCACTCTTTGTTTGATTCGATTGGCCTCGGTTTTTTTTCCCAGATCTTCAAAGTACTGAATCTGATCACCCAGATCATACTGTATCTGTTTAATAGCATGATTCATTCTTTCTTTGGTTGTTACAAAAATATTGGCCGGGTAAATGGTTACTTTTTCGTATGATTCCAAAGTATTGTTGTTAAAAGGATCGAAAGACTCTATCTCATCAATTTCATCTCCCCAGAAGCTGATTCGGTAGGCTGTATCGGTATAAGCAAGAAACACATCTATCGTATCACCCTGCACACGGAAGGTACCGGGCTTAAACTCCAGTTCGTTTCTGGAATACAAACTATCTACTAATCTTCTTAAAAAAGCATTCCTGTCATAGTTTTGTCCGGTTTCTATTGTAATGGTATTTTCATAAAAATCATCCGGGTTTCCTATTCCATAAAGGCACGATACCGATGAAACAACGATCACATCCTTTCTGCCTGATAGCAAAGAAGAGGTGGCACTCAGACGCAGTTTTTCAATTTCTTCATTAATTGACAGGTCTTTTTCAATATAAGTATCCGTAACCGGTAGGTAAGCTTCAGGCTGATAATAATCGTAATAAGAAACAAAATATTCTACGGCATTGTCAGGAAAGAACTCTTTAAACTCACCGTATAATTGGGCTGCAAGGGTTTTGTTGTGACTTAATACCAATACCGGTCTTTGTATATTCTGAATCATATTGGCAATAGTGAAAGTCTTTCCGGATCCGGTAACACCAAGTAATGTCTGAAAACGATCGTTACGCTGAATGCCTTCTGTAAGCTCTTTTATGGCATTGGGCTGATCACCGGTAGGTTTATATTCTGAGGTTAATTGATAGTCCATATCCAATTCATTTCATTTTTGTTTTTAACAACGAATCAAAATAACATTAGTTTTTTCAAAATAAAACTTTTTCCTGATTGTTTTACATTAAATTTGCCTAATATTTAATTGAAATATTTATGGAAAAAAAGAAGCAGCCCGGAAAGAAAAAAACAGAAGAAACCGTACGGCTTAATAAATTTATTGCCAACAGCGGAATCTGTTCGAGAAGAGAGGCAGATGAGCTAATCTCAAAAGGATTAATCACTGTCAATGGAGAGAAAGTTTATGAAATGGGCACAAAAATAGATCCCCAAAAAGATAAGGTAAAATACAAAAACAAAGTCCTGAAGAATGAAAAACATGTTTATATCCTTTTAAATAAACCGAAGGATGTTGTGACTACTGTAAAAGACAAACATGCAAGGAGAAATGTAATAGACCTGGTAAAAAATGCCTGTCCGGAACGTGTCTATCCGGTTGGGAGACTTGACAGAAATACAACTGGTGTCTTACTGCTGACCAATGATGGAGACCTAACCAAAAAACTCACCCATCCCAGGTATAAAAAGAAAAAGATCTATTATGTGGAGCTGGACAAACCACTGACTAAAACACACATGGATGAAATCATAGAAGGGATTGAACTGGAAGATGGATTCATTGCCCCTGATGAACTAAGTTATCCGAATCCTGAAGATAAGAAGCAGGTGGGTATTGAAATTCACAGTGGACAGAACCGCATTGTTCGGCGGATATTCGAACATTTTGGTTATCGCATTAAGAAGCTGGACAGGGTTTATTTTGCCGGTTTAACCAAAAAGAACCTGAAAAGGGGTAAATACAGGTTTCTCACTCAGAAAGAAATAAACATGCTAAAAATGAACGTTTTCAAATAAATCAATGGTATAATTCTTGCAAAACCCAAGGAAAAAAATATGTTCAGACGTATTATACTCCTTTTATTGATTTCTCTTATTTCTCTTGTAGGTTACACACAAAAAAAGGAATTAAAAGGCAAGGTAATCGATGCCAGGTCAAAGAAACCACTTGTGTTTGTAAATGTAGTTTATGGAACCCCACAGCACGGAACCACAACAAACATTGACGGATTTTTTAACCTCAAAGTCTCTTCTTCCACCGAAAAAATTCATTTTAGCTACCTTGGATACAAAAAGAAAACCATATCCCTTGATTCCCTGGAAAATAAACAGAACATCATTATCAAACTTCACAAGAAACCATTTTCGCTGAAGGAAGTAGTTGTAAAACCAGGGTATAATCCTGCCCACAGAATTATACGAAAGGCATATCAAAATAAAGAAAAACACAACCCGGAAAACCTCGAATCATTCTCTTACAAAACCTATAACAAAATGATTTTTACTGTAGACTCAACCAGTCTCTCAGATAGCATATCCCAACCAGACACTGCCAAAGTAGATTCAGTAGAATTGAGACTCAGAAAATTCAGGAACAGACAATACATCATGTTAATAGAATCAGTAAGCAAACGAGAATTTCTTGCTCCTGATAATTACCATGAGAAGGTTCTTGCTTCAAGGGTAAGTGGCTTTAAAGATCCTTCTCTGTTTTATCTTTCAACACTTTATCAGCCTTTTTCCTTTTATGATCAGGTAATTGAAATTGGAGATTATAATTATCTGAATCCTATAACGAAAAACAGTGAAAAACATTATTATTTTCATCTTGAAGACACGTTGTTCAGCAATCGAAAAGATTCAACATTCGTTATTTCCTTTCGTCCCAGGAAGGGAAAAAACTTCGATGCCATGAAAGGGATTCTGCATATCAACACCAATGGATATGCCCTGGAGAGAGTTATTGCAGAACCTTATGATCCGCCCAAACAATTCACCATAAAAATTCAGCAGGAATATGACTATGTGAATGACCAGCAATGGTTTCCCACTCACTTAAATACTCAAATTGAGTTTCATGACATATTGTATGAAAACAAGCAAAATGAATATTTCCTTTTGGGAGACGGGAGAACATATCTGAAAAACATAAAACTGAATCCTGAAGTAGATCCGAAAAAATTCAGCAATGTTGAACTGAAAATTCCAGACAGCGCTTATTACAAGGATACTTCTTTTTGGGAGAACCAAAGAGTAATGCCGCTTACCGAAAGGGAAAAGCGCACTTACAGAATTATTGACAGTTTGGGAGAAGCGCATAATTTTGACGGTATGATAAAGAGGTTTTTTGCCGTTGCTACCGGATATTACCCATATAAATATATCAACCTGGATCTTGCAAAAATATACACTTACAATAGGCACGAAGGACATCGTTTGGGGCTTGGTCTTTTAACAAACGATGATGTTTCGGAATATTTCTCTGTGGGAGGATACTTTGGATACGGTTTTAAAGACAAGGACTGGAAATATGGAGGACAGTTAAACCTGAATCTGCATAAAGAATCTGAAACACAGCTTAGTTTTCGCTATTACGATGACGTAAGAGAAACCGGGGGATATGAATTCATGAACAAAAATGATCTTTCCAACAATGAAATGTTCCGTAAATTCTTGATAAAAGATATGGTGCGTGAAGAAACCTATGAAACAAGTTTATCGTTCAGAACACTGAAATACCTGAAATTAAACCTCTTCGCCAGGCACTCTGACATTAAGCCATTTAATGACTATCAATATGAAACCAACGCAAAGGTTATTGATAATTTTATAGTTTCAGAGGTTGGGCTGAATCTAAAATATGCGTACAAAGAAAAATTTATGGAAACTCCTTATGGCAGATTCTCTTTAGGAACAGATTTTCCCATTTTCTACGGGAACATCATCCGTGGAGTGCCATGGTACAACGGAAAGTTCTCCTACACAAAATTTGAAGCAGCCATGTCGGAAAGTTTCTTTATAAAAATGGTAGGAACGAGTCATACCAAGGTTGTAGGTGGGTATGCCAGCGGAGAAGTTCCATATTTTAATCTTTACAATGGTCATGGTGGTTTTGGAGACAAGTTTTCAATATACTCAGACAACAGTTTTAGCACAATGCGGCTGGGAGAATTTTATGCCGACAGGTTTGTTTCCCTGTACTACAGGCATAACTTTGGTTCACTTTTGTTTAAAGGTGAAAAGTTTAAACCACAGATATCTGTTCTGAACAACATGGCCTGGGGTTGGTTAAAAAATAAACAAAAGCATAAAAATATTGATCTGAACAGCTATGATAAGGGATATTATGAGGCCGGGTTACTTATAGATAATATTATAAATCTGAACTTTTTCAGTTACGGAATGGGCGTATTCTATCGTTATGGCCCTTATAGTTTAGAAAACGAATCAAATAATTTTGCTTATAAATTTTCTTTTCGCTTCCAACTGGAAGAACAATAAAAGAGGGAAGAGTTGATAAAACCACGAATATTTTTTCTTAATCCGATTAAAAAAGACCAGATATTTTTATTTATCTCATTTAATATCAGGATTAGATCAACAACTTTCAGTATTTAAAAACAGAATTTTAAGGAGAAACAATATTCACCCCAACACGTTTCTCGAGAATTGCAGAATCAACCTGTTGTTCTCCTTCAATCAAATCCCTGATATTAAAATAGTTCCAGTCCCTGTCTTTGGGTAATTCCAGGTAATCAATCATAAAATTCATGGTATCTGTTCCAATAGGTAATCCTGCTGTATTTATGGTATATTCCAGGGATTTTGAAAAAATGGAATCAGTATAAATCAATGAATCCTTTAAATGAGCAGAAAAATATAATGGCTTGTGGTTATCTTCAAATCCAATCAATCTACCTGTTACAAGCATAGTGCTATCAGCATAAACCTGGTCGCCATTGGCAGGTTGTATAATAACTAATTTAGGATCATAGTGTGTTTCTTCCTCCATCTCGCATTGAGAAAAGGAAATGAGCAAAACAGGAAGTAGAAACAGTAAGTATTTATTTTTGATTTTCATAGCTACAAAAAATTATGATTGTCAGTGCTATAAAAATAAGAAAAAACGGGGAATTGATCAAAAGAAACGTTCATGAAAAAAAGAAGCTGTCGTTCCAGACAGCTTCCATTAAGACGTACAAATATATTTTGATAATACCCTACTATCTTCACTTATTCAAAAAATGCCCGCATTTTTTCAAAGAAACTCTTATCCGTTTTATCAGGATTGGGTTTAAAATTTTCAGATTTCTCCATATCCTCCATCATTTTCTTTTCTTCTTTAGACAGGTTTTTAGGTACCCAAACATTAATATTCACAAGCAAATCCCCTTTTCCGTAGCCATTTACTTCAGGTATTCCTTTGCCCCGAAGCCTTAAGATTTTGCCGGGCTGCGTACCCGGATCGACTTTTATTTTCACTTTTCCTTCCACTGTAGGAACTTCTACAGGACCTCCAAGAGCAGCTTTCGGGAAACTTATATAGAGTCCATAGATGAGATCGTTCCCGTCCCTTATCAGATCAGGATGTTTCTCCTCTTCAATTACAACGATCAAATCGCCATTTACTCCGCCTCTTCTGGCGGCATTTCCTTTTCCGCTCACGGTCATTTGCATTCCTTCTCCGACACCAGCAGGAATATCAATGGAAATCACTTCACTTCCCTTCACAATTCCTTCACCGTGGCATTTTGTACATTTATTTGTAATTACTTTTCCTTCGCCGCCACAGGTTGGACAGGTAGAGGTAGACTGCATCTGCCCAAGGAAAGTATTTGTTACTTTAGTCACCTGGCCAGATCCTCTACAGGTAGAGCAGGTACTGTAACCTGAAGCCGATCCGCCTTCTGCACCGGTACCATCGCAGGCATCGCAGGGAACATATTTATTAACCCTGATTTTTTTGGTAACGCCTTCAACAACTTCCTTTAGGGTAAGTTTTACTTTTACTCTCAGGTTAGAACCTTTGTTGACTCTCCGTCCTCTTCTACCGCTTGAACCAAAACCTCCAAAATCACTAAAACCACCAAAAGCGCTACCGAAGCCACCACCAAAGATGTCACCGAATTGTTCAAAAATATCTTCAATGGTCATTCCGCCGCCACCGAATCCTCCACCGGAGGAGTAGGCGCCAGCCTTGACACCGTCATGTCCAAACCGGTCGTATCGTTTTCTTTTTTCCGGATCACTAAGGACCTCATAAGCTTCGGCTGCTTCTTTAAATTTTTGTTCAGCTTCTTTATCTCCAGGATTTTTATCCGGATGATATTTTATAGCCTGTTTTCTATATGCTTTTTTAATTTCATTTTCAGATGCATCTTTTGAAACACCCAATATCTCATAATAATCTCTTTTGTTACTCATAAAAATGTTTTTTTACCTGCCCTGATTTTATTCTCCAATTACAACTTTTGAATACCTTAAGATTTTATCATTCAGATAATATCCTTTTTGTACCACATCAACAACTTTTCCTTTCAATTCTTCACTTGGTGCAGGAATTTTAGAAACTGCCTCATGTTTATCTGTATCAAATTCCTGTTCTTTGGCTTCTATCTCTTTTACACCGTTTTGTTTCATAAAATCTTTGAATTTACTGTAAATAAGGTGAATTCCTTTTTTTACAGCTTCCAGATCATCAGAATCATCAATAGACTGCAACGCTCTTTCAAAATCATCCATTACTGGTAAAAGTCCATTCAGAATATCTTCTCCTGCTGATTTTGTCAGCTCCATCTTTTCTTTCAGGGTTCTTTTCCTGTAATTATCATACTCAGCAGTAAGCCTAAGATATTTATCCTGCATTTCCTGCAGTTTTTCCTGGTCTGTTTTTTCCTGCTTTTCTGTCGCTTTTTCAGATTTTTTCTTTTCCTTATCGGACTCTTTGGCTTCTTTTTGTTTTTCCTCCTGTTCTACTGAAGCTTCCTGTCCTTCAGTCTTTTCCTGTTCTTCTTTCTGATTTTCAGTCTGTTGTTTATTTTGAGTCTGTTGTTCTTCCTGGCTTTGATTCTTTTTTTCCTGTTCTTTGTTTTCTTCTGTTTTCTTCATTATTCATCCTTCTTTTAAAGTTCCTCAATAATATAACCGCTTCTTTGATTTCAAATAATTTGCCAAAAATTATCTATACGACAAATTGACATCTAACCTGAATTATTCACAAACTTTTCATGTTTTGTTTTTATAATTCTTTAGAAACTTTTGATTTTCTATTAATTCAACAAATTAGTTTTATTTATAGTGCATCGATTTCTAAATAAAATCAAAACAGTTTCTTAATACAGGTAAAAAAAAGCAAGCTTAAAAAAGGTGACAAATCAGACACGCTGAATATCGGCTCCGATTTTATTGAGTCTTTCATCAATATTCTGGTAACCTCTGTCTATTTGTTCGATATTATGAATGGTACTTGTGCCTTCAGCATGCATTGCAGCTATCAGTAAAGCCACACCGGCACGAATATCAGGGGAAGTCATATTTCTTGCCTGCAATTTCATTTTATGATCTTGACCAATAACAGTTGCTCTGTGCGGATCGCAAAGGATTATCTGTGCACCCATATCAATTAATTTATCGACAAAAAACAACCGGCTTTCAAACATTTTCTGGTGAATAAGTACACTGCCCCTTGCCTGGGTTGATACCACAAGCATTACACTTAGCAGGTCAGGTGTTAAACCTGGCCAGGGTGCATCGGCAATTGTCATTATCGATCCGTCAATGAATGTTTCTATTTCATAATGGTCATGTCTTGGAACAAAAAGATCATCTCCTCTTTTTTCAAGCTGAATTCCCAATCTCTGAAAAGCTGTTGGAATAATACCAAGATTTTCAAAAGAAGCATTTTTAATGGTAACTTCAGAATGAGTCATTGCCGCCAGTCCAATGAAACTCCCAATTTCTATCATATCGGGCAATATGGTATGTTCACATCCTTTAAGCTCTTTAACCCCTTTTATTATGAGTAAATTTGAACCAACACCTGAAATATCGGCACCCATTGCGTTCAACATTTTACAAAGCTGTTGCACATATGGCTCACAGGCAGCATTATAAATATGGGTGGTCCCTTCTGCCATGACTGCAGCCATCACCAGATTTGCAGTACCGGTTACAGAAGCCTCTTCCAATAGCATTGAAGCACCTTTAAGCTTTGCTCCCTTGATTTTATAAATATTTTCTTTTTGTTCAAACTCAAACTCAGCACCCAGTTTTGAAAAACCATCAAAATGAACATCCAGTCTTCTTCTGCCAATTTTATCCCCTCCGGGTTTTGGAATGTATCCCTTGCCAAAACGTGCAAGCAATGGGCCCATGATCATTACGGATCCTCTAAGGCTCTCGGCCTGCGTTCTGAATTCCTGTGAATGAAGATAATCAAAGTTAATGCTTTCTGCCCTGAAACTATATGAATCTGTTGATTCTTTTGTTACAGTAACACCGAGAGATTTTATCAGGTCCAGCAATTTATTTACATCCCGGATATTGGGAATATTTTTGATGGTAACTTTTTCCGGAGTTAATAAAGAAGCACAGATAACCTGTAAAGCTTCATTTTTTGCACCCTGTGGCTGCACCTCACCTTTGAGTGATTTTCCTCCTTTTACAATGAATGAACCCATAAATTCAATTATTGTGAATTCTGGTTATTCTTATTTTTCCTTCCATTGCGCTTTCTTCTTAATTTAGAAAGAAGATCTTTGGAGTCTGACAACTTAATTTTTTCACGATTAATTTTAACCTTATTTTCAGCAAGTTCTTCAAAATCATCAAAAATCTGATCGTCTGATACCGTATCTTTATTCCAGAAGAGATAATTTTTCTTCATGTGATTGGCAATAATTTCAACCAGAGCATCTTTTTCTTCTCCCTCTTCTTTTTTAACAGCCTCCTGGATAAGCAATTCTATGGTTCTTCCATAATGTTTAAATGCAATTGGGGAATTATCATATGGTACAGGTTCCGGTGAACCTTTAAGCGTTTCTTTGGGTGGTTCTTCATAGGGAGAATCTACATCAAGTTCAAAATCGGAAATCATCAGAAGATGATCCCACAATTTATGTTTGAAATCTGCCATATCTTTAAAATGAGGATGAATATTACCCATGATATCCACAATCGTCTTAGCCATTGCATTCCTCTTTTCCCTGTCCTCTATAGTTTTTGCATAATCTACAAGTTTCTGGATATTTCTACCATATTCAGGTAAGTTCATTTTTTTCCTTTGCGTATTATAATCCATAATTCAATGATTGATAGTTTTTACAAAAATAGTGGTTTTTAAGTTGCTGTCAAATATTTATGAAATTATTTTTAATTTGGCAAATTTGAGCAGCAATTGTTTCTGTCCATGTTTGTCGAAAAGTATGGTAGCTTTGGAATTCGGCATAGCCCCTTCCAGGCTTACTATTTTTCCTCTTCCAAAACGTTGATGTTCAACAATAATACCTTCCTTAAGTTTCCCATCATATTCCTCACTTTTTTGAGGAGATGAAATGGCTGTTTTCTCTTTTCTACCGATTTGCTTTAGTTTTCGGGATGAATTAGCAGCCACAAAAACGGGTGAGAGCGGATCTTTTTCTTTTGGCGGCTCATTTACAGGCTCCTTTTCAATCTCAACAGGAAAATCCATGTATTCAGGTTCAATATCTTCGATAAACCTGCTTGGACTAGATGGGGTGTTTGTTCCCCATTTATACCTGAACCTGGCAAAACTTATGACAGCCTTTTTTTCGGCGCGGGTTAAAGCCACATAAAAAAGTCTTCGTTCCTCTTCCAGATCTTTCTCTGAGGTCACCGATCTCATGGAAGGGAATAATCCTTCTTCAATTCCTGCCAGAAAGACTGTATTAAACTCCAGTCCTTTAGCCGAATGCATTGTCATTATTGTTATTTTGTTGCGATCCTCCTCATCTTCCAAATCGGCGTTGGTCATCAGGGATACATTCTCCATAAATTCACTTAGCGTAGGCAAGTCTTCCTCTTCATAATTATCAACAAAATCTTTGACCCCATTAAGCAATTCCTGCAGGTTTTCGTATTTGCTTTCGTCCTGTATGGTTGACATTTCCTCATACTCCTTAAGTATTCCGGAACGCGATGCAATTGTCATAGCTGCATCGTAGGCATCGCTCTGTTGCAGTATTTCTGAAAACTGCTTTATCAGTTCAGTAAATTTTTTGAGCTTCTCCCTGGTAGCCTTGTTCAGGTCAATTTTTAAGGTGCCAATTGAATCCAGAACTTCCCATATTGTTAGATCGTTTGACTGGGCATAACTCGTTATTTTGGACAGGGTTGTTTTTCCAATTCCACGAGCAGGAAAATTTATAACACGAAGCAAGGCTTCTTCATCGTTAAAATTCATTCCCAACCGGAAATAAGCAAGCAGATCCTTAATTTCTTTCCGCTGATAAAATCCGATTCCCCCATAAACTTTATATGGCAGGTTCAATTTTCTGAGCGCCTCTTCAAACTTCCTGGATTGTGCATTTGTTCTGTATAATATGGCAAAATCTTTATAATCATTCCCATTGTTATTGATGCTGTCGGCAATTGAATGAGCAATATTAAAAGCCTCTTCCGCATCGGTTTGAGAATCCAGTACCTCAATCTTCTCTCCTTTATCCTGTTTCGAAAAGACATCCTTTTGGATCTGGTTTGCATTTTTCCGGATCATACTGTTAGCTGCATCTACAATCGTCTGGGTAGAGCGATAATTTTGTTCCAGTTTAAAAAGGTTATAATCCTTATAATCGTTTTTGAAATTAAGTATATTTTCAACCTTTGCACCCCTGAATGAATAGATACTTTGAGCGTCATCTCCTACTACACAAACATTCTGGTGCATTTCGCCTATTTTCTTTACAATAAGATACTGTGCAAAATTGGTATCCTGGTATTCATCTACCAATATATATTTGAACTTTTTCTGATATTTGGCAAGTATCTCCGGATGGTCTCTAAAAAGAATATTAATGTTAAGCAACAGATCATCAAAATCCATGGCATCTGCTTTCTTGCATCGCAGCGCATAAGTCCTGTAGATGTCGCAAATCTTCGGCCTTCTGGCTTTCTCATCCTGTTTTATCAGTTGTGTGTTTTTGCAATAAGACTTCCAGGTTACCAGGTTGTTTTTAGCTTTTGAAATTCTTTTCATTACCTCAAAAGTCTTATATGTTTTATCATCCAGGTTAAACTCTTTAATAATCTTCTTGATCAGGTTCTTTGAATCTACTGTATCATAGATGCTAAAATTCTTTGAATATCCTGCTGCTTTATGCTCTTTTCTTAAAATCCGGGCAAAAATAGAATGAAAAGTTCCCATCCACAGATGACGTGCAGATTCTTCTCCAACCATCTGTGCTATACGCTCTTTCATTTCTGTAGCAGCTTTATTTGTAAAGGTAAGCGCCAGAATATTATATGGTTTAACACCTTGTAACAAAAGATAGGCAATCCGGTAAGTAAGTACCCGCGTTTTACCGGATCCGGCTCCGGCAATTACTAATGAGGGTCCCTTGTAATTTGTAACAGCTTCTTTTTGTGCTGAGTTTAAGTTTTTTAGAATATCTTCCACAGGTCAATAAGTTAAGCTACAAAATTAATCGCTTTATTTTTTTAGCCCAAAGGCTGAAGAATAAATTTCATAATAAATTTAAATAAGTGTCAACTTTTCAGAACAGGATTAAATTTCCGGGGATACTGCCTGGTTAATTTATTTAATAAAGTAATCAACATAAGTTCGATCTAACCAGTATCCTTTTAGCTGACTGATATTCAGACATACTTTAGCTTTCAAGCCAAAATTGCAGGGCTCCCGGGGAAAAAATTCTTCAAAATCCACCGGCTCTTCCTAACAAATGACCCCGGCCAGTCCTATCTGAAAACCTGCGCTTTATTTGTCATCCCCACACCAAACTCACAATAATCATCTTACAAAACAAAATTTCCAACAGATCTGCAATATTTTTTTTTATCTTTTGTTCTAATAAATAAATGTTTTTATAGGATAATTTTTATACTTGCATTTGAAATAAAATGAATACAACTGACTAAAGACTCATGAAAAAAGTCTCCTTTTTGATAATATTAAGCTTTCTGACTTTACAAAGTTTATCACAGGTTTTTGTACCCTATGACAACTATGACTATACGGACAGTACAAAATACGGGGAAGACACATTGTTTGTTTTTTACTCGGACAATCCGGATAAAATATTAAATGCAGAGCACAGCACATTGCAAGAATCTGATTTTACATGGAAACGATACAATAAAAGCACTGAGACTTTTGATTCCCTTTTTACCCATACAGACACTACACTTTCAGCTATTTGGCTAGACTCTTTATACAACCAGGGCTATATAAGTGATGCCACAGAAGGATTAAGAGTAGAAATTACGGATAACAGCGACAGCCTGGAAACCTATACAGCGTGGGTGATTTCAGATACCTTCCCGGATTTTGGAGAAATCTGGGTAGAATATAATACATGTACGAGGCTATGGCTGGCAGTGCAAAGTTTCACTTTACCCGATTATAAATACTATGACTACCGATATACGCCTGCCATAGACTATACAATTTACAACAACCGCTCTGTAACATGGCAAGCCAGTGCACAGGTTGAAATTTTTGATGACCAAACCTTATATAACTTTGGAAATATTTTCGTGGGAAAAATAGGCCAGGCTAATGAAACAACTGTTAATATGCCGTTTGAAGATGCAGATTATTATCTTACCGTAGAGAATGTATTTGGAAACAGTCGTGGAGATACTATAGAAAATGTTTTAGCAAAAGGAGTAAAAGCAGATTTTGACGTATTCAAAATACTGGACGACGGAACTAGCGAAGAATACAGTGAGGAAGCTGTTAATGAGGCGATGTTACAGGTAAGTTTTGAAAATCAATCTGAAAATGCCACCCAATATCAATGGACTGGCTACAACGATTCATTGCTTGTTGCCAGTCAGGAAGAAACAGGACTGGCCAAAGATATATTTATTACAGAAGTTACAGAAGAACAAAGAGATTCTATTTTATGGGAATCAGACATTGAAAATCCAGGAGAAGGGGATGTTCCCGCTTACAGACCAGGGGAATACAGGGTTAAATTAACTGCCAGCAACTCTTATGGTTGTGCTCATGATAAAGTATTCAGATACATAAAAGCAGATTCTTCCTTAATTGATACAACAAAATTACCCAATGTTTTTACTCCAAACGGAGATGGAAGAAATGATTACTTCGTAATACCCAAAAAGAGTAATGTCACAGGTGACTCAGGAAGAGGTATTGTATCTATGAAAGAAATTGAAATTACAATTGTTAACAGGGCTGGTGATCTGGTTTATAAATACCGCGGAAAACCAGAGGACTGGGAAGGCTGGAACGGAAAAGTAAAAAACAGCAACCGTGATGCTGCTGAAGGTATTTATGTCTACATTATAACTGGCATGGGATACGACCATGTGAAACACAGCGGCAAGCAAAATACGGGATTTTTGTACCTGTACAGGTAAGATGTTTATACTACAACATAGGCAAATTCAGAAGCAATAGTAAAACTTAAAATTAACACCAGTTTTCTAATTAGCAGGCAGTAGGCAGGGGCAGTAAGCAGTGATAACATGCAGCAAACAAAGGATGAGTGTATAGTTTTAAAGAATATGAATAATTTTGATGCCATAAATCATCTCACGGCCCAAGAGCGACTAATATAAAACTTAAATATTTCTGAAGACCCCAACATAAAAAATAACAAAGAGGCTACCAAAATTTTGGCAGCCTCTATTTTTTTTATAAGTCAATTGATAACTATTCTTCTTCTTTCTCCTGCTGAAATTCTTTAATTAACTGTTCCTGTTCTTCTGGTGGAACTTGTTTGTATTCTGAGAATTTCATGGTATAAGTGGCACGTCCGCCTGTTAGTGAACCAAGAGAAGTTGAATATTTATGCATTTCTGCGAGTGGTACCTTAGCCCTGATTTTCTCAAATCCTTTGTCGCTATCCATTCCTTCTACCATGGCTCTTCTGCCCTGCAGGTCGCTCATTACATCACCCATTCGGTCACTTGGCACAAGTACCTCTACATAATAAACCGGTTCCATAATTTTAGGTTTGGCATCTTTAAAGGCATTTTCGAAAGCATTTCTTCCGGCAAGTTTAAAGGAGATTTCATTAGAATCAACCGGGTGCATTTTACCATCATAAATGGCAACCCTGATATCTCGTGCATAAGAACCTGTTAGTGGTCCATTTTCCATTTTTTCCATAACTCCTTTAAGGATAGCAGGCATAAATTTGGCATCAATTGCGCCACCCACAATACAATTATAGAATACAAGTTTTCCGCCCCAATCAAGCTCATGCTCCTGTTTGTCTCTAACATTCAATGAGATGTCCATGCCATTAACTTTGTAGTTTTTAGGATCAGGAGCATTATCATCGTGGGGTTCAATAACCATGTAAACTTCACCAAACTGACCGGCACCACCTGATTGTTTTTTGTGTCGGTATGAAGCCTGGGCAACTTTGGTAATTGTTTCCCTGTAAGGTATCTTTGGTTTAATAAATTCGGTTTCAATTTTAGCAATATTGTCCAGGTGCCATTTCAGTATATTAAGCTGATGTTCTCCCTGTCCGTATAGGATAATTTGTTTAAGCTCTTTTGAATATTCCACTTCAATTGTCGGATCAATCTGTTGCATCCTTGTAAGTTCTTCTCCCAGTTTCTCCTCGTCAGATTCATTTAATACTCTTATAGCACTACGATATTTAGGTTCCGGGAATTCTATTGATGGAAATTCATAATCTGCTTTATTACCGTTTAAAGTATGATTGATCTTTGTATCTTTTAATTTCACAGCTGCACCAATATCACCGGCAACCATTTTATTAACTTTTTCCCGTTTTTTTCCTGCAGTAACATAAATCTGTGTCATACGCTCTTTACTTTGCGTAGTAGCATTTACAAGATCCATACCTTCTTCAATGGCTCCCGACATTACTTTAAAATAGTTGATGTCGCCAATGTGTGTCTCGTTGAAAGTCTTGAAAAAGAAAATTGAAGGATCTCCATCCGTCTTAATTTCAACTTCCTTTCCGTCGGTTGTTTTAGGAGCAGGTCTTTCTGAGGGATTTGGCAGAGTATTGATAACAAAATCCATCAATCTGTTGATTCCAAGTCCTGTTTCAGCAGAAGCACAGAAAATAGGGAACATTCCCCGATCAATTATTCCCTGCTTAATTCCTTTTCGCATTTCCTCCTCTGTAAGACTTTCTTTTTCAAAAAACAACTCCATCAGACTCTCGTCATTTTCGGCAGCAGACTCAACCAGTGCATTATGATATTCTTCAGCCTGTGATTTTTGATCGTCAGGAATATCCAGTATTTCAACTTTTTTACTGCTCTTATCCTGCTTGTACATCTTCATTGTAAGCACATCAATAATAGAATCAAAACCTTCTCCGGCATTTACAGGATATTGAACAACTACAGCCTTTCCTCCAAAAGATTGTTTAAGTGATTCAACAGACTTTTCGAAATTGGCTTTTTCATGGTCCAGTTGATTCATTACAATGATAAACGGAACATTGTGTTTTTCACAATAACGATTATGTATCTCTGTTCCTACTTCCATTCCATTCTGTGCGTTAATGACCATTAATCCGGAATCAATTACATTGAAACCTGCAACTACCTGACCGATGAATTCATCAGAACCCGGCGTATCGATTATATTAATTTTATGATCATTAACTTCTGTATAAAGTAAGGAAGAATAAATGGAGTTTTGATTATCATGCTCTACATCATTGTAATCCGATATTGTATTTTTATTTTCTACGGATCCTTTTCTTTCTATTACTCCACCTTGAAGTAGCATTTCTTCACACATAGTGGTCTTTCCGCTACTTGCATTGCCAAGCATAGCAATATTCCTAATCTGGTTCGTTTGATAAGTTTTCATATTCCTGATGTGGTTTTATGAATTAATATTTAATGAATTACAATAGTTAAATCTGTTTTAAAATCACAGGGTTCCAAAATTAGTAAATTTTTATTAACAATCAAGTAAGTAAGATACATCCATTCATAAATTTTTTTACTCTTTTTTTTGGCTACATTAAAAAGAAAATTTTATCTTTGCCCCACTTAAACGGTGGACGTAGCTCAGCTGGTTAGAGCGCTGGATTGTGGTTCCAGAGGGCGTGGGTTCGAGTCCCATCTTCCACCCAACAAGCCCGGAGAGCCCGGGCTTTTTTATTTTGCTTGCCTGAAAACTATATTTGATTATTTTTGCTCCATACTGAACAATCCGCATAAACAATACGTTCGCCATAAAGAACCATATTACTCATGAACACTATAAAAGAACTATTAAAAAAGAATAAATTTACAAGCGGGGAGATTGTACAACTGCTCAAATCTGAAAATGAAAAAAAAGAAGAACTATTCAGAAAAGCAGCAGAAGTAAAAGCATCTTATGTAGGACGAAAAGTTTACTACCGTGGCCTGGTTGAGTTTTCCAACATTTGCAGTAAAAACTGCTACTACTGTGGTATTCGAAAGGCCAATGAGCATGTAGAAAGATATAACCTCACGGACGATGAAATATTGGATGCCGTTCGTTTTGCCCATGAAAATAAGTATGGATCAATTGTGCTGCAGGGAGGAGAATTATCCTCGCCTGGGTTCACAAAAAGAATAACCAATCTTTTAGACAAAATACACGAAGCCACCAATAACGAACTGGGTGTAACCCTCTCTTTAGGTGAGCAAAGTGAAGAGGTCTTTAAAGAATGGCTCGACCATGGGGCGCATCGTTATTTGCTGCGTATTGAATCCTCGAACAGAGAGCTTTACCACAAAATACATCCTGAGGATGAAAAACACGAATTCCATAACCGGCTTGATAGTCTGAAAACATTACAAAAAGTGGGATACCAAACAGGTACAGGAGTAATGATCGGTCTGCCATTCCAGACCTTTGAAGACCTGGCTAATGATTTGCTTTTTATGCAGGACTTTGACATTGACATGGTTGGTATGGGACCGTATATTGAACATCATGAAACACCACTCTACAAATACCGTGATAAGCTGCTGCCGCTCAAAGAAAGATTCCAGCTCACGCTCAAGATGATTGCCATCCTGCGGATTATGATGAAAGACATTAACATTGCCTCGGCAACAGCGCTTCAGGCTATTGATCCTGTTGGCAGAGAAAAAGCCATAAAAGTTGGTGCCAATGTAATCATGCCCAATGTAACACCTGGCATGTACCGGGATAACTACAAATTATACGAAAACAAACCCTGCACAGATGAACAGGCTTCCGATTGTACCAACTGCCTGGAGGTTCGAATCGGGCTGACAGGTGATGAAATTGGGTATGGTGAAAAAGGGAACCCTGTTCATTATTACAAACGAAGAGGAATTTAAACAAGTTAAATTAAAAAAAAATTATAAATCGCCCTCTCTTTTAAACTTCTCTGCTTCCTGATCAGCAATGCGGGTGGGTTCGGGCAGGCGATAATCAGTAGTGCAATTTAATACTATTTCTTTGGCCTCTTCAATGCCAACCTTATGGCCAGGCGAAACAAAAACAGGATTGGTATCATCACGGGTCCGCAATACTTTGCCAATCAAATTACCTTTCTCGTCCTTTAAATCACTTGAAGATCCTTTCGCTTCACCAGGCTCCTCATATTCACCAACCAGTCTATTTTTGGCACAACCAACAGCAGGCTTATCCAGTAACAAACCTATGTGCGAAGCAATTCCCATGCGGTTTGGG
>CAYWSJ010000040.1:22409-32050 GCA_964461045.1 uncultured Bacteroidales bacterium | reverse complement strand
AATTGCTCTCGCTAAGACGCTAAGACGCTAAGTATTTTTCTCTGTGAGAAGTTACAAATCATCCATCTCTCTTAATAATTTTAATGTTTCCTCTGCTTCTTCATCGCTTATTTTTTGGATTGCAAAACCCGCGTGAAGCAAGATATAGTCTCCCACCTCAACTTCATCTTTAACCATATGAAGACCCGCTTTGTATTCATTTCCGCCAAAAGAAACGACTGCCTGGTCATTCTCAATTGATTCGATTCTTGCCGGTATACTTAAACACATTGTAATGCCCTCCTTTTTGCCGCAATAGCCATTTGTCCCAACGCTATTCCTCCATCGTTGCAAGGTACTTTTTGATTGGTATACACCTCGAAACTGGCTTCTTGCAGTTTGTTTATAATATTTGCCAATAAATAAGAATTCTGAAAAGTACCTCCTGAAAGAATGACTTTGTGCAGGTTCTTTTCCTTATATATTCTTTTCACCATTTGAGTGACACTTTCGACTACTGTATTGTGAAACTTAGCGGCAATTTCTGAAGTTGCCCTTCCAGCCAACAAATCATCCACAATCCCTTTAATTGCTTTTCTGAACGAAATACACTCATTCATTTCAAATTCATAAGAATCACTACATGCTGATGCAACAATCGCTTCCAGTTTCATGGGTGCCTCAGCATCATAGGAAGCAACATCACAAATATTTAACAAGGCAGCTACTGCATCAAACAATCGTCCGGCACTTGAGGTTAAAGGTGAATTTATTCTCTTCTGAATCATCGATTCAATCATGGTCAACTCTTCTTTGTTCTTATTCTGGAGAATTTCAAGCGGCAATTTCATAAAATCTTTGCCATAAGCATCATACAAATAAGACACAGCCATCCGCCAGGGTTCAAAAGCAGCTTTATCTCCACCGGGCATTGGAACATAGCTAAAATGAGCATATCTTGAATACCCATTCAAATCACATATAAGAAACTCTCCGCCCCAAATATTTTGATCATCGCCATAACCCGTTCCATCGAGAGAAACTCCTATAACGCTCTCATCTAATTCGTTTTCTGCCATTGCTGAGGCTATGTGTGCATGATGATGCTGCACCTTAATCCAGTTGACTGGTCCTTGTTTTTCAATATTTTGCCTTTGGCTGCTGTTCTTTTGGTATTCAGCAGCGAAACGGGTAGACAAATATTCAGGATGCATATCACTGACCACAATTTGCGGTTTTACCCTGAACAATTCCAGGAATCTGTTCACCATCTCACTATAAAACGAGTACGTCTCATAATTCTTTAAATCGCCGATGTGCTGACTCATAATCGCTCGGTTGTCTTTCCCCACGGCAAAACAATTTTTCAGTTCCGCACCTGTAGCTAAAATACCTTCCGTTTTAAGGGCTGTAAAAACCGGAGAAGGAACATACCCCCGCGATCTTCTAATCATCTGAACATGATTATCAACTACTTTTAGCACCGAATCATCCAATTTGTTGTATATATCGCGATTATAGATTAAAAAGGCATCCGCCAGGCTCTTAAAATGGTTGAAAGCCTCTGAGTTATCTGCCACAATTGGTGTATCCGAATAATTTCCGCTTGTCAGGACTACCGCTATAGTTTCCAGTCTTTCAAAAAGCAGGTAGTGAAAAGGCATATAAGGCAACATGGCGCCAATTCTGTCCATTCCCGGATTTAAAAATGCGTTTAATTTCTTATATTGCTTCAACAAAACAATAGGCCTCCTCCACGAAGTTAAAGTATCTTTTTCTGCATCAGACACTTCAGCAAATTCCTTAAGACTTTGAATGTTGCGAAACATAACCGCAAATGGTTTCTGCGAACGTATTTTTCTCTTTCTGAGCAGTTGAATCGCTTCATCATTGAAAGCATCGCACATCAAGTGAAACCCACCGATACCTTTAACGGCTATAATTTTTCCCTGGTTAAGTAAATATTTTACCCGGTCTAAAATTTTTTCAATTCCTGTAATTTTCTCATTGCTGGTATGAAGCTCATAATAGGGTCCGCAATGATTACATGCAACAGGTTGGGCATGAAATCGCCTGTCCTCAACATCGGAATATTCTTTGGCGCACTCTCCGCACATCTGGAATTCATCCATCGTGGTTTTTGCACGATCATAAGGCAGTGCTTTAATTATTGAAAAACGGGGTCCGCAGTTGGTACAATTAATAAACGGGTAATCATAGCGGTGTTCCTGCTGTTTCATATCAGTTAAGCAATCATTACAAACAGCAATATCGGGACTAATATCAGTTATTGCCCGGGAGTGGTTTTTACTTTTTACAATCCTGAAATCTTTTAAGACTTCAACATTACTCTTTTGAACGTTCACATGCTGGATTGATGAAGCGATCGGAGCCTCCTGTGTTAATTGTGCTAAAAAATGTTTCAGTTTTTGTTCACCTGCCTCAATTTTAATTATAACGCCATCATTCCGGTTTATCACCCAACCATTGAGATTGTTTTGTTGTGCAAGCCGGTAAACAAAAGGTCTGAATCCAACACCCTGAACCAGTCCTTTTATATGTATCTTATATGCATTAACAGCCATATATATTTTCAACAATATAAAGGATAATCCTTAAAAAGTAAAGTAAAAACTATTTGATAACACCCGAATGATACATCAAACGCTCCAGCTCAACCATCAGGTTGACATTGTTAACGGTAACATCCTCAGGAACTTTCAATAAAACAGGAGCCAGGTTAAGTATCCCTTTAATCCCATTCTCAACTAAAACATCGGTAGTTTCCTGGGCAGCTATTTCAGGAACAGACAATATCGCAACAGATACATGAAAAGCCTCTATAACATCTTCCAGATTTTCCAGTGGATAAATAGGTATATGAAACTTTTTGCTGTATTTACTGGGATCCACATCAAATCCTGCTACAATATTCATCTTATGCTCTGAAAAGCCTTCATAAAAAGAGATAGCTTTTCCTAGGTTTCCCATTCCCACGATTATCACCGACTGAACACGATCTTTACCAAATATTTTTTCCATGGCAGTTAATAACTCATCAATATCATATCCTCCCCTTCTCTTTCCCTTTATTCCATACTGTGAGAAATCTTTCCTTACCAGTTCAGCACTCACACCTGTCTCTTTTCCAATAGTATAGGAAAATACTTTTTCAAATCCCATTTTCTTTAGCCGGGTAATACCCATACGATAACGCAACAATCTTTTTGTTTGAGTGAATGATATCATTTTATTGTGAATATTTTCTCAATAACTATATTTTGTGAAATATATAACATTTTTTTTTAAATCACAAACACCTATCACAAAAGAGATGTGTAGCTATTTTTATTTATTATAAATTAATATTGTGACCAATATCTGACATTTCTCACAAAAAAAGTTGACACATATCATGTAGTTTCCTAACTTGTTTTGTGAAAATCATAACAATAATCATGAACAAATATTTCACTTTAACCAAAGAGAACTGGGATAAAGCCCTTGTGAATCTGATCTCCGGTTATAACATATATGCCCCACTCACTTATGGAGAAAACCAGGATTATGAGCTTCTTCTGGATGAAGAATCGATTAAAGAAATAACCTATAATAAGCCCAAACCTGCTACTCCACTTAAGACTTTTTTCAATCCGGTTAAAGAAAATGTGGTGAATTTGAAGCAACCTGAAAAACAACGAATAATTATCGGGGTACCTGCCTGTGACCTCTCTGCAATGGATATTCAGGATGAGATGTATTTAAACAGAGATTACGAAGACCCGGCCTATAAAATGCACCGCGAGAACACGACTATCATAGGTACCGATTGCCATTCATTACAGGAACATTGCCACTGTACAAGCTACGACGTAAAACCATTTCCGAAGAAACACCACGATATTTTACTTACATTTTTTGAAGGAAACATTACACTGGAGGTTAATTCAGAGAAGGGTGAAAACATTATAAATGAACTTAAAAAATACACTGCACTTGATGAGCCAACCGAAAATGATATTCAAAAGATTCTCGACAAAAGAAAAACAATAGAAGAAGAACTAGACAATCAAAACAAAGGATTGCCCAATTATAAAAAAACCGGAGAATTGGTAAATAATTCCGGTGATGAAATTTGGAAAAAGTACTCAGAAACCTGTGTTTCCTGCGGGGCATGTGCAACAATTTGTCCCACATGTACCTGCTTCCTGCTGCTTGAGAAACCTGGATTTGAAAAAGTCAGGCACCTCGACGCCTGCCAGTATCCCGGATTTGAAAAAGTAGCGGCGGGAGAAGACCCATTGGGCGAACTACATAAACGTTTCTATAACAGATATATGTGTAAATATGTCTGGAAACCGGAACAGTTCGAATCGTTAGCTTGTACTGGTTGCGGAAGATGTATAGAAGCATGTATTGGAAATATTAATAAAAATGAACTCTTCATGGAGTTAACTAATCAATAAAAATTGCATTTCAATGCAAAAAGGAAACTTATACAAACCCATAAAAGCCGAAGTGCTTGAGGTGATCGAAGAGTCACCTACCATAAAAACATTTGTTCTGAAACCGGAGCACAATTTTACTTTTCACACGGGTCAGTTTATAGAACTGGTGCTGGAAGGAATTGGAGAAGCTCCTTTCACCCCTTCCTCCTCTCCTTTGGTAAAAGATAAGATAGATGTAACCATCATGAAAGCTGGTTATGTAACGGAAAAAATCCATCAGTTCAAGGGAGGTGAAACAGTTGGCATCCGCGGGCCTTATGGAAGAGGCTACCCACTGGAAAAATTATACGACAAAGAAGTATTGGTCCTGGGCGGAGGTTGCGGTTTTGCTCCGTTGCGTTCGTTGCTCTATAACCTACAGGCAGAACAAGACCGAATTAAGAAAGTTACCTTCTGCTATGGTTCCAAATCTCCCCAGGAATGTATCTATGAACCTTATATTGATGAACTACGGTCGGTACCCAAATTTGAGGTTATGAGATCAGTTGACAAAGCTGATGATTCCTGGACTGAAGAGGTAGGTGTGGTTACAGTTCTGCTCGATAAAATAGATATAAATATTGAAGACTCTGTAGCTGTTGTTGTTGGTCCTCCGATAATGATGAAATTCGGAGTACAGAAACTATTGGAAATGGGCTACCCGGAAAACAAAATCTATTTATCTATGGAAAAAAACATGTCGTGTGGTTTAGGTAAATGCGGACACTGTATGATGGGAGAATATTTTGTATGCAAAGACGGCCCTGTATTTAGTTATGATGAAATTAAAGGCAGACCGGACATTTGGAAATAAAAAACAAGATCAATGAATAAAAAGATACTTATAGACCTGGCCAAACTAAGAGATCATACAATCTCCGGAATCGGCGACAAAAACCGTCCGGATGGAATAATGAGCGATTTTCCGAATACCAACGGCCGCAAAACGCTCAGAGAATTGGCATTGTTCAGGTATACCTGTAGAAGATGCGAAGAAGCACCATGCGTAGAAGTTTGTCCGGCAGAGGCACTGGAAAAAGATGAAGAGGGTATGATTGTAAGACATACCAATTTATGTATCGCCTGTAAGTCCTGTGTGGCAATATGCCCGTTTGGAACTATTATGACAGATTTTTTTGAACATATAAGGACAGCAGAAAATTATTTTGACCTGAATGACGAAAAGGAACTAAAGCAATTTGTTGATTACAGTCCTGGCGATGCTGTCAAACTCGTAGATATGGAAGAAAATGAGGAAGAAAACATTTACAAGCTGAACGACAGGGTATTAATTAAGGATGTTCCTTATGATAAATTAAAAAAACAGAACAATGGCTGAAACACTATTTTATTTTTTCATCTATCCTGGTTTACTCTTTGCAGGAGTAGTAGGCGGACTGCTCTCCTGGTTCGACAGAAAAATAACAGCACAGGTGCAATTCAGAAAAGGTCCTCCTCTTCTACAACCCTTCTATGATTTCCTGAAATTGTTATTGGTTAAAGAAACCATTCTCCCGGCCAGAGGAGCAAAAATGACTTTTTTGATTGCCCCTGTGCTGGGGTTATTTGGAGCCACTATTTCAGCTACTTTTATCCTCCTTCCGCTATTTAACATCAATATTGGCTTTGAAGGGGATGTTATTGTAATCTTTTATCTACTGACTATTCCTTCGCTGACCTACATCATAGGTGCGCTGGCTTCGGGTAATCCGCTGGCTTCGGTGGGTGCTTCCAGGGAAATAAAACTCATTGTGAGTTATGAGCTTACATTCCTGCTTCTGTTTGCAGCCATCATTCTTAAAGCAGACCAGAGTATGAAAATGAGCGAAATTATTCAAATGCAGCAGGCAGGAGCGCCTTTTATTGGCAGCATCTCAGGAGTTTTGTTGTTTATAGTGGGTGTTTTCTGCATACAGGCCAAACTGGGTCTGGTGCCATTTGATATTGCCGAAGCAGAAACTGAACTGGCAGAAGGTGCATTTATTGAGTATTCAGGAACAGTATACGCTTTGGTCAAGTTCACCAAGTACATCATGCTTTTCATTTTGCCCGCGCTGCTCGTAGGTTTTCTAATGAGCGGGTTCAATTGGGAAGGTATCGGAATTCTTTGGTCGATACTCAAACTCCTGGCAGTTGTCCTCCTGATTACTTTAATTCGAAATACGAACCCAAGGTTAAAAATAAAGCAAGCGATGAGATTTTTCCTAATAGGGATGAATGCCTTGGTAATTATAGCAATAGTTTTGATTTATTTAGGATTATAAAACAAACTAAATGGGACTAAAAAGTTTTTGTTTAAAAAAATCACTTTGGGTATTTCACTTTGCAGGTGCTTCCTGTAACAACTGCGATATTGAAATTCTGGATGTTCTCACTCCCAGATACGATGCCGAAAGATTCGGTATTCAACTGGTGGGTAGTCCGAGACATGCAGATGTTATCTTAGTAAGTGGTTCAATAAATCAAAGAGACAAACCCCGCTTGCTCGAAGTGTATGAGCAAGCTGCAAAACCGGTTTTCGTGGTTGCATTTGGAGCCTGTGGGTGTACAGGAGGAATCTTTGCCGAAGGAAATACTTTTGCCGGTCCTGTAGACAAAATCATTCCTGTTGATGCTTATATACCAGGCTGTCCGCCTAAACCGGAAGCAATGCTATCTGGTATTGTAAAACTGACAAAACAAATCTAAAGCTACAATGGATAAAGAAACACTTATAGAAAATATTAAAAACCAGTTTCCCGTGGATATTATTGATACTTCGGTTATCAAAGATAAGAGGGTTTTGGCAGAGGCTAATTCCGCGTCCATCATAAATATCTCAGAATATTTGATAAAAACACTTGGGTTACGCTTTATCATTGCATCTGCATATCATACGAAGGCTGGAATAGAAATACTGTACCATTTCAGCGATGATAAAAGCGGAAATATTCTGAATATTCATGTCGTGCTTCCAATTGAAAAACCAGAAATTGAATCACTTGCCAACATGATCCCGGGTGCTAACTGGATTGAAAGAGAAATGCATGAGATATTAGGTATTACATTTAAGAATCATCCTGAACCGGAAAAACTAATATCTGAAGGAAACTGGGCAGAAGGTGTTTATCCGTACAGAAAAAACTTTAAATCGTAACAAAGTATGACCAAAACTAAAATCATACCCGTTGGCCCTTATCATCCTTTGCAGGAGGAACCTGAACTGTTCAAACTTTATTGTGAAGGCGAAACCGTAAAGGATATCAAATGGGAAACAGGTTATAATCACCGTGGAATTGAAAAGTTGAGCGAATCCAAATCGTTTGACCAGGTCTTTTTCCTGGTTGAAAGAATATGCGGAATCTGTTCTACCTCTCACCCATTTGCCTTTGCCAATTGCATGGAAGAAATAGCCGATGTTGAACCAACCAACAGGGCCAAATATATTCGTTCCATAATAGGTGAACTGGAGCGTCTGCATTCACATTATCTGTGGGTTGGACTGGCTGGACATTTCCTGGGTTACAACACGGTTTGGATGTGGGCCTGGAAGTATCGCGAACCAATACTTGACTTATTCGAGATAATCAGCGGAAACCGTAATAGTTATGCCATGTTCAGAATTGGTGGTGTGAGAAGAGACATAAATGCAGAGCAAATAAAGCTCATCAGAAAAGCCATGAGCGATCTCAAGAAAAAGAACGAACTGCTAACCGGCGCTGTAATGGATGATCCTGTGATTCATGCAAGAACAAAAGGCGTTGGAATTCTTACCAAACAGGATGTGATGGATTATGCAGCAGTAGGGCCAACAGCCAGGGCATCCGGCTGGGAAATAGATGTCAGAAGAGATGATCCGTATGCTGCCTACGATATGGTAGACTGGAAAGTGATAACAGCCGAAGAAGGCGATGTTTTTGCCAAAGCTGAGGTCAGACTGCTGGAAAATTTTGAATCAATAAAAATTATAGAGCAATGCCTTGATGGTCTCGAAAAAGAACCCGAGGGTGACATACAAATAAAAGTTAAAGAGATACCCGAAGGAATAGGCACCGGACATGCAGAAGCACCGCGGGGAGAAGTTTTTCACTTTGTAAAAACCGATGGCACCAATTCTCCTGTAAGACACAAAATACGCGCACCAAGCTATGTGAATATTGCCACATTTAAAAAGGCATGTGTAGGGCAAACCATCTCAGATGCAACCATTTCACTGGCGGCAGTTGACCCATGTTATTGCTGTACAGAAAGACTTGCGTATGCCTATGATTACGGAACACAGAAAAAATTGTTCGATGGCAACCAGTTGGTGGAATTATCACAAAAGAAAACAGAAGAAATAAGAAAAACACATAAACTATAAATTATGGATGTCTTAAACTACATAATTATTCTTCCAGTTATAGCAGGTATCTTTCTTTTCATTTTCCCGGAAAGAATGAAAGCGATTAAGGCATCAATAACGCTTATCATAACTGCTGTAGTCTTATTTTTTGCTTATCAGTTTTATCTGACTGAGGCGCTTACGCTAAAACTTTCACTGAAATCCTTCTTCGCTGAAAACTCATTGCTTTACCAGGTAAGTTCAGATATAGAAAAATACGCTACATTCCACCTAGACAGTCTGAGCCAACTCATTGTACTTTTTGCAGCAATTTTTGGGTTCTTAATTTCAATCTATTCTGTTGCTTATGTAAAACGACAAAAGCAGATATACAATTACTTCCCTTTCTTCCTAATCACCCTGGGATGTTCTATTGGAGCCATTCTTTCCGATAACCTCATTCTCTTCCTGTTTTTCTGGGGTATCCTGGGGTTCACACTATACAAACTAATCAAAGGCCATGATGAGGAAAGCTCAGCCGCGGCCAAGAAAACCCTCATCATGATAGGAGCTTCCGATGGAATTATGATAATCGGTATTGCGATTATCTGGCATATAACCGGCACCCTCAACATGAGCGAGCTAAATATATCTACAAATTCCTCGCTGGCAATTTGGGCATTCATCACGCTGTTGGTTGGAAGTTTTACGAAAGCAGGAGCATTTCCCTTCCATACCTGGATTCCTGATTTTGCAAAGAAAGCCCCGGCCTCTTCAACAGCTTATTTACCTGCTTCATTAGATAAATTGTTGGGAATTTACTTCCTGGTTAGAATCTGCGTAGACATTTTCACACTTAACCAATGGCTTAC
>CAYWSJ010000040.1:0-22309 GCA_964461045.1 uncultured Bacteroidales bacterium | reverse complement strand
TAAATGGTTTTGCTTCTAAATGGATGATATACCAGGGCCTGATAGACTTCGGAAATACAGGCGCAGGAATTGCCAGTCAACTTTGGATAGTATGGCTTGCTCTGGCAGTGCTGGGCTCGGCACTTACACTGGCAAGTTTTATCAAATTCATTTCAGGAATTTTCTTAGGAAGAAGAAGTGAGGCATTTGACAATATAAAAGAAGTTAATTTCCTGATGTGGTTCCCAAAAATTATTCTCGCTCTAATCTGCCTGGGTTTTGGAATTTTTGCAACTTCGTGGGTCGTTCCAAAACTATTCTATTCGTATACCGGTGCGTTCGATTTTGTAGGTGCCTGGCCCTCAAATACAGTATCATTACTTATTTTGTTTTCAATAATTCTTGGGTTTATCATTTATCTCATTGGCAACATCAAGAATATGCGGACAGCAGATTCCTTCATTGGTGGAGAATCGTTCCGGGATTCAACTGAATATAACGTTACTGAATTTTACAATACAATCAGAGAATTCAAATTTCTAAAATCAATTTATAGCAAGGCAGAAAAAAGATGGTTCGATATCTATACACTGCTAAAGCAATTTTTCTACGGAATGAATTTTATTTTCAGTAAAATGCATACAGGTGTACTAACAACCTATGCAATATGGTTTTTTGCAGGATTCATAATCATTATTCTATGTTTAATATAATTAAATAAGAAATAAAATATATGGAAGTCTTATTATCAGTCATATTGGGTTTCATGATTATCGGTGCGATTTACGCGCTGCATGCAAACGATCTTTTATCAGCAGTAATTGCGCAGGGAATCGTGGGCTACGGACTTGTCATTTGTTTTCTTCATTTGAAAGCTCCGGATCTTGCTATTGTACAGATTGTTGTGGAAACCATCACGTTAATTATCATGGTGGCTGTGGTGCTTGACAGCAGCAGAAAAGAAATAAAAGAAAAACCAGGATTCAAAGGAACCATCAACATTATTGCAGGACTAATATTTATTGGTTTCCTTATTTATTTCTTTTACATGGCAATAAATCCACTGGATACATTTGGAGAGCACGCTTTAAGAATGTCAGAAACTTACGTAGAACAAGGTGCACAGAAAACAGGTGCAGCCAATCTTGTTACTGGTGTTCTCTGGGATTTCAGAGGATACGACACACTTGGTGAGGCGACAATCCTGTTTACAGCAGCGCTTGGTATTTTATCGGTTCTCAGACTAAAAGGAAAAAAATAAAAATATGGAAGGACTAACACCTATAGTAAAAAAAGTAGCCCAGTTAATGAGCGGTATTATTTTCGTTTACGGAATATATATCGTTGTGCATGGGCATTTAACCCCTGGCGGCGCGTTTGCCGGAGGCATCATCCTGGCCGGAGCATTTATACTGTTAATTCTTGCTTTTGGTAGTGAAGTAATCAGGCTCAAGAAAGAGGAAACCGGTTCGTCCATCACAGAAAGTCTGTCTATTCTCTTAACTCTTATCCTGGCTATAGGCGGTCTCTTCATTGGAACTAAAGTATTTTTTAACAATTATTTACCCAAAGGAGAGGTTGGCGAACTTATAAGTGCCGGTTTAATACCCATTTATAATATCTTAATTGGAATTGAGGTGGCAGCAGCTATCATTACAATATTTTTAGCATTAGTAATCTTTAAAGAAGAGGAAGAAGAACGATGATTGTATACATAATGTGTTTCTTACTGTTTTTAGTGGGTCTTTACGGAATTGTGACCCGACGCAACCTGATCAAGATTGTTATTAGTTTTACAATTATGGAGTTCAGTGTTTTCCTTTTCTTAGTGCTTATAGGCTATATTGAAGGCGGTGAAGCGCCAATACTAACAAAAAATTTACCGGAAAATGTAAATTTTGTAGATCCCTTACCTCAGGCCATGGTGTTAACAGCTATTGTCATCGGACTTGCCACATCAGCAATGTTACTGGCTATAGCAATCAGGCTATATAAAAAATACGGAACTTTTGATATACGAGAAATCAAAAACTTAAAAGGATAAATTATGAGTACGCTTGTACCTTTATATGTAATTCTACCATTGGCTACAGCCTTTTTGATCCCGATTTTCGGAAGGTTAATAAAAGGTTTCGAAAAAGCACTGCTTTCATTAGTTCTTTTATTTCTTACATTGCTAAGCGTTTATATTCTTTTCAATGGCATACAGGAACCCATCGTGTATGCGGTTGGTGGATGGGAACCAGTTAATGATGTGCCCATTGGAATACACCTCGTACTAGATGGATTAAGCGTTTTTATTTTGCTAATTACCAGCCTTATTGGTTTTCTGGCTACTTTTTATGCCATTTCTTATATAAAAAAATATACAGCAGAAAATAATTTTTATGCTTTGTTAAGTCTGATGATCGCAGGAATGAATGGAGTTATTCTAACAGGTGACATGTTCAATCTATATGTTTTCCTTGAAATAGCTGTAATAGCTTCCTATGCACTTGTAGCCTTTGGTACAGAAAAACAGGAATTAGAAGCTTCTTTTAAATACCAGATATTAGGCGGAGTGGCTTCATTATTTATTCTATTTAGTATTGGGATGCTTTACTGGAAAACTCAAACGCTGAATATGGCGGATATTTCAAATATTCTGTCAGGCAAAGACCAGGATTTCTTTCTGCTGTTCACACAGGTATTATTGATTGCAGGTTTTGGTCTTAAAGCAGCCATGATACCCTTCCATGCCTGGCTTCCCGATGCACACTCATCGGCTCCATCTCCTATTTCAGCCATGCTTTCAGGAGTTTTGATCAAAGCTGTTGGTATTTATGCCATCTTAAGATTGTTCTTCAACTTATTCATGATTAGCTACGAAATAAGCATTGTAATTACCGTAATTGGCGCTCTGTCAATGGTAATTGGTGTCTTTCTGGCTATTGGTCAGTGGGATCTGAAACGCCTTTTGGCATACCACAGCATCAGTCAGATGGGATATGTCGTTATTGGAGTCGGAATGGGTATGATCATTATGGTCAAAGGAGGAAACCTGTCTATCGCTTCGCTTGCCATAGCAGGAGGTTTGTTTCACCTGATCAATCATGCTGTTTTTAAAGGATTGTTATTCCTGAATGCAGGGGCAATTGAATATGTTACAGGAACAAGAAACTTAAAAATGCTGGGAGGAATCGCAAAAGACCTGCCTGTAACCACTTCAACCTCTTTAGGCGCATCTCTTTCTATTTCAGGTATTCCTCCTTTTAATGGATTTTTCAGTAAATTAATAATAATTATTGCGGCTATTAAAGGTCAATTTTATCTGCTGGCAATTCTTGCAGTTTTAGTTAGCATTATTACACTGGCCTCTTTTATGAAATTTCAGAGGTATGCTTTTTTCAACAAAAAAACTTTTACCAGGAAAGTAAAAGAGGTACCCTTTACAATGTGTTTTTCTATGATTGTATTGGTAATATTATGCCTGGCATTAAGCTTATTGGCAATCCCCGGAGTAAGAGAAGTTGTTCTTACCCCGGCAGTGGATGTCATTATGCGAACAACAGAATATTCATCGTCAATAATAGGAATGTGATATGAAAAAATATGTAGCTCTATTTATTATAACACTGGTCTTCTGGCTCTTGATAACGTTCAGTTTGTCGCTTGCCAACATAATTGTTGGCGTGGCAGCAGCCCTGGTAACTGCGTTATTATTCGGAAAATATTTCGTGCATGGTATTGGTAAATTTCTGCAGCCTCAAAGATATTTATGGTTGCTCATCTACATCTTTATTTTCCTGTGGGAATGTATAAAAGCTAACTTTGACGTAGCTTACAGGGTGTTACACCCAGCCATGCCTATAAAACCAGGCATTGTAAAAGTTAAGATTGACATTAAATCAAATGTGGCCAAAACCATGCTGGCTAACTCAATAACCATGACGCCGGGTACCATAGCTGTGGATGTAAAAGACGATGTTTTATATGTCCACTGGATATACGTAAGTTCAGAAGATCCGGCTGTTTATACCGAAAAAGTTTCAGGCAGATTTGAAAAATACATTAAAAAAATATTTGAATAATGGATATTCTACACATTTTATTGTACATACAAATTGGTTTAAGTGTTTTCTGTCTTTACAGAATCATCAGAGGTCCGTCCATTGCCGACCGGATGGTAGGCATTGATATCTTCGGAATTCTGGTGGTGGGAATTTGTGCCATTCTGGCCGTAGTGACAGAGAGAACCTATTTAATTGATATTGGAATTGCCTGGGTTATACTTAGTTTTATAGGAACACTTACCCTGGCAAAATACATTAGTGGTAAAAAATTAAATGAATAATATGGCAACTAGTACAATTTTAATCGCTATCGGGGTATTGTTTAACCTATTTGGTTGTATCGGACTGATCCGTTTACCTGATGTATACAACAGGCTTCAGTCGGCAACAAAAACAGTAACGTTGGGAACCTGGAGTATCCTCATAGGTGTTCTGGTAAAATATGGTTTTGTCGATATTGGTGTGAAAGCCCTGATTGCCATCCCAATCTTATTCTTTGTGGCAACAGTTGCTGCACATGCCCTGGTAAGGGGTTCGTATTTGTTCGGAATACCTCTTGGTAAAAAAAGTGTAAAAGACGACTATAAGGAGGAAGTAAAATGAAACAACCCAAGCTCAGAGAATTAAAGGAAGCAATCATTTCATTGTTTACCCCTGCTTATACTACCAAATTTCCTAAAAAAGGGCATACTCCTTTCGAGGGATTCAGAGGTAAGCCGGTTGTTGACGATAAAAATTGCGTAGGATGTGAAACATGCACCAATGTTTGTCCTTCTTACGCCATAACTCATGAGGACGACCGGGAAAAAGGCATAAGAATTATTACAAGGGACTACGGAAAATGTATTTTCTGCGGGCAGTGCGAAGAACACTGTATTACAGGTAAAGGTGTTAAACTATCGGATAAAATCTATGATATGTCCACCTTCGACAGAAATACAAGCATCGAATACCAGGAGAAAGAATTGCTGTTTTGCAAAAATTGCGGCGCTGTTATCACCACCAAAGAACACTACATGTTCATGCACAAAAAATTAGGTCCGAAGGCTTATTCAAATATTATGAATCTTAACATCTTAAATGAAAAATTAAAACTGGCAGCCGACGATACGGATGTAGACGTTACAGAAGACCTTAAACGAAGAGATATGTTCAACGTTCTATGTCCAAACTGTTTGAGAGAACTCTTGCTTAAAAACATGAAATAACCATGAATAATGATTCAAAATTAGCTGAATTAACTGATAAAAAAGTCCTTTTTGTAGGCATTGGAAACGTTTTAAAGCAAGACGACGGAGTGGGTGTTTACATTTCTAATCTCATTCAGGAAACACAAAATAAAAAATCACTTACTGTAGAAGTATCAATTGAAAATTATATCAGTAAAATCAATCAGATCAATTCTACATATCTCATACTCATTGATTGTGTTGATTTTAATAAGAATCCCGGGTACTGGGATATTTTACCAGTAGAAAAAATTAACGGTTTCATTACCAACACCCACAATATCTCACTAAACAAAGTTTCTGAATTATTTAATAAAAAAACATACATCCTGGGAATACAGCCCCGGGATATTCATTTTGGTGAAAACCTTACAAGCGGGATTAAAGAAACAGCGGACAGAATAATAGATAAGATCAACAGATTGAATTAAATATTATGTTGAATCTAATTTAATTTATTAATATATTTACTATAAAAGGGAGGTCCTATGCATTACGATTATTATTGCCCCATGTGTAAAGGCCAGCTACGAGTTGGCGACAACCTGGTGTTTACGGCCAAATCGAAAACAAACAACAAGGGTTTGGTTTTTCTCAGTCCGGAGCTGGGTAACTATACTACGACGAAACATCCCACCTTTGAAATCAAAGAAGGTGAAGAATACATTTTCCAGTGTCCTATCTGCCATGCCACATTGAACAAAGAAGAACACAAAAATCTTGTCAGGGTTTTTATGGTGGATGAAGACAACAAGGAATACGAAATTCTTTTCTCAGGCATTGCCGGTGAAAAGTGCACTTATAAACTACATGATAAAAAGGTAGAAGGATTGGGTCCAGATGTGGAACTCTATAAAAAATATGTAGATGTTCCGGAGGAATACCAAAAGTATTTATAAGTAACTCATAAAGAATATTTTATATGGAGGCAGAACTCAGTGTATTAATAATTACAGCAATTTCTTTAGCTTTTTTTCATACAATTCTTGGGCCTGATCATTATGTTCCTTTCGCTATGATGGCAAGGGCACGGAACTGGTCTTATTTGAAAACAGCCTGGATTACATTTTTATGTGGATTAGGGCATGTTGGTAGTTCTGTGCTGTTAGGTATTATTGGCATATCGCTTGGACTGGCGTTAACCAGGTTAACAGGTTTTGAAGGTTTCCGCGGAAACATAGCAGCCTGGCTTTTGATAGCATTCGGACTTGTTTATTTTGTCTGGGGATTAAGGAGGGCGTACAGAGGACAAAAACACACCCACTCACACACTCACACAAATGGCACGGTACATACTCATGAGCACACTCACCAGAAAGATCATGTTCATGTTCATCAGTCGAATAGCAGCAAGAAGGAAATTACTCCATGGATTTTGTTTACCATATTTGTCTTTGGTCCCTGCGAACCTTTAATTCCCATCTTGATGTATCCGGCTGCAAAAAGCAGTTGGGGCAGTGTTGCACTGGTTGCCGGAATATTTGGAGTCGTAACCATTGCCACGATGATTTTTGCGGTAAGTTTTATTTTATACGGTATAAAATATTTACCGAAGAGATCAGTTATTGAACGATACATGCATGCCATAGCAGGGGCAACTATCTGTTTGTGTGGAGTAAGCATACAATTCCTGGGGTTATAAATATTTGATAACAAAAAAGGGCTTTCGAAGTGAAAGCCCTTTTTCCTGTTTATATCAATACACAGTTTATACTCTGTCACGTTCTTTGTAATGCGTGTGGAGTAATTCGTGTGATTTATGACCAAGGGGTTCTCCCAGAAACTCCTTATAAATAGCTTGTATTTCAGGATTTTCATGAGACTTACGAATTGGCAGATTAGCATCCTCATCATAAATAGCGTCTGCCCGTTTCTGTCTAATTTCCGGTGTTGTTGGGATAGGTTGACCTCCACCACCCAGGCATCCACCAGGACAAGCCATAATTTCAATAAAGTGCCAGTCAGCCTCACCTTTCTTAACCTTTTGCATTACTTCTCTTGCATTGGTTAAGCCGTGCGCTACAACTGTTTTTAGTTCAACGCCTTCAAGGAATTTCCAGTCATCTGTAGCACCTTCAATAACAATAGATGCTTCACGAACACCTTCCATACCTCTAACTGGTTCAATATTGAGATTATCAAACGGTACTTCTTTTCCGGTTACAATTTCGTAAGCAGTTCTTAAGGCAGCTTCCATTACACCACCCGTTGCTCCAAAAATTACAGCAGCACCTGTAGATTCACCCATGATGCTGTCATATTTATTATCCGGAATAGTTAAGAAATCAATCCCTGCCTGACGGATCATCATTCCAAGCTCCCGGGTTGTCAATACATAATCAACATCTTTGTATCCACTGTCACGCATTTCTGGTCTGTCTGCCTCATATTTTTTAGCAGTACAAGGCATCACAGATACGGAAACAATTTTTTCCGGATTCAGGTTACGCTTTTGGGCATAATATGTCTTTGCCAATGCACCAAACATTTGTTGTGGTGACTTACAAGTAGAAACATTCTCCAGGAATTCAGGATAAGTGTGTTCAATAAACTTGATCCATCCAGGAGAACAAGAAGTAGTCATCGGAAGTTTAACACTTGTATCTTTATCAACGAGTGCTTTCTTCAATCTTGTTAAGAGTTCTGTTCCCTCTTCCATAATTGTTAAGTCTGCAGACCAGTCTGTATCGAGTACAGAATCAAAACCAACACGTTTGAGTGCAGTTACCATCTTGCCGGTTACTCTCTCGCCAGGATCAAAACCTAATTCTTCTCCCAGGGCAACTCTTACGGCAGGTGCAGTCTGAACTACCACGTGAGTATCTTCATCACTAATCGCGTCATAAACCTGATCGATGTAGTTTCTTTCAACCAAGGCTCCGGTTGGACAACGGTTCACACACTGTCCGCAATTTGTACAAACTACTTCAATCATTGGGTTTTCGAAGAAAGTGGAAATTTTCATTTCGTCACCTTTATAGGCAACACCCAGTGCACTAACATGTTGTAATTCCGTACATGTTCTTACACATCTCTGGCAACGGATACATTTCCCATCATCTTTGATTATTGAAGGAGAGTACTGGTCGATTGTATATTCTTTATCAGGTACCAGATCCATAAACAAATAATCACTAATAATAGTATCAGCAGCAAGTGATTGTAATTCACAATTGTTGTTTTTATAACACTTGGTACAATCTTCTCTGTGTTCAGAAAGTAGAAGATCAACAATATACCTGCGTGCCTGGCGTACTTTCAGTGTATTTGTAAATATTTCCATACCCTCTTCTGCAGGAGTTGCACAAGAAGCTATCAGGTTACCTGAGCCTTTTCGTTCAACAACACATACCCGGCAATTACCAGCTACACATAAATCTTCATGATAACATAAAGTGGGAATATGGATATCGAGTTTTTTTGCTGCATCAAGGACTGTATTACCCTTTTCAACACTAACGTCTATTCCATCTATTTTTAAATTTACTTTATCAGCCATTTTATAATTGTTTTTTCGATTTAACAAAATATTAGTAGATCATTTCTTCTTTGAAATTATCAACAATAGAAGAAAATGAATTCGCTACGGATTGTCCCAAACCACATTTAGCTGTAACCTTCATAACTTCAGTCAGCTTCAACAGAGTTTTAAGATAAGTAGTTGGTTTCTCACCTTTTTTCACTGCTTCAATTCCTTTCAGCAGTTGCTGGCAACCAACACGGCATGGTGTACACTGACCACAAGATTCTTCTCTGAAGAATTCAACATAATTTTTAAGCACGTTGTACATGGATCTAGAACTATTGAAAAGCATCATAGAACCTCCGGTAGGAACTCCTTCAAAACCAATAATGGTATCGTTGAATTTCTTTCGGGGCACACAAAAACCTGCAGCGCCTCCAACTTGTACAGATTTGGTATCACCGTCACCAAATTCCTCAACAAATTCAGCCAGTGACATTCCCAGCTCGAGTTCATATATTCCCGGGATTGGAGTATCTCCTGATACGGAAAACACTTTTGAACCCCTTGAGTCAGCAGTACCAAGCTCCTGGAATTTTTGGGATCCAACATTGCATATCATTAATGAATAAACCAGTGTTTCCACATTGTTAATAACAGTTGGTTTTCTTCTGAAACCTTCCTGCGTAGGATAAGGAGGTTTATTTCTTGGTTCGCCGCGTTTTCCTTCCATCGATTCAAATAAGGCGCTTTCTTCGCCGCAAATATAAGCTCCGCATCCCATTAATAATTGTATACGAAAGTCAAAGCCTAATTCATCAAGTGTTTTATGAAATTCATCTATTCTCTTCTGGATATCTTCTTTAAGGTACTCATATTCACCACGTAAATACATGTAGCCCTGCTTTGAGCCTATAACATAACCGCATACGGCCATACCTCCAAAAACTTTAAAAGGAACACGTGTAAGGATTTCTCGATCTTTAAAAGTTCCGGGTTCTCCTTCGTCTGCATTACATACAACAAATTTTTCATCACTTTCTTCCTGAGCAGTGAATTTCCACTTTAATCCGGTTGGGAAACCTGCTCCTCCACGACCACGCAGACCAGAGTCTAAAATTTCCTGTACGATTTCATCTTTAGGTCTCTTTAATGTATTTTGGAGGACATCCTTATAGCTGCACTCCTCCGTGAATATTAAATCAACTCTTTGAAGTTTCTTTGTATCTGGCATAATTATCGTCTTTAAGGGTTAAAAATTAGTCTAATTTCTTCATATAATCATCAATAACGTCACTTACCTTTTCAGGAGTTAATTCTGTATAAGCTTCCTCATTGATAAGCATTGCAGGCCCTTTGTGGCACCATCCAAGACAATTTGTCTCAAGAAGGGTAAATTTGTTGTCCTTCGTTGTCTCACCTACATTGATTTTCAGAAGATCTTTCAAGGTATCTACAATTTCTTTCTTTCCTTTCATGTCGCAGGTTATTGTTCTGCAAACACGAATAACATATTTACCTCTTGGTTTGATATCAAGGAAAGAATAGAAAGAAGCTGTACCATAAACCAGAGCCGCTGACATTTCTAATTCTCTCGCAACCTCTGTCATGGCTTCTTCAGAAATACTTCTCTCTTCCTTAACAATACCTTGCAAAATAGGAAGCAAACTCTCACGGTTTCTTCCATGTTTGTCTGCTAAGTTTTTTACTAGTTCTTTAATTTCAGGCATATCACACTATTTTAATTAGTAATTGTTAATATTATAACACTGTTAATTTTTTAACATTAAAATTTATTCTTTGTTTATTGATTTTCAACGCTAAAATTAGGTTGGACATTATTTCATAAACATGACTTTTGTCATGTTCGTCTTTTACAACATAGATGTTCTACAACACCCAGCAGGTAGACAAGTTGCTAATTATAAGCAGATTATAAAACATGGAAATGATAAACACTACTATTTATATTAATTTTAAAAAAAAACAATGGCTAAAATAATCTTAAATAAAAAATTCCTACCTTTATATTCTTTAACCTAAATATACAATATCATGACATTCAGAAAACACTTTTCTCTATTTCTTTTTTTTACCCTGTTTACATCCTTTTCTGCTATAAGCTCTGACAATCCCTTATGGCTCAGATATCCTTCAATATCACCGGACGGTAACTCTGTCGCTTTCTGTTACAAAGGAGACATATACAAAGTTTCAACCGAGGGAGGAGTGGCTACCCCAATTACATCACATGTGGCTTATGACTTTAAACCTGTCTGGTCCGGTGATGGCAATAAAATTGCTTATGCCTCTGACCGGTTTGGGAATTTCGACATATATTTGACCGATAAAAACGGGGGAAAACCTGAGAGAATAACCTATCATTCAAATAATGAAATTCCAAATAGTTTTACACCAGATGATAAATCAGTTTTATATAGTGCCTCAATACTCGACAAAGCTTCCAATGCGATGTTTCCCTCTTCTGTGCTTTCTGAGCTTTACGAGGTATCACTCAGTAATAAAAACATTCAGCAAGTATTAACAACTCCTGCCGAAGAAGCTAAGATGACTTCTGACGGATCTTTTATATACTACCAGGACCGCAAAGGTTACGAAGACAAATGGAGAAAGCATCACAAGTCTTCTGTAACAAGAGATCTTTGGGTTTATGATACTAAATCCGGAAAACACCAAAAAATTACCAGTTTCAAAGGGGAAGACAGATGGCCTGTCATAGATCAGAGCGAAAAGAACATTTATTTTTTAACTGAACGTTTTAATAACAATTTTAATATTGGGAAATTTAAAATAAATGAACACGGAAAGAATTTTGGAAAAATAAAACAAATAACATCATTGGAAAATCATCCGGTAAGATTTCTTTCTGTCAGTAATGATAATATTATATGCTACAGCTATAATGGTGAGGTATATATCAAAAAGCCGAATGAAAATCCGAAAAAATTATCAGTAGAAATTCATACGGACAACAGGCAAAACACAATCCAATATAAAACCTTTAATTCCAGGGTAAGTGAAATGGATCTCTCACCTAATGGAAAAGAAATTGCATTTATAATACGTGGAGATGTTTTTACAACCACCTCTGATTATAAAACAACAAAAAGAATAACAAACTCCCCTGAACAGGAACGTTCAGTAAGTTTTAGCCCGGATGGTAAAAAATTGTTGTATGCCTCTGAAAGAAATGGCAGCTGGAATTTATACGAAACATCGCTTTCAAGGGAAGATGAAAAACTATTTACTTTATCTACAGTTCTGAAAGAAAAACCAATTCTGGTAACAACAAAAGAAACTTTCCAGCCTCAATATTCTCCGGATGGCAAAGAAGTAGCTTTTCTGGAAGAAAGAACAACTTTAAAAGTACTGAATTTAAAATCAGGAGATATAAGGACAATACTGGAAGGTAAGTATAATTACTCATATTCAGACGGAGATCAGTGGTTTCAATGGTCACCGGATGGAAAATGGTTTCTGGCCCAATACTCTCCACAGCATTTCTTTTCAAATGAAATAGGCCTGATTGACGCAAAAGGAAAAAAAGAAGTCAGAAATCTTACTAAAAGCGGATATGAAGATAACATGTCAAAATGGATGATGGATGGTAAAATGATGATTTGGTTTACAGACAGAAAAGGAATGAGAAGTCACGGAAGCTGGGGAGCCCAGTATGATGTGTATGGTATGTTCTTCAACCAGGAAGCTTACGATACATTTAATATGACAAAGGAAGAACTCGAAGTATATAAAAAAGACAAATACGGAAAGAAAGAAAATGATGAAGACAGAGATGAAGAGAAAGAAAAAAAGAAAATTGAGCCTGTAAAAATAGAATTCAAAGGGCTAAATGACCGTACCAAGAGACTTACAATCCATTCTTCATCACTCTCTGATGCGGTAATGTCGAAGAAAGGCGACAAGCTTTATTATTTATGCAAATTTGACAAATACTATGATTTATGGGTTCATGACTTTCTGGATAATGAAACCAAAAAAGTAGTTGATTTAAAAACAAAATATGGAGGACAACTACACCTGAATAAAAAAGGAAACGAATTGTTTGTTTTATCCGGAGGAAAAATTTCTAAAGTAGAGTTAAAGAAAAACATTACAAAACCTGTCCCTTTCAGTGCAAAAATTGAATTAAAAACAGATGAAGAAAAAGAATATCTTTTTGAGCACATCTGGCGACAGGTTAAAAAGAAATTTTATGACAAAGATCTGCATGGGGTTGATTGGGAATTCTACAAAAAAGAATATAAAAGATTTCTACCTCATATAAATAATAATTATGACTTTGCAGAAATGTTAAGTGAAATGCTAGGTGAGCTAAATGCATCTCATACAGGTGCGAGGTATTATTCAAGTTCAGAAAATGAAGATCAGACAGCTTCTTTGGGAATATTCTTCGACTGGAATTTTGAAGGAAAAGGGATAAAAATTACTGAAATAATGGATAAAAGCCCACTTAATAAAGCAGAATCAAATATTCAAAAAGGACACATAATTGAAAAAATAAACAATAACCCGGTTGAAAACACAAATGAGTTTTTCCGGCTTTTAAATCACCAGGAAGGTAAAAAACTGCTGATTACAGTTTTCGATCCAAACAAAAACAAACGCTGGAACGAAACAATTAAACCTATTTCTCAAAGAGAAAAAGGTAGCATGTTATACGACAGATGGGTAGAAAAAATGCGTGACAAAACAAATGAAATTTCCGATGGAAAAATAGGCTATATTCACATTAAATCAATGAATGACAGGTCATTCAGACAAATATATTCTAATTTATTTGGAAAAAATTATCACAAGGAAGCAGTTGTGATAGACACACGCTTTAATGGCGGTGGATGGCTGCATAATGATTTAGCAATTCTGTTCAATGGAACAAAGTATGTAGATTATTACCCAAGGGGCCAACACTTTGGCCATGATCCTATGACGCAATGGACCAAAGAATCGGTTGTGCTAATGAGTGAAGGTAATTATTCGGATGCCCATGGTTTCCCTTATGCCTACAAAACACTGAACATTGGGAAAACTGTTGGAATGCCTGTCCCTGGGACAATGACTGCTGTATGGTGGGAAAGACTTCAGGACCCAAGCCTTGTTTTTGGGATTCCCCAGGTAGGATCCAAAAACATGGAGGGTGAATATCTTGAAAATAAACAGTTGGAACCTGATGTTAAAATAAAACAAGAATATAGTAAAGTATCAAAAGGAATTGATCAACAGCTAATAAAAGCTATTGAGATTCTAATGAATTAATTTTTACCATTTAATTATAAATATTATTAATCTTGTAAGTTACTTTATCATGAAAAACCAAACCAAAATCGTATGTAAGGTGATGTTGAGTATTTTTATATTAACATTTACCCTGAATGCTGCACATGCAACAGATTGGCCCACACTCAGAAAAAAAGTAGCAACTGCTTATGACAATCTTTATATGGGAGCAGACGATATTGTTATCACATTAGAAACAATAGGAAAAACTCCCATGGGTGAAATGAAAAGCAATGCCAAACAGATCTGGAAGAGTGAAAAATTCCGAATGGAAAATACTATGAAAGTCCCAATGGCAGGAGAAGTAAAAACCATTTTTCTTTTTGACGGGAATGATTATTGGATTTTTAACCCAATGTCTGGGAAACAAAAGATAACCAATGAAGAACAATACAATACAAAAGAAAATATATGGTGGAGAGCTTTACCTGTAAATGCAACCATTACAGGAAGTGAGAACATTGATGGTAGGTCTTGTTATGTCATAGAATTCCCGGAAGGTGAGAATCAAACCTTCGATAAGATGTGGATTGACAAAAATAAATATATCATGGTTCAGGGTAAAAAGACACAAAAAGGCAAAGAAATGCTTGTTAAATATTCTGATTTTAGGAAGATTTCAGAGATTAATAACCAGCTCTATCCTTATAAAACAACAATTCTGACTCCTGAAGGAACAGTTTCTGCCACATCTGAAGTAAAAAACATTCAAGTAAACACTGGAATTGATGATAGTTTATTCAATCCAGATAATTTAAAATAAACATTTACGCTATATTATAAAAATGGGGATATAAAACAATATCCTCATTTTTTTTATTACTTTCTAAAAAGTTTAGCATTAGCTTTTTGTATTAAAACGGCCAAAAAATTCCATTATTTAACTGCAATTTACGCAACCTAAAAGTCAAATTTTACGTCTACACCATAGATGATTCTGCGTATAATATTTTTCCAAGTATCATATTCAAAATTTTGGCATATTACTTGCTAATATAAAAACAAAAAATTTATGAAAGTAGTTTGTAAAGTTAACGGTAAAGAAATACGAAGAGACCCTTTTGATTTAGATTTTATAAAATTCGATGTTGTAGAAGATTTTGTAAGAGCCATAGAACACATTGAAAATAACCCACAGGCAAGAGTTGAAGTAGAAATGGCCTCACCGGAAAGACCGGTTTATGACCTGGTGAATTGCAGTTCCAATTTTAAAATTAAATTCAACGAATTAATAAATAGAAGAAAATTAGCTTGACTTCCTGATTTTCTCTTTTTAATATTTATAAATTAATTTCCTTGGGTTTTCTGACAATATAGATATCGTAATCCCCAAGTCTCTGAAATCCTAATTTTTTGTACAATTCAATAGCATTGGTATTTTTATCATTAACTTCAAGCTTTATCTGATACCCTGTCTTCTTAGAATAAGCAAGTGATTCACGAGTAAGCCACTTTCCATATCCCCTTCCCTGGAACTTCGTTAATACACCAATGTGATGGAGATGAAGCCGGCGACCGTCAAACGTAATCCAGGCCGTACCAATTATTCTTCCTGTTTCTTTTTCCTCAAGTACAAGAAGCTTTCCTCCCAACTTTAAACTATGTTCTATTATTTCCTGATTATCACCCCTCTGGCTTCCTCCCATACCCGTTTCCTGCCAAACTTCCTGTATCATTTCATAATCTGAACTCTTATAATCACGAATAATCACATTCTTCATATTAATCCAGTATTTATAATTTTGATTTATGCATCCTCATCAGGTTTAATAACAGACAACTGACTGGTTCCATAAGAAAGAACCTTAACTTTTTCACCTTTATCAATAAAACCTATCTCACTCCTTGCATCATAAATTTCACCCTCAATTTCAACTTTACCGCTGGGGCGAAGTACAGTATATGCTATCCCGGTTTTACCAACAAGCTTAGTTTGCTCACTATCAACTCCAATATATCCCTCATCTTTTTTCTGAGTAGAGTCCAGAACCAAACTGGAAAAAGCTTTTGAATGGAATACTTTCTTACTGATATACAGAGAAAGCACCAAAGAAATAAATATTGAAACAGAAACAATAAGAAAGGACTTTAATACAACTCTAAAAGCTTCTGCCGTATTAAATTGGTAATCAAAAACTATGTTGTCTATCATACTTAAAACAAGGCCTGTTACAGTAAGGAGTATTCCGGCAATGCCTGCCACACCAAAGCCAGGTATAGCAAATAATTCTACGGCAATTAAAACCAGTCCCCCAACAAACAACAATATCTCCCAGTTTTCTGCCAGTCCTTCAATATAAAGAGGTGCAAAATAAAGAGCAGCAGCACAAATAGCAGCAAGAAGAGGAAAACCAACTCCAGGACTTTGCAGTTCAAAATAAATTCCCCCCACTATAATCATAATTAATATACTTTGAAACCCGGGGTTTATAAGAAACCCAATAATCGACTCCATTCTTGAGGGTTTGTATTCTTTTATAACAGGATTTTCAACATCAATTTTGTCAATTACTTCCTGTAAATCTTTTGCTCTGCCTTCACAGTATCCATATTTAATCGCTTCTTCTGTTGTAAAAGTTACAATCTTACCGGAATCGTTAACCCCTTCAACAGACAAACTCGGATCTACCATAGCTTCAGCAATATCCGGATTCCTATGCCATTTAAGGATAGTATCATTTCCGCGCACAATTGTATCTTTCCCGTGTGCCTGGGCTGTTGCCCTCATTGTTGACCGCATATATGACTGGTATTTTTCCGGCATAATTTCACCTTCCTGATTAACAACTGAGGCAGCTCCTATCCTGGCTCCCTTTTTCATATAAATGCTGTCGGCTGCAATAGAAATCAGCGCACCGGCAGATGCAGCATTATTTTCAATAAAAACAACTACCGGTATGGGGCTATCCAGAAATTTAGTTCTGATAGAGTCTGCAATATTTACCAATCCCCCATATGTATTTAGCTTCACAATCAAGTACCTGGCATGATGTTTCTTTGCATTTGCAAAAGCTTTTTTGGTCAGCCTCCAGGCCGATGGTTCAATGTTCTGATTTATGCTGAAAACATATATCGTATCTTTTCTACTGTCAGAAGCCCGTGTCTTTAATGAATCCTGGGCAATTGTGACACCATTTATAAAAAAGACAAAAAATAAAAAGGTGAATACCCTGAAAAAATTAATCAATCTCATCCTGGTTTTACATTAATTGTTTGAAACAGAATAAAAATAGTCATTTAATTCAAAGATAAAAAACCATTTTCATAAAGCTAATAAAAAAATTGGTTAATCGTATTTTTCAATTATAACAGACGTTGTACCAGATCAATTTTAACTAAATTTAGAGATTATCCATACTTTTTCCTACTTTTGCTTAAATAAACAAAATCTTTTAACCTCATGCAAACAAATCCACTTACAGCAATATCCCCGGTAGATGGCAGGTATAAAAATAAAACAGAAAAGTTAAGCCCTTATTTCTCAGAATTCGGACTTATTAAGTACAGAGTACTTGTAGAAATTGAATATTTCATCGCTCTTGTTGAATTACCCTTGCCGGAATTGAAATCATTTGACAGGAAACTGTTTAAGGAGCTTAGGAAAATATATAAGGAATTTTCAGTAGATGAGGCACAAAAAATTAAAGATATAGAGAAAAAAACAAACCATGATGTTAAGGCTGTTGAATATTATTTAAAAGAAAAATTTCAAAACCTTGACATAGAACAATACAAAGAATTTATTCATTTCGGGCTCACATCCCAGGATATAAACAATACAGCAACCCCACTTTCATTAAAACAGGCTGCCGAAAAAATATATCTCCCTTTTCTTAAAGAGCTAACCGATAAGATAGGATCTTTATCCGAAAAATGGAAAGATATTTCAATGCTTGCCAGAACTCATGGGCAACCTGCCTCCCCTACCCGCCTGGGAAAAGAAATAAAAGTTTTTTATGAGAGGTTAACTGAACAAATTAAGCAATTAAAAAACATTCCCTATTCAGCCAAATTTGGAGGAGCAACAGGTAATTTCAATGCCCATCATGTGGCATATCCGGACATTGACTGGATCGGCTTTGCAAAAAAGTTTGTGAATGATAAACTGGAATTACAAAGAACTCAAACTACCACGCAGATTGAACATTACGATAACCTGGCTGCCCTGTTCCAGTCGATGAGCAGAATAAATACCATTCTCATTGATTTAAGCAGGGATATTTGGGCTTACATCTCAATGAATTATTTCAGTCAAAAAATTGTAAAAGGCGAAGTGGGCTCCTCTGCTATGCCTCACAAAGTTAACCCGATTGATTTTGAAAATGCAGAAGGCAACCTGGGTATTGCTAATGCATTTTATAACCACCTCGCTTCTAAATTACCCATATCAAGACTTCAGCGCGATCTTACAGATTCAACTGTTCTGCGAAACATTGGTGTACCCGTTTCACACTCCCTAATCGCTTTTCAATCAATAATTAAAGGATTGGATAAATTAAAAGTAAATAAAGAGGCTATTCAGAATGACCTTGAAAAAAACTGGTTAGTAATTGCAGAAGCAATTCAAACAATTCTCAGGAAAGAAGGGTATGAAAATCCATACGAATTATTAAAAGAACTTACACGTAAAAACAAAACGATTACTCATCAAGATTTTATAGAATTTATAGATAATCTCTCTATTAACAATCAATTAAAAGAAAAACTAAAAAAAATTACACCTTCTAATTATACAGGTTTATAAGCCATTAAGGAATAAAAACCTTTTAGTATCAAAAAAAACACACAATAAATTACTTTAAATCAGTGTTTTAAATTAATAAAATATCCACAGTTAGTTAAAGTGAGAGACATAAAACTTTGATAATGAATCAAAATTTTATAAATTGGTTGAATATAAGCAATTACATTACTTCTGAGGATGGAAAATTTTGATAAAACGGCAATTTACGATCAGGTGCTGATTGAGACATTAACCTGCCAGAGAGATCAACTTATTGAAAGTCTTGAATATGCTAAAAACATTCAAAAAGCTATTTTCCCCTCCTATCAAAAAGTCAATTTCCTTTTTCCTGAAAGTTTTGTTTTTTTTCTGCCTAAAGACATTGTAAGTGGTGATTTCTACTGGATTCGAAAAATTGATGAAAATGTTATCTTCACTGTAGGAGATTGTACCGGACATGGAGTCCCCGGCGCATTTATGAGTATTCTTGGAATCATATTCTTAAACGAGATTACCAATCATGAACCTCTCTTACCTCCAAATCAAATTCTGAATGCATTGCGTGAAAGAATTATGAAAACCCTCAATCAAACAGGGAAAAAAAACGAACAAAAAGATGGAATGGATCTCACATTATGTATATTCAATGAGAAGACAAGAACTTTAGAATTTGCCGGCGCGAATAACCCGCTGTATCATGTTCGAAACGATACAATCTACTCCTTAAAGGGTGATAAAATGCCTATAGGAATAAGCGGATGCTACGAGGAATCCTTTTCTGTTCAAAAAATTGAAATCAAAAAGGGAGATCGGGTGTATCTATTTACTGATGGATTTGCAGATCAGTTTGGAGGGGAAAAAGATGAAAAATTTAAAATCAGAAGATTTAGAAAATTATTAATGGATATTCAGGATAAAGATTTAAATCAACAAAAACAAGTATTAAAAGATACCCACAACAAATGGAAAAAAGACAAGGAACAAGTCGATGATATACTTGTAATGGGTGTCGGTTTTTAACTTTCAATGATAGATTTTCATAGATTTAAACTTCAAAAACAGCCAACATTAAATATAAACCAGAAAAAATGAAACTAAAATCCTTCAGAATTAAAAATTTCCGGTCTATTGTCGACTCAGGATGGTGCGATCTATCGAATGACAATATTACGGCTCTTATAGGACAAAATGAATCGGGTAAAACATCAGTACTAGAGGCACTTCATAGTTTTTTTAATGGCAATATTTCAGAAGATGTATTAAGAAGTGATCTGAGTTTGCCGGAAGTTAATTGCTCAATGGATCTGAATGAAACAAAAATTGAAGATATTATTGATCTGAATAAAATTCCCCAGGAGGCTGTTGATATTTTCAAAAAACTGGAGACTGTTTGCATCTCTCGCACCTGGGATGAATTATTTAACAGTCATGTTCATATTGAAGAGAAAAACATAATAAATTTTTTCCAGGATAAAGAGAAGGAAAAACATAAAGAATTATCTGAAGCACAGAAACAAATAAATAAAATTGCTTCAAACAATCAAAAGTTAAAAGTTGACAAAAATAATTTTTTGAAAGAAAAAGAGCAATTAATATCCAAAATTGGCGAACTTAAATCCTCACTGAAATCTCAAAAAAAGATTGCTTCAAAATCACGCAAAGAAAAAAACAGAGCAGAAGCTGCTCAAAAAGTAAAAGAACTCGAGAATCAATTAAAGGAATCAGAAGATAAACTTCAAAAAACTGAAAAGGAATTAAATACAAAGCAAATCCAAATAGAAACAAATGAAAAAAAAGAAAATCTAGCCAATAAAGTTAAAGAAACAGATAAATTTATAAAAAGCCTGGAAAAAGAGGTATCTGATAATTATCAACAGGTTAAAGAAACTGAGGCTACATTTAATTTATTCAACAAGGGACAGAAAAGGAGAAACCATACATATGAAATTGATGAGAAAAAAAATAAATACCTTGATAGCCGGAAAAAATTAAATGAAAAAATAAAGGAACATGAATTCTGGCTGAGGATAGCAAGGAAAATTCTGGATAATGTTCCTTATGATAAAGCAGAAAAAGAAGTACACGAACAATTTGAAAAAGAAAAGCAAGTTTATGCAATTGAAGAATTAGGTACTTTATTTTTTGAGAAAGCGCCTGTTTTTGAATTCTTTCATGACTTTAGCAGTCTGTTACCAGATAGAATTGACCTGGAAGATGTCATATTTGGAAAAGAAGATATAAAGGGTTATAAAGCAGTAAAGAATTATTTAAAAGTAGCGAATTTAAATCCCCAGTTCTTTGACCAACAAAACAGCAGAATATTAAAACAAAAAATCGAAAAATTAAACAGAAAAATAACCATTGACTTTCATGAATACTGGAGACAATCAATCGGAAATGAGAACAAAATTCAAATTTCTTTTGAGCTTGAACATTATGATCATAACACTCCTGAAAAACTTGGTAAACCTTATATTGAATTCTGGATAAAAGATAAAGATGAAAGACTGTATCCCAAACAAAGAAGCAGGGGCGTAAGATGGTTTCTCTCATTTTATCTTGAATTAAAAGCTTTTGCCATGACAAATAACAGAAACCGGGTTCTGCTCATAGATGAACCAGCTATGAGCCTGCATGCAAGAGCACAGGAAGATGTTTTAAAAGTATTTGAAGATATCAGGAAAGACCTCCAGGTAATATACACTACACATTCCCCACACCTTGTAGATATAAACAAGCTATACAGAGTTCGGGCATTACAAAGAAAAGATGAAAATGGTTACAATGAAACCTTTATTTTTAATACAAATTCTTTCAAATATGCTTCATCAGATACTCTTTCTCCCATCTATAGTCTAATGGGCGAAAGATTGAATGAACAACAATTTATTCAGAAAGAAAACAACGTAATTCTGGAAGATATTGCAACATATTATTATTTAACAGCAATAGCTAAAATTACCGGATTAAAATCAAAAGTCTATTTTCTCCCTGCCTCCGACATCTACCATGTAACAACACTTACAAACCTTTTGCTTGGCTGGAAACTTGGATTTATAGTAATATTAGGGAACAACAAACAGGGAGTGGAAATCTATAAACATTTCAAACATCATCTCTTTCAGGACGATGAAGATAAAACCAATAAAAATATAATGTTATTAAATAAAGGACAGAAGCATATCGAGGACATTTTCTCAACGATTGATTTTAAAAAACACATATTAAACAAAAGAGTTGGTATAACAGAATCCAATTCCGACTATATTAAAAACAACAATCTGTCAAGATCAATTCTGGCCTCAGACTTTTTATCAAGAACTGAAAATAAAAAACTCAGTATAGAAGATTTTGATGATGAAACTCAAAAAAATCTCAATACTTTGGTTTCATCTTTGGATAAAATGCTGAACCACCAGGGAGCTCTTGTAAAATAAAGGAAATTATCTTAGCCCCCAAGAGACAAGTGAACTGTAAGCTCGTGACCAAATGAAAAATATACTGTAGCAAAAAACTCAAAGCATCGTGGGCTGGAGCCTACGATGAA
>CAYWSJ010000039.1:25017-32221 GCA_964461045.1 uncultured Bacteroidales bacterium | reverse complement strand
ACAAAATTTATAGAAATCATAGTTGGGGTAGGCATTTAAAACACCCCGCCCTAAAAAACGGGGCTAGGAATCACACAAAACCATTTTATTGAAGTAAAAAAAAAACAAAACGGTTTTTAAATATCTGAGTTCTGGTAAATAAGCAATAGTAAGTTAAAATTCTCATAAATAATCGTATTTTTGAAGTCTGAATCATTGCATCTCTTTACATTATGCGAATAGAAAAAGATTTTTTAGGATCCAGAGAAATACCAGAAGAAGCTTTATATGGAATTCATGCGCTCAGGGCGAAAGAAAACTTTCCTGACCAAACCCCGTTTCACACAGAATGGTATAAGTCAACAGGACTGGTTAAGCTTGCCTGTTATGAAACTTATGAAAGGTACAGCAAGGCATTGTACAAAAAGTATCATAATAAAAAAATCCCAGTAAGAATCATACCGGAAAACATCATAAATGCCTTAAAACAAGCAGCTGAAGAAGTTAGTGAGGGTTTACACAGAGATCACTTTATAATTCCTGCTATGCAGGGAGGCGCCGGCACAAGCATAAACATGAATATCAATGAGATAATTACCAACCGGGCCCTGCAAATCATGGGCAAACAGCCTGGCGACTACGAATCAACAGATCCAATCGAACACGCCAATATTTTTCAATCGACAAACGATGTAATTCCAACCTCTTTAAAAATAAGTATAATTCAATCATTACAGAATCTGGAAGAACAAATTAACAAGGTCAGGAAACAAATTGAATTTTTAGAAAACAAATACAGAAACGCTTTAAGAATTGGTTACACGCAGATGCAGGAAGCAGTTCCTTCATCATTCGGAAAATTGTTCAGCACTTATAACGAAGCCCTTTCAAGGGACTGGTGGAGAGTTTCCAAAGCCTTTGAACGTATAAAAGTTGTGAATCTAGGAGGGAGTGCTATTGGAACAGGCCTTACCGTTCCTACATATTTTATAATGGAAGTTGTTCCATCCCTGCAAAGGTTAACAGGATTACCAATTACGAGAAGCGAAAATCTACCGGATACTACAAGTAATCTGGATGCCTTTGTTGAAATTCATGCAATTCTTAAATCTCATGCAGTCAACCTGGAGAAAATAGTATCTGACATAAGATTATTGTCTTCAGATCTGAAGAACAACAAAGAAATAACGATTCCTCAGAAACAGGTGGGTAGTTCTATTATGCCGGGAAAAACAAATCCTGTGATTCCTGAATTTGTAATCAGCAGTATGCACAAAGTTTATTCAAATGATTCCCTGGTTTCCGGCCTGAGCGGACAAGGAAACCTGGAACTTAATGCGTATCTTCCGGTAATAGGACATGCCATACTGGAAAGTCTGAAACTACTAATTGCTGCAAACTCAACCATTGAGCTGAACCTAATTAAGGGCATGCAGATAGAAACAAAATCAGCGCTAAAAAACTTATTAAAAAGTCCGTCAATCACAACAGCGCTTACCCCATACATAGGATATAACAAAGCCGGCACCCTGGCAAAGGAAATGAAGAAAGAGAATCTTGATATATTCGAAGTCAATGATAAATACAAGTTTCTCTCAAAAGAAAAAATTGAAAGAATCTTATCGGAAGACAATCTGTTAAAACTGGGATTCAGGATAAATGATCTGTTGGATTAAAGGATTAAAAAAAAAGAAGGTTTTAAATTATGTCAAAAGGAAAAGAATCAAAGCCCCATATAGGAATTTACGGAAGGAGAAATGCTGGTAAAAGTTCCCTGATCAACCATCTGGCAACACAAGACATAGCAATTGTCTCAGATCATGCAGGTACGACAACTGATCCGGTAAAAAAATCATTTGAAATTACAGGCTTTGGACCGGTTGTACTTATTGACACAGCAGGCATAGATGACACGGGAGATTTGGGAGATAAAAGAATTGCCAAAACATTGTCTACAATCAAAACCATTGATTTGGGAATTCTTTTAATCACAGAAAATACGTTCGATAAATTTGAAAAGGAAATTATCGAACGTTTTGAAAAAACATATACTCCTTACATCATTATCCACAACAAATCGGATATTAAATCCTTAAAACCGGATTTTAAAAAACAACTTAAAAATGAATTAAGCACTGATATTATTGAATTTAATACGATCAATCCGGAAAATACTGATGATGTAATTGATACAATAAAAAAGACCATTCCGGAATCAGCTTACCGAACGCCATCCTTAGTAGGTGATCTGATCTCTTATGGAAGCATTGTAATGCTGATCACCCCAATTGATATTGAGGCTCCGGAAGGGAGACTTATTTTGCCCCAGGTTCAGGCCATAAGAGATATCCTTGACAATGATGCGGCAAGTATTGTGGTAAAAGAAAGGGAAGTAGATGCATTTTTGCAAAGAACCCGGATTAAGCCTGACTTGGCAATTACTGACAGCCAGGTGTTTACTAAGGCTGATGCTTCAATTCCCAGAGATATTCCCTTAACAAGTTTCAGCATTGTACTGGCCAGATTTAAAGGTGATTTTGAGAGCTATCTCCAGGGAACTCCCAAAATTTCTAAACTAAAAGATGAAGACCGGGTCCTTTTACTTGAATCTTGTACTCATCATGTTTCCTGCGACGATATCGGAAGGGTAAAAATTCCCCGCTGGATTACTAATTTCACTGGTAAAAAAATTAATTATGAGGTAGTTTCCGGATTAAACGAGCTGCCTCGTGATATTAAAGAATATTCGCTGGTAATTCAATGCGGAGGATGTATGATTACTCGTAGGCAACTGATCAACCGCATAAAACCAGCCATTGAAGCCGGGGTACCTGTAACCAACTACGGAATGGCAATTGCTTACGTACAAGGGATCTATAGCAGAGCTGTAGCTCCTTTTCTGAAAGAAGAAACTGACTCACTTGATTATCTTTAATTCTCAAATAAACGGAATAAAAAAATAAGCCAGTACGAAAGATACTGGCTTATTTTTTTAGGTATTTCAAACAGAACTAATTTTTTTCACTAACATCTTTTTCAATCCAGTCGGAGCGGTCAGGATCTTCAGGCGGAGTTACTTTTTCAGGTGGATTCTTTTCAAGTTGTTTCATCAAAACTTCCACTGCCTTTTCTAAAGTTGGATCCTGTCCTTTGGCGACCAGATGAGGTGTATCAAACACCTTTATATCCGGGTGTACGCCGACCCCTTCAATGATCCATTCTCCCTCTTCGTTAAAAATACCAAACCTTGGTACAGCAATGTAGCCGCCATCAACCAGGGATGCATTTCCTGACATACCGACGAGTCCGCCCCATGTACGTGTGCCTATAAGCTTTCCAAGATTCTTTTTCTTGAAGTAATATGGAAAAGCATCGCCTCCTGAAGATGAGTAATGATTAATAAGCATTGCTTTAGGTCCGTCATGAGCAATAGCAGGAGTTTTTGAAGGTTTTAATCCTCTCCTGTGCCAGTAACTGAGCGTTTCTCTGTCGAGCAATTCGGTCATCATATCTGGAATAAAACCACCTCCATTATATCGGTCATCAATGATCAAACCCTGCTTATGATGATATGCATACATTCCCCTGAAAAGCTCACGATTCCCTGCAACAGATGTGTTTGGAACATGTATATAGCCAAGTTTTCCATTCGACATTTCTTCCACCATTTTTCGGCGGGTTTCCACCCAATCGAGGTACATTAGTGAAAGCTCACTTTCAATAGGTTTAATCTCATAAGTTCGCCCCCCCTCTTTTGTAGGCTGATCATTTACAGTAATTTCGATTACTTTTCCAACAGTATTTTCCAGGTATTTATATGGATTTTCACCTGTGGTAACCTCTTCACCTCCAATGCCAATCAAATAATCTCCTTCCTGAACATCAACTCCCTGAACTGTCAGAGGAGATCTCCGGTCGGGGTTCCAGTTTTCACCCGCATAGATTTTTGAAATAACAAATCGTCCGGCTTCCCTGTCGGGCTTTAACTTAGCGCCCAGCAGTCCTGTTTCCACGCGATCAACTCTTTCAAAATCACCATAATTTACATAGCAATGCCCGGTATTGCTTTCTGCAATCATTTCTCCAAGGAGATAATCGAGATCTGCCCTGTGACTTACATGAGGCAACAACTCTTTATATTTTTCACGAACATTAATCCAGTCTACATCATGAATATTTTCCACATAAAAATAATCACGGAAAATTCTCCATCCATCGCGGAATATTTGATTCCATTCTTTTCTGGGGTGAATTTTCATTTCCATTTCACCCAGGTCTAATTTTCCTTTTCCTGCCTTCTGTCCGGGAGACAAGTCAGTAATTCCATAATCCGAGCCGGAACGATAAAGAATATGCTTATTGTCGTCAGCCAAAACAGCACCTCTCACGCCGGATAGTATTGTCTGATCTTTCTCTATGCTTATTGAAAACATGTGCAAACCGTCATTTGTAGCATACAAAATACCATCATCAACAGCGTTGAGGTTATAATAATTTCCTGCTTTCATTGGGAACGCTGTAATCCGGTTATTGGTATTATCAAGATCGATATCAACCGATACCTCATCTAATTTTTTCTTTTCTGCTTCGCTTTCGCCATTATTACCGGGTTTAACCTCATCACTTTTGTATTCGAATAACTTTGGGCTTTCATTAGTCAGAGCCAGGGCATAAATCCTGGTTGCATCGTTATACACATAATTAAATTCAAAATCTGAAAATGAAAGGTTGAAGTCTCTTTTTGAAAGGAAATAAATATATTCTCCATTCAGCGAGAACACAGGGGAATTATCATCAAACACATCATTGGTTAACTTATGATTCTCACCGGTTTCTATGTTATACACCCAAACTGCATCATTCCCGTTTTTACTGCTTTTTGAATAAGTCACCCACTTAGAATCAGGAGAAAAACGAGAATCCCTTATTTCATGTCTCATTGCATCTGTTATGATTTGTTCGTCACCAGACTCCACATTCAATAGTTTGACTTTCAGGGTCCGGTCGGAATAAAGGAGATACTTTCCATCCGGGGACCATTTTGGTTTATACTTCCACGCTTCAGAGTTAAAAGTAATCTGCTTTGGTTCAGCGTCTTCCTTATTTTCCAAAAGATATATCTCATATTCTCCTGTTTCATCTGAAACATAAGAAATATATTTTCCATCAGGTGACCAGGCCGGATAAATCTCGCGAACTCCCTGGGTTTCTGTTAAATTTCGGATCATACCGTTTTCCTTCGGAACAGTGTAAATATCACCGCGTGCATCAAAAATGGCGCGATTCCCTTTTGGTGAAATATTCTGACTATGAATATCTTCCTTTACATTTTTATAATATGGAATAATATTCGGGTTATCAAAATTAATATGAATTGTCAGTTTCTTGTTTTCATTGGTTTTCAGATTATATTTGTAGAGATAACCTCCGTTTTCATATACAACTTTCCCATTAGAACCGGAGGGCCACATTACATCATACTTTTCATGATGAGTAATCTGTTGTATTTTTTCACTTTCCAGGTTATAACTGTACAGATTCAGAGTTAAATCACGGTCAGACGCAAAATATATCTTATTCTCATACCATACCGGAATTTGGTCGGTACCAGGGAAATCGGTTATTTTCCTTGATAAATTTTCTTCGAGATTGTATATCCAAAGATCCGCCGCTCTTCCACCTTTGTATCGTTTCCAGGTCCGAAATTCCCTGCTAATTGGAGTATAGCATATTTTTTTGGCATCCGGTGAATAGATTCCGAATCCTCCTTCAGGAATCTGTAGAGGTTCTTCCATTCCGCCTGTAATACTAATCTTGAAATATTTTCCATTGCGTTTCCCGTAGGGTGTACGATTCGCTCTGAAAAGCACATGTTTGCTATCGGGAGTCCAGTCGAGGGTAATATGATCAAAACCACCTCTTGGGGGCATCATACCAACATCGTTATAGTAAGTTAATTGTCTGGGCTTACCTCCATCAACAGGCATAATATATACCTGCCTGCTCCCCGAATATTGTGCAGAAAAAGCGATCCATTTCCCATCGGGAGAAATCTTTGGAAATAATTCCAGTCCTTTATGAGAAGTCAGCCGCTTGGCTTCTCCTCCATTTGCGTTAACAGTCCAGATATCTCCTGCATAAACAAAGGTTATAAGATTGTCATTGATATCAGGAAATCGTAATAAACGTGCATTGTCTTTTGCATGTAGTGAAAAGATCATAGCAATAAAGACAAATCCAGTTGTTAGTAAAATTTTAAATCGGTTACACATAAGTTCGAATTTTTTAGGGTCCTTAAAAATGTATAGACTATAACTTTTATCATTCGATTAACGAGAAATACAGTTTCAGTTTTCAGATTCTGAAATTTACAATTTTTTTAGTTAGAGATAAAGATTTACAATGAATTATAATTATATTAGTTTTATTTATAGAATACTATTTCTAAAATAAAATTATTGAATATGAAATATATAGGAGCTCATGTAAGTGCAGCCGGAGGTGTTGAAAACGCACCGGTAAATGCCCACAAAATAGGTGCAAAAGGTTTTGGTTTGTTCACAAAAAATCAAAGACAGTGGAAAGCAAAACCTTTAAGCGATAAAAATATTAAGAAGTTCAATGAATATTGTGAAAAATATGGTTATAAGAAAGGCACAATACTGCCACACGATAGCTATCTGATTAATTTAGGACACCCTGAAAAAGAAAAACTGACCAAATCAAGGAATGCTTTTAATGTGGAAATGCAGAGATGCGAACAACTTGGTATTGACCGGCTAAATTTTCATCCCGGGAGTCACCTCAGGAAAATATCTGAAGATGAATGCATAAAGATTATTGCAGAATCAATAAACCTGGCACTGAGTCATACCAAAGGAGTTACAGCAGTCATTGAAAACACAGCCGGACAAGGATCTAACCTGGGCTATTCGTTTGAGCATCTTCGAAAAATTATCGATTTGGTGGACGATCAATCAAGAGTTGGTGTCTGCATTGATACCTGCCATGGCTTTGCTGCAGGATATGATTTTGCTACAGATGAAGGCTACGAGAAAACATGGGATGAATTTGAGAAAGTTATTGGTTTTTCTTACCTGAAAGGAATGCATCTCAATGATGCCCTGAAAGAACTGGGAAGCAAGGTAGACAGACACGCCAGCCTGGGGAAAGGGATGCTTGGGGAATCTGCTTTCAAAAGGATTATGAAAGACAAAAGACTGGA